>NZ_BDQK01000016.1 GCF_003864295.1 Aphanothece sacrum FPU1 | reverse complement strand
AATATTAGCAGATCGCTACGGAAGAAAGCAAATATTAGTCCCTGCGTTGCTCTTATTTGCAATTGCTGGAATGGTATGTTCATTGGCTGCAAATTTTCGGACTTTAATCGAATTTCGCTTTCTTCAGGGAGTTGGTGCTGCACCATTAGAGTCATTAGCTTTAACCTTAATTAGTGACCTTTATCGAGGTAAATTACTAACAGCAGCGATGGCTTTTAATGCCACCAGTATTGGTCTTAGTTTAGCAATTTATCCTTTAATTAGTGGAGGGTTAACTACTTGGGGATGGCGTTATCCTTTTTTATTACCTTTGATGGCAGTTCCTCTTAGTTTTTTTGTGTTATTTTTTTTGAGAATTCCTCATCGACCTCAATCCGAAACATTTGAATTAAAAAGCTATTTAGGGAATATTTGGAATAGTATTAATAATCGCCAAGTGATAGGCTTATTAATAGCGGTTGTTGCTTTGTTTATTCTCTTATTTGGTCCCTACTTCACCTATATCCCTTTATTAGCGGATGCTCAATTAGGTGCTTCTCATTTTGTCATAGGAATTATTTTAGCGAGTATGGCTCTTTCTTTGGCATTTGTCTCATCTCAATTAGGATTATTTGCCCGATTTTTGTCTGAAGTAACTCTCATTAAAGCTTCATTTATTGTGTATGCTACTGCTTTAATTATTACACCATTAATTCATAATATTTGGTTGCTATTTCTTCCCAGTATTTTATTTGGTTTGGCTCATGGAATGGTATTTCCTTCAACCCAAGCTTTATTAGGAGAATTAGCACCCCAAGAATATCGGGCAGGTTTTATGGCAGTTAATGCAACAGTTTTGTCTTTAGGACAAGCATTAGGCCCGATTTTAGCAGGAGGAATGTTTACTATTTGGGGAATGCAAGGGGTGTTTTATAGTAGTGCTATTTTTGCTTTAACAGTGCTTATTTTCTTAAATTTTCTGCTAATAAGACTTCGGACATCTCAGTAGTTAGATATAAATCAAAGACTCTATTCTTAGAGTCTAAAAAACAAATTATTTCAGAAAAAAATGGAGGTAATTATGAAACGAAAAATTGGCGTAACTAATTGGATTTTTGGCGATGTAGATTTAATTGAAAGTGCGAAAATTATCGCCAGTATGGGTTTTGATGGTATGGAGGTTTATGTTGACATTGAAAAGGTATCATCAACAGAGGTTAAAAAAGTTTTAAATGATCATAATTTAGATGTTTTTTCCTTGACTCCTGCTAATTTTGATTTAGCTAATAATTACCTAAATTGTAGACAAATAGCGATTGATTATTACAAAAAATTAATCGATTACGGAGCAGAATTAGGACATCCAGTTATTACTTGTCATGAATACATTCAAAATCAATCAATTAAGGATTATTTGGGGGCAATTTATTGGCTGATTGATTCTTGTAAAAAGCTTGCTATTTATGCTCAGAAAGCTAATATTAACTTGGGATTTGAACCCCTTAACCGTTATCTTTGTCGCTTCATTCTTACCAGTGTTGATGTTGTTGAGTTAATCAATCAAGTTGATGCCCATAATTTGACAATTATACTTGATACTTTTCACATGAATTTAGAAGAAAACGATCTCAATAAAGCCATCATAATGTGTAAAGATAAACTCAGTATTTATCAAATTGCTGATTCTAATCGCAAAGGAATTGGGTTAGGTCATACAGATTTTACTACCCAATTTAAGACCTTAGATCAAATTAATTATACTGGCCCTATTATTTTAGAATGCGCTCATCCGAGACAGACCCCAGGTTCTCCATTAGCAGGAGATTTTGATGAACTAAAATTCTATCTTCAAACCAGTAAAAATTGGTTAATGCAACAAGAAACTACTTTAGTTTAAAAAGCATTAATTTTTGCTCTGTAAACTCCTCATCACTAACAATTACATCTACTCAATTACTTGGAGAAAATCATGTTTCCTGTCTATCCAGATTTAAAGAATAAGCATGTGTTAATCACGGGAGGAAGTAATGGTATTGGAGAAGCTTTGACCCGTACTTTTGCTCAACAAGCATCAGAAGTGACTATCCTTGATTTAGATAAAGATAAGGGATTAAAAATAGCAAAAGATTGTGAAAATTTGAACTGTAAAGTTAATGTCTATTCCGTAGATTTAACTAATACTTCAGAACTGACAAAGACCTTAAATTTAATCAAACAAGAAACTCCCATTGTTGATGTTTTAATTAATAATGCAGGGTATGATCCAAGATATCCTTTATTAGAGATGTCTGAAGAAGAATGGAATCATTTATTTCAATTAAATGTTGTCCATTATTTTATTACTTGTCGTGAACTTTTACCTGATATGATTAAAGCCGGTGGTGGTAGTATTATTATGACAAGTTCTCATGTTTTTTGGATTGCTAAACCCGATATGATCGCCTATAACACTACAAAAGCAGCAGTCATTGGTTTAGTTCGTAGTTTAGCAACAGCAGCAGGAAAACATCATATTCGTGTTAATGCAGTTGCTCCTGGTTGGATTATGACAGAAAGACAATTAGAACAATGGGTGACACCAGAAGCTAAGCAGAAAACTATCAATGAATTACAATCAATTCCTCTTGAACTTACCCCTGATGAATTGATGGGAACTTATCTATTTTTAGCCTCAGAAAGTTCTCGCGCAATTACTCGTCAAACGATTGTAGTAGATGGTGGATATGCTCAAAGTTAAGCTTAATTTAAAACAGAAATATTCCAATATTTTCAATAAATTAGCTCTCACAAAAGTCATAATTTTAGGGGGGTTAGTTTTTAGGGGTTAGGGGTTGGGGATAAATTGAAGATGATGTTGAGGTTTGATAACGGTAAAATTGACTCTTTTTGTAATAGAGATGGTCATCAACTTAAATTACGATGAAAGAAATTTTCCCTAACCCCTAACCTCTATCCCCCAACCCCTGCCTCCATTTTAACCTTGTTGTCACCCCGTGAGCTAAAATAAGCTGTCACGCATTTAATTGACCTGTTGTGACTGCATGGGAGCAGGGAGCTTCGGAGCAGGGAGAGGGGGTTTTAACGTCTGTACCAAAGTTTAAAATAAGCGGTTTAAATGCACAACAGCTTAGACGAGTAAGCAATTCTGCTCACTTTATTCAACTTCTTTTTCCATTTTCTCCCTAGCCTGTTCCACTCTAGCCGAAGCAGTGGCCATCATTTCATCAAATTTTTCCAGAATTTCACCTGGGTAACTTTCCAGAATTTTAGTAGACAAAGAAATACGACCTTTAAATTCATCTAGGGTGAGAATCATTACTTGAATTTCTTGCCCTATCTTAAATACCGTCGTTAAAGCATCAATTCTTACCCCACTGACTTGAGTAATATGCAGTAAACCCGTAACCCCGTTTAAATCAATAAATACCCCGTAAGGTTGGATTTTAGCTACTTTACCCGCAATCAAGGTTCCGGGGGTTAATTTACCCATTTCCGAAGCCATTCTCGCCCGTTTTTGCGAGAGAACCAACTTTTTATTTTCTTGATTAACTTCTAAGAAAGTAGCGGTTAATAATTGACCTACTAATGAATCTACATCATCTCTTTCGACTAGATGCGATCGCGGAATGAAACCCCGTAACCCTTCCACTTCCCCAATGACACCCCCTTTATTAATAGCCGTTACCCGCATTTGGACAGATTGGCCACTTTCTGACATTTCAGCGATATTTTCCCAAGCTTTTTGCAGTTGCAGTTGACGACGGGATAAGTTAACCTGACCCTCAGCATTTTGGTCACTGGTAATTAAAAAATCAAATTCTTCATTGACAGGGAGAACATCAGCTAAATTAGTGACGGATTTGAGAGTTGCCTCTGTGACGGGAACAAATCCTGTGGACTTACCTCCAATGTCTACATAAGCACCGTCAGATGTGTGCTGAACAATTTTGCCACGAATAACTTGTCCTTTTTCAAAGTTATAATCGTGTTTGTTGAGGGCTTGAGCAAAGTCATCCATTGAGAAGGAAATTTTGGATGCTTTGGGGTTACTAGAGTCTGATTTCATGGTTGTTGAATGAACAAAAAAGAGCAAATTATTGTTCCCAGTTATCCTTAAGGTCACTGGTTAACTATCTTAGACTGATAAATAACTCTAACACACGGTTCCAAGCATCTTGCGCTGAGGGTGCATGATAACTTCCTCGTTGATCACAGAAAAAGCCGTGATCTGCCTCTTGATACCGAAAAACCTGATGAGAAATGTTGTACTTTTGTAAAGCAGTTTCTATTTGATCGACTTGTTGTGGGGGAATACTGGTATCTTTATCGCCAAAAAAAGTGTAAATGCTTCCTTTAATATTGGCAGTGCAATTAATTGTTGGTTCTCCGTCTCCAGGTGTAGAATTAGTAATCCCTGCCCCATAAAATGAGGCGGTTATTGCTATATCATCGAGGGTGGCGGCTAAATAGGTAACATGACCCCCAAAACAAAAGCCAATAGAACCTACACCCCCTTTTTTGACATTTGGCAAGGTATAAAGATAGTTAATGGTGGTTTGAATATCACTGAGAAGTTCTGATGCTTTGGTTTGATTTTTGTACTGTTTACCGATCTTAATATCTTCAGGAGTGTAACCCGCTTCAAACCCAGGGGCTAACCTTTGATAAATGGCCGGCGCGATCGCTACATATCCCTCTTTAGCTATTCGTTCGGTTACATCTCGGATATGTTCATTAACTCCAAAAATTTCTTGAATAACGATAATTCCGGGAAATTCGCCTTCTTGTGAGGGTTTAGCCACATAAGCATCAATGTCTAAATTCCCGTTTTTGACTTGAACCCATTGGGTTTCAATTGTTGTAACTGTCATAATAATTTCTTAGATAACGACTATCCTCTTTCTATTTTATCGAGAATAGTCGTCTCCTCCATCGTTAAATTTTGTTTAACGATATTTTTCAAAGCCACTCATTAAGGATGCCTTGGGATTCTCAATACAATAATCAGTAATTTTATCACTGGCTTCTCTTAAAGCAATTCTATCTATGGTCATTTGTTTGTTTTTACCAGTTATTAATCCGTGAAAAAAAACAAAAGTAAATTGTTTATCTTCTCCTGGCATTTTTAAAACTTCTCGACAGCTAATTTTACTTAAATCAACATTAGTATTTTGAGTATCTTCTTGAGCATAAGTAGGCTTAACTGAAAGTTCTGTAACTAAAATACTAAGAGCAACAACCCAGAAAAATTTGTTGATTAATTTCATTTTATCTCCTTAATTTTATGTCTATTTTTCTAATTTATCGTAACCGCTCACCGCGCATACAATCATCAAAGGCTTGACGATATAGACTATCATAATCGGAGGCACGACGCGCACTACCCCCAATAATTCCCACGACTGACCCAATGGCGGCCCCGGTTCCGGCCCCCCGTCCACCGTCGGCGATCGCCCCAATAGCTGCCCCTGTGGCTGCCCCCCTGGCCCCACCTCTGAAAAATCCGCCTTGAGCATGACGATCAGCAAAATCCCTAGCGTAACTTTCACAAAAGGAGGGAGAACGACTATCAAATTGTGCTAAGGAGACTAAAGGAACATTGGTTAAAGCAATGCTACCGAGGGTTAATAGGATTTTAAGTGACATTCCCATGACGCTAAATATTACACATTAAAGTTATATCACTGTTCAAGCAAATTGGCGAGCAATACTTCTAATTATTGAACCAAGGAATCAAAACAACCCTATATTAACACCGTTCATGAATGGATTTACATTCCCAAAAAAAACCAGGTCCAACCGTTAAAATTTGCTCAGTTGGCATAAACAACTCCCAATAAGTAAGCCCAGAATCATCTTGTAAATCTGGCTCTAAAATCAGTTGATAATTATTCTCAAAACATAAATTTAAGCCAATATTGTGAACATCAATAATAAGTTCATGCAGCTTTTTATTCTCTAACTGTTTTAATAAATTTTTTCCCGTTTGTATTTTTTCCTCTGAATCCAGTTCAGTGGAAGATACTAAAATATGATTATTGTGTTTACAAATCCAAGGTGTTGCCCTTGTTCCTAATCGCCAACTTCCTTTGTATAAATGTGCTAACTTAGGATGAGAATAAGGTGTCATTTCACCAAAAGCTAACAGTAATTCATCTCCATATCTAAATAAAACTTTATGACAAGTTTCACCGACAATTCTTTTAGTAATTAATCTAATAATTTGTTTTAAATCACTCTGAGAATTAGTAATAGAAGTTTTAGTTGCCATAATTAAAATCCTCTAAAAATTCTTTAGCTTTTTGGCGGAGTTCTCCATAGGTAAAATCGCCTCTATCATTTAAAGTACCGCCATAACCATTGTTTTTTTCTTTTTCAAGAAATATGCCAAAAGCATCTCTTAATTCGGCTGACATATGAAACTCTCCGGCGATCGCATCGACCTGTTTAATATCACGTTTTTTACCCATTAATACATAAAAGCCAGAATCACCCCTAATTCATCATATATCGTTCAGGTTGAAATTAAATTCAAATATGATCCTATACTGTACATAAAGAAAATTACATAAGCTAAACTTATGATTAAGATAAAAATAATTTTTCTGAAAAAACTTTACAAAACTTGAAATATTGTTTAATATAGAGAAGTCAAAACATCGTACCTTGACAAATTAATACAGGAATTATAAGCACATGACCACTACCTTACAACAACGCGAGAGCGTCTCCGTATGGGAACAGTTCTGTCAGTGGGTAACAAGCACCAACAACCGCATTTATGTAGGTTGGTTCGGTACTTTAATGATCCCCACCCTCTTAACTGCTGCCACCTGCTTCATCATCGCTTTCATCGCTGCTCCTCCCGTAGACATCGATGGTATCCGTGAACCAGTTGCTGGTTCTTTGCTTTATGGAAACAACATCATCTCTGGTGCAGTTGTTCCTTCTTCTAACGCTATCGGATTACACTTCTATCCTATTTGGGAAGCAGCTTCTCTTGATGAATGGCTCTACAACGGCGGCCCTTACCAATTAGTGGTTTTCCACTTCTTAATTGGTATTTTCTGCTACATGGGTCGTCAGTGGGAACTCTCCTACCGTTTAGGAATGCGTCCTTGGATTTGTGTCGCTTACAGCGCACCCGTATCTGCGGCAACTGCAGTATTCTTAATCTATCCCATCGGACAAGGTTCTTTCTCTGATGGTATGCCTTTAGGAATCTCTGGAACCTTCAACTTCATGTTCGTGTTCCAAGCTGAACACAACATTTTGATGCACCCCTTCCATATGTTGGGAGTTGCTGGTGTCTTTGGTGGTTCTTTGTTCTCCGCGATGCACGGTTCTTTAGTAACCTCTTCTTTAGTTCGTGAAACCACTGAAATCGAGTCTTTAAACTACGGTTACAAGTTTGGACAAGAAGAAGAAACCTATAACATTGTAGCTGCTCATGGTTACTTTGGCCGTTTAATTTTCCAATACGCTTCTTTTAACAACAGCCGCGCTTTACACTTCTTTTTAGGAGCATGGCCTGTCATCGGTATTTGGTTCACCGCAATGGGTGTGTCCACCATGGCTTTCAACTTAAACGGATTTAACTTCAACCAATCCATTCTAGACTCACAAGGTCGTGTAATCGGAACCTGGGCTGATGTATTAAACCGTGCTGGTATCGGGATGGAAGTAATGCACGAGCGCAACGCTCACAACTTCCCCTTAGATTTAGCTTCTGCTGAACCTATTTCTGCTCCCGCTATCAATGGTTAATTCCTTGATTAAATAAAACTGAATAATTAACAAAAAGCACTCTCTATAAAGGGGGTGCTTTTTGCTGTTTTATCAGTTGCTATAATAATTATAGTTAAGCATATCCAAGAAGTATTTTGTGAAAATTATTAATATTAATCAAGCTAAGGATGAAATCGAGCAGTTGGTCAATCAAACCAATGATAATCATCAAGCGATTCTTTTATCGGGTACACAAGGAAATGCTGTTTTAATTGCAGAAGAAGATTGGAATTCGATTCAAGAAACACTTTATTTACATTCTATTCCTGGTATGGTTAAGTCCATCATTGAAGGGGGAAATACACCGATTGAAGATTGTATAAATGAAGCGGCAATTAGAGACATTTTAAATGGATAATTGGCAATTATTTTTTACTAAACAAGCTGAAAAAGACACGAGAAAGCTTGTGAGTGCTGGATTAGCAAAACAAGTAACTAAGTTGTTATATCTCTTAAAAGACAATCCTTATGAATCTTATCCAATTTCTCAAGAAAAAATTAAATTAATTATTATTGGTAAGGCGATCGCATTTTTGGATTAAAACCATAAATTTCAATGTCTTAAGCTGAACTGCCACCGATATAGATTCTAGTTTGCTATCCTTAAATTTAGGGTAAGTCTAGCTTACTCTGTCCAAAAACCCATTTTCTTCTAATAAAACCTTTTATGAATAAGCACCCTAAATTCTCCTTAAGCTTTGTCTCTAAACGATTACTAGCGGCCCTAGCTGTATCAGGTTGCTTATTGACCGGTCTACAAGCTTTGACTTGGGCCGGAAGTAACCCTGGTTTAACCATTTTTAGTGGGGTTGATAACCGTAATAATATCCTTGATTATCATTTAGACTTTGGTGGCCGGCCAGAGAATGTTGGGGAACGTTATAAACTCTATGTACCTGGGAAGAAACTCACTCAAGGAGTCAGTAAGTTTTATATCTCCTACTTAGAGAAACCCGAATTTAATGGAAAATTTGACCTAGACTCTGTACAAATTCGTATTAAAGGAAAGACTGTTCCTATACGAGAAGTATATTGGGATAAAGAAAGTCGAGTGATTGAAATTGATTTAGCTGAAAATATTGAAGCTAGTCAAAAAGTTGATATTGTCTTTTCTAATGTGAAAAATCCCAGTTCTGGAACTTATTATTTTATTTGTGATGTGCTGAGTTCTGGCAATATTCCCGTTCGACTTTATGTAGGAACTTGGATTTTATCCATTGAAAAAGGTTAACTAAGAAGGCAAAATTCCCTGGATTTAAACAACTGCTCTATATATGGAGTGTTTTGGTAGGGTCAATTCATGAATTGACCCTAAATTTATTGCTGATGCGTAAGTCATGATACAGAATTAGGTTCTGTCGGACTTACTATGTTAAACTAATAATTAACGTTTATTATTTGTAATAATTTAGCATAACTTGTCTGGTAGAACCCATAAATCAATCTATAACCAACATCATGACTTCAATAATTTCTCCAGAAATATCATACTCTTTTTTCTTCTCTTTACCCCAATGGAAAACAGCAAATTGGGATGATTATCTTAACTATCGTGATACTTTAGAAGAGCAAAGAATTAAATTATATTATTATCAAAATAAACTCTTAATTCAAATGGGAAAAGAAGGGATTAATCATACTTCTATTAATGATTTATTTACCATGATCTTGTTTATTTGGTTTAGCCAACATCCAGAAATAAACATGAATAGTTTTGGAGGTGTATTATTAGAAAAGAGAGAAAAACGTTCAGCAGCACCAGATTTAGTAGTTTATTTGGGAAAAGATTACCCCAAATGGAAACAGGGAGAAAGTCGTTATATTAATTTAGATCAATGGCCAGTTCCTAACCTAGTTGGAGAAATTTCAGATACAACTTTATCCAGTGATTTAGATGAAAAAAAACATCTCTATGCTGATTTAGGAATTCCTGAATATTGGGTAATTGATGTACAAGCAAAACGAGTTTTTGCTTTTCAATTACAAGATAATGGACAATATCAACAAGGGGATGTATCCTTAGTATTAAGAGGATTACCAATTAAGTTATTAGTGGAAAGTTTAGAACGCTTAGACCAAGAAACAAATGTTAGTGTGGCAAATTGGTTTTCTCAACAAATTTTAAATAGAAAGAGTGAATGATTATTTTATTCTTATTTGGTAAGCCTATTAGACTATAACCCATCAAAGTCGAGAAAGAAGCTTTTCATAGGCATCATGAGTACCAATCCAAAACCAGATAATTTCGTTATTATCAAGAATACCAACTGCACGATAATCAAGGTTTACTCTAGCAGAATAGATGGGTAAAGTGTCATGCACTTTCTTGAAGTGTAGGCTAGGATGGTATTGATCTTGACGGAAAAGACGATAGGAATTGTGAGCTTGTTGCTGGATGGTTTCATCAAGTTTGGCATAAGCTTTCCAAAACTTTTTCGTTGTTCTGGAAATCATTGATCCTCACATTCAAGCGGTTGAGTTTTACCCGCTTGATACTCAGCCAGTGCTTCTTGAGCAAGGTCAGCCAGCACATTTTGAGACTTAGCAAATAAATCATTCCAACGCTCTTGTGAGGCAATCTCAGCTAAGATAATTTCAGCGATCGCATCTTGAGCATTTTCTGGCAATTTTGAGGCTTCAGAAAATGCTTTCTTCAGTAATTGAGTCATAGCAACCTTTTTATTTATTACTATTTTATTACTATAGCAACAAATTGAGGTGTGTCAAATTTCAATCGTACTCATAAGATGACCCCTTTACCTGTGTAAGGTTTCAGGATATAATGAAAAGCTGTGTCTTTTAAGAACTTAAGACAACAGTAGCTTTTTGGAGGAATAAATTTGTGACTCAGCGTACCCTTGGGGGAACTAATCGTAAACGCAAGAGAACGTCCGGTTTTCGGGCTAGAATGGAGACAGCAAACGGTCGTAGAGTGATCCAAGCCAGACGGAAAAAAGGACGGCATCGGTTAAGCGTCTAAAATAGGACAAATTCTCTTAACCATTGAGGCTAAACTGTCAAAACAGTGGGATTACCCAAAGCTAACCGACTGAAGCACCCCAAAGAGTTTCAATCCGTCTATCAACAGGGTCGTCGTTATCAAAGCCCTCATCTTGTGTTACGGGTGCTATCAAAGACTGATCCGCTTGGAGAAACAGAACCTCCTCAATTTGGCATTTCTGTGAGTCAAAAGGTTAGTAAAAAAGCCGTTGTTCGTAATCGTCTCAAACGACAAATTAGAGCGGTTATTCGCCCTTTAATCCCGGCTATTTCTACCGGATGTAAGGTAGTGGTAGCCGTAAAGCGTAACGCAGTTGAGTGCAATTATGAACATTTTTTGCGAGAATTAGAGGAGTTGTTCATCAAAGCCGAGATTATCTATGGGCATACGAGAAAACACCTTTTATGAAGGCGGCCCCCACATTGGGGATTTAATCATCAATATTTTATTGGGGTTTACGGTGATTTGTTTACCGTTGACTGTCTCTGCGGTTGTTCGCGCTATCTGGTTACGTTATCGGATTACTGACCGTCGCATTTCTGTGACTGGGGGTTGGATGGGACGCGATCGCACTGATATTATCTATGGTGAAATTGTTAAGATCGTCAAAATGCCACGAGGAATTGGTATGTGGGGAGATATTGTTGTCACCCTCAGAGATAAAAGTCGTTTGGAGATGCGGGCTGTTCCCCAATTTCGGGAAATTTATGACTATATGGCTGAAAAGGTGGCGGCTAAAACGGGTCGTTCCATTGACGCAATTACCAGTTAATAGATTCTAAAATTAAACGAGGCAGGAGGATCATTAATCTCTTGCTGACTTTTATTATTGAGTAAATTAGACGATAGATCACTTTAGAGCGGAAAAGCTTGGATTAAGACTAATGGATTTTGGTGTCGGATTTATTTCCACAAATATTATGCTGCCAATCCTGGATTTTTTCTACGGGATTGTGCCTAGCTACGGTTTTGGTATTATTGCCTTAACCCTAGTAATTCGCTTTGGTTTATATCCTCTGAGTGCGGGACAAATTCGCAATATGCGAAAAATGCGGATTACTCAACCGCTAATGAAAGAGCGACAAGAAGAAATTCAAAAACGCTATAAAGATGATCCGGCTAAACAACAGGAAGAAATGGGTAAGATAATGCAGGAATTTGGTAATCCTTTAGCGGGTTGCTTACCATTGCTGTTACAAATGCCGATTTTATTCGCGTTGTTTGCGACTTTGCGCGGTTCACCTTTTTCTGACATTAATTATACGGTTGATGTCCAAATTCTCCCTAGAGAACAGATTGAACTTATTGCCCCTCAACCGTTTGCCACTAAACCGAGTAACATTTACATCAGTGATGGTCTTCATTATCCAATTACGGCCCTGTTACCTGGGGGCAATAAGCTGGCAGTGGGAGACAAAACAACGGTTGAATTTCAAACTACTGAAGGCAAGTCTCTGTCACAATTAGAGGCTAATATTCCAGATAGTGACCTAAAACCTAAGCTTACAGTTACTAAAGGGACAGAACGGCTAAAAATCAATGAAGATGGCACGATTGAAGCTTTGATTCCTGGAGACGCTACTATTCAGGCCACAATTCCAGGTATTGCGGCTAATACGGGTTTCCTCTTTATTAAAGCTTTGGGACAAGTGGGAGTGACGGCTGCCGATGGAACCATTAACTGGGATATTCTGGGGATGGTGTTATTCTTTGGTATCAGTATCTATATCAACCAAGAATTGTCTGGTTCTTCGGGGGGTGGGGCCCAACAACAACAAGCGGTCAATAAAATTACTCCGGTGATTTTTAGTGCTATGTTTCTCTTTTTTCCTTTGCCATCAGGGGTTCTGATGTATATCGTGGTGGCTAATATTTTCCAAACTCTACAAACAGTTATCCTGATGCGGGAACCTTTACCAGAAAACTTGCAAAAATTAGTGATACAACAAGAAAAAGCGGAAAAAGCGAAGGAAGCCTTACCATTTGAGAAGCGTTCTAAGAAAAAAGAAAAAACCTCTTAAAGTTTCACTAAAACATAGGTCAAAGTCGTAAAAATGGAGCAACAAGGGAAGCCAGGTAAAGAGTGGCTAGAAACTCTACTAAAATTGATGGGTCTTCCGGCAGAGGTTAAGCTAGACTATCGCAGCAATGGACTCTCGGACTCTGATGAGTGTTGGTTAATAATTAATGATAACCAACTGAAACCGGAACAGATTGCCCTTTTATTGGGTAATGGAGGGGAAGGTCTTGATGCTATACAGTATCTTGCTAATACTTTAATTAATTTAAGTGTAGATTCTTCTGAACAACAGGGATTTACGGTTGAATTGTGCGGTTATCGTCTCAAGCGTCAGGAAGAACTGAAAATTTGGGTGCAACAGATTGCTCAACAAGTTCGTCAGACGGGCCGAGAAATAGAAATGTCTTCTCTGTCTTCGGCTGAACGTCGTCAAATTCATTCGTTTTTGCAGGATTCTCCTGATTTAGAGACAGAAAGTCGGGGTCAAGAACCTGATAGACGGTTGGTTATTAAACCTAGATAAAGGCAAAAACCCTAATTATTAATTTTGATAAGTCCGGTAACGCGGACTTTTTTTTGGGTCATATAGCAACCGCCATGACTTTTAGGGGGCGGGTTTATCTAACTTTTTTGTGAGCATCAGGGAACATAGGGCGGGTTTATCTAACTTTTTTGTGAGCATCATAACTCCTGTAAAAAACCCGCCCCTACAAAAACCCGCCCCCACAAATTTTATTTAATTCATTTTGTCTCTCAATTATTAGGGATTTGTTGGGATAGCAGGTTCAGGAATGGGTTCAGGAATAAGTTCAGGTGTAGCTTGAGGTATAGGTTCTAATATTTTGTTTGTTAGCTTGGATTTTTCTTGTTTCATGTTGGTCAATATCTCTTTATATTTACTATTACTAGGGTCAACTTTAACTAATTTTTCCATCACCGGAATCGCACCGTTTAAGTCTTTTTGTTTGATTTTAGTTACAACTAAAGCTTCTAAAACTTGTTGTAATCCTTGTTTAGCAGTAGGATTATTGGGTTCTCTAGCTAAGACTTTTTCGTATCCTTGAACCACCGCATTTAATTGTTTGTCTTCAGATTCATTCGTCGTTGCATTGCTTTTTTCTGAGGATGATGGGGATTTATTTAAAGACCCCATTAAGGGAAATATCATGGTAGCTAAGAAAGCAAGACTCGCTAAAACCATAACAATTTTTTTAAAATTCTCAGACATAATTTTTAAATATTTAATACAAAAGATTCGTAGGGTGGGTTAGACGCGGCAACGATTTCGAGGGAAAACTAATAAGTTTTAGGGCGCGTCGTAACCCACCATGTTAAAAATTGTGACACAGGCAAAATGCCCGTTCCACATCCATATCTCAAAGGGAAATGATATCTACTTAATAATGTTAACAGAAAAACTGACAATTTTCCAAGGTTCAATTTGAGAAAATTCAGGTACAGAGTTCTCTAAAATATTAACTGGATGTGTTACTTGTAAGTTTAAATCGCTTTCTAAACATAGTTTAGCGGGTTTCCCTTGTGATTCATAACATCGTAAAATCCAACAATTAGCTTGATTTTCAGAGGGTTTAAAGGCTGACAATATCAGATTATCATCTAAAATATTGAGAAGTTGTGCTACAGGCGGTAATTGAGTAATTTTTGAGAGTTTCTTATTAGGAAAAACTACCTGTAAAGGAAGATTTAATTCATAACCTCGTTGTACAGTTTTTGCCTCTTTCCAATTACCTTGATGGGGATAAATACCATAAGTAAAATAGTGAATGCCTTGATCACAAGTAGGGTCTGGCCAACGAGGACTTTTTAATAAAGTCAGTCGTAGGCGATCGCTTTGACTATCATAGCCATATTTACAGTCATTTAACAAGCTTACCCCATAGTCTCCTGAATTATCGGTTAAATCTGCCCATCTTAAAGCAGGAACCTCCCATTTGGCAGATTCTTCTGGTGTTTGAGGTAAATTTGTGCGTTCAATAGCTGCAAAAGGAATCTCATAAGTTGTATAATCACCTGTTAAGTTTAAGAGAAAAGATGCTTTAACTAAAACATACTTTTCTTGCCAGTTTACTTGATTTTTAATAGTTAAAATGGGTGAATTAATTTGTAAAATATAATCTTGACAAAATTCTGATTTACCTAATTGTTTAATAACACGAACTCGCCATCTAATTGGCCCACTTTCTAAGGTTTCAATAGATTTTAATTCCGTATCAGGCAAAGCATATTTATGATATTCAGGATCAATATTCCAAGCGTCCCAGTATTGACCTTTATCTCTAAAACTTTGCAGTTCATTACCAATTCCTTGTAAAATTTCTCGTTGGTTTTTTATATCATAAATACTATCAATATTTCCGGTTTGTGAATTAATCTTAACGATTAAATATTCATTTTGTAAAACATATTTATTTTCAGTATATAATGTCTGATTTGGTGAATAATTTAATTTATTAGATAACCAATAGACTCGATAACCAATAGCAGGAATATTTTGGGCTAAAAATAGTAGTTTATTATCATGAGATATTTGAGGGATTAATTGATTTCCTTCGAGATCATAAACTTGTACATTATTATCTGTAATAGGAATTTCTACAACTTCTGATCTTTGCCAGTTTAAGTGATTAAAAATAACAATAGGTTGACTATTTATATGAGGAGGAGAAGGAAAAGATATGTGAGAAATAATGTTTTGTAAAGCATCTTCTAATATTTCTGTGCCGATTTTTTCAACTTCTTGCCAATCTTCATTTGCTTCTACAAAAACATCTGTAATTGAAGTACCTGGTAAAATATCATGAAATTGATTAAATAAAACTTTTTTCCAAGCATATTCTATTTTTTCTTGCTTATTATTATTTCCTGATTTTCCTTGTATAATTGTTGCTAAAGATGACCATAATTCAGCTTTATATAATAATTCTTCACTACGACGATTAAAATATTTTTGATCAGCATGACTGGTATAACAACCTCGATGTAAATCTAAATATAGTTCATCATTCCAAACAGGAACATCCAAACTTTTATCAATGAGATTAGCGACTTTATCTAAATAATTTTTAGCAGTTACAAACTCAACTTTAGGGAAGAAAGGAGACTGTTGCCAACGTTGACTAACTTCTAACATATCACGGGTTGGGCCACCACCATGATCCCCTATTCCTGGAATCCAAAATATTTCTTTTAACCCTGTTTGTTGTTCCCATTGAACACTATAATTAGTCATGGTAATTGGATTAGTATCCATCACACCAGCTACATTAGGAGGAGACATCAAAGTTAATAGTTTTGTGCCGTCAGGAGACTGCCACCAAAAGACACCATGAGGGAATTTAAAACTATTATTCCAGTGAAGTTTACCTGTAACAAAATACTCAATTCCACTTTGTTTAAAAAGTTGGGGAAGTTGCCATGAAAAACCAAAACTATCGGGCAACCAAGCAACTTTTGTTATCTGATCAAATTTTTCTTTAAGATAATTTTGCCCATAAAGTAATTGTCTTACTAAAGATTCTCCTGAGACTAAATTAACCTCTGGTTCGACCCACATCCCCCCCAAAACTTCCCATGTACCTGCTTTATATGAAGCTTGAATCTGCTGAAAAAGCTGAGGACGATGTTTTTCTATCCAAGCATAAAGAACAGAGGTTGTATGACCAAATGTGAGATAAGAAAAATCTTTTTGTAAGTTAATAACTGAATTAAATGTACGCTCGGCCACTTCCCAAGTTTCAGAAACTGTCCATAACCAAGCCATATCTAAATGGGCATGACCTAGTATATTAAAATTACGCTGTTTAATCTTATTTCCTAAAGGTTCTAATGTTTGACGTATTTTCATTAAACAACTATCAAATTTATGAGCATCCCCCACTATTTCCCACTCAATTTGATTAAGGGAATCTTCTAAATAAGTTAAATTATTAGATTCAAATGTAGTTAAATAATTGTATAATATAGTTAATTCATCAGCTACAAAACCAGGATCAATATGGGAATCTCTTTCATAAATTAAAAGAGAACGCATCAAACCTCCAATATCATGACCCGGACTAATTAACCGTAAAGTGACAATAATTTCTTGTCCTGGTCGAACCGAAGAAGTTAATAAAATTCTAGCTGAAGAATCAAATAAATCTCCTGCTTGAACTAATTGGCCATTGACAAAAATTTGAGCATCTTCGGCCCACCAAGCTAAAGATAATCTTAATATCATTCCCCCTAAAGGATAGCCTTGTAAATGCTCAGGAATAAGTATTTTTTGGACGAACCATTTAACTTTATGTCCGGCTTCCCAAGTCAAATATCCTTGATCATTAGGTTGAATTAATTCTAATTTATCAAAATTAATTGAGTTTAGATCTATATCTTCTGAAGTAGCTAACCAATTATTTTGTACATTAATTTGATTAAGTTGACGTAACTTATTAATACCTGGGAGAATTTCCATGTTATATATGTCTCAAAAATAACAATAATAAATTAATATTTAAAATAATATTTGTGATATAATAATAACATTAAACTAAATTTAAGTTGTGATTAAAACCCATGTTATCAAATATTAAGTAGATAAATTTTAAATCTTAGTGCAAAATAGTTTAAAAAAGATTATTGAAAAATTGTTCACTATTCCCAAGTATCAGCTATGTCCCCCCAATTAAATGAAGCTCAAATTAACTTATCTAGCGTCACAGAAACCCGAAAATCTGACCACATTAAAATTGTACTGCAAGAAGATGTGGGGAGTAAAGGAGTCACCACAGGGTTTGAGCGATTTTTCTTAGAACATACAGCCTTACCGGAAATCGATCTTGATGAAGTTGACCTTAGTTTACAGCTTTGGGGCAGAAAATTACAAGCTCCATTGCTCATCAGTAGCATGACAGGGGGGACACAACAGGCTCACACCATTAATTTAAATTTAGCAGAAGCCGCGCAAGCTTTGGGCATTGCTATGGGGGTAGGTTCACAACGGGCAGGTATTGAACAGCCAAATTTGGGTCAAACTTATAAAATTCGTCAAGTTGCCCCCGATATTCTCTTGTTTGCTAATCTAGGAGCCGTTCAGCTAAACTATGGTTATGGTCTTGAACAAGCGCGACGAGCGGTAGAGATGATCGAAGCGGATGCCTTGATTCTCCATCTTAACCCTTTACAGGAAGCGGTTCAAGCAGAAGGCGATCGCAATTGGAAGGGATTGTATCAAAAAATTGAAACCCTTGCCACTCAGTTAGAGGTTCCCGTCATTGCCAAAGAAGTTGGTAATGGTATCAGTGGCAGTGTAGCGCGTCGTCTGGCTGATTGTGGCATCGCAGCGATAGATATTGCAGGTGCAGGGGGAACCAGTTGGAGTGAAGTGGAAGCTTATCGACAAAATGAGCCTCGTCGTCGCAAAATTGCCCATTGTTTTGCTGGTTGGGGTATTCCTACCGCCCTATCTTTGATGGAAGTACGGCAAGAGGTGGGAGAATTACCCATTTTTGCTAGTGGGGGCATTCGTAGCGGTTTAGATGCGGCTAAAGCTATTGTTTTAGGGGCTACTTTAGTGGGTAGTGCGGCCCCTTTATTAGAAGCGGCAACCTATCAATCTCAAGCGGTTTACGAAAAGTTTGCTATTCTCCTTGAAGAGTTAAAAATTGCGGCTTTTTGTACAGGTTCATCTACTTTAAATGAGTTACAACAAACCTGTTTACGTCGCGCCGATACTTGGGAGATTATTACCCCAAAATATCGCTAAAATGTTCATTAAATAGGATGAGATTATACTATTTATTACTTACCAAATCAATTCTAAATCTAACACAAACCCATTTAAAATATCTGCACCGGATAAACTATTAGGATTATCTAATATTTCCACTTCTTTTTCTTGTCGATAAATTTCAACTTGTCTATCTTGACGATTGATTAACCAGCCTAATCTTGTTCCATTTTCTATATACTCTTTCATCTTCTCTTGTAAGGGTTTTAAATTATCACTAGGGGAACGTAATTCAATGACAAAATCAGGACAAATAGGACTAAATTTTTCGCGTTTGTGACGGTCAATTTTATTCCATTTTTCCAAGGGTATCCAAGCAGCATCAGGAGAACGAGTTGCGCCATTAGGAAGAATAAATCCTGCGGAAGAATCAAAAGGTATTCCTCTTTGATCTTGATCTGACCAGTTAAATAATTGTTGTGTCAAGCGTCCATTTCGATAACTGGTTTCATCTCCTGTAGGTGACATAATAATTAAGTAACCTTGTGCATTTTTTTCAAACCGTAAATCTCGATTATCTTGACAAATTTGATAGAACTTTTCATCCGTTAACTCAAAAACATTAAGATTTAATTGTACTGTATTAACCATATGATTTACTCCATAATTTACTAATTTACCAAATTAATTCTAAATTTAAGACGAAATCAGGTAACACATCCTCAGTTATTATTTCTCTTTATTATATTATATTTTGATCTTCTAAATTTTTACACTTGCGAGTAATGATGTGTATTATTTACATTATTGTAATTTTAATAATTTTCAATTGATTCGCAAGTTTGGTAATACCTGTGATAATATCTTGAGATAGGGTTACTTGAGTCATAAGAATTTAAAAGTGTTATAATTAATTCTAGTTTAGCAGAAAAAACTTTGGTTCTGACTAGGGATAGTTTTACTAACTTCTTGAACTTCTTTAAACAATTACTAATATGAGACAAGTTATTTTATACCGAGATGAAGATGGTTACTGGATTGTTGAATGTCCAAGTCTCAAAGGTTGCCTGAGTCAAGGTAAAACCAAAGAAGAAGCTCTTACTAATATTAAAGAAGCTATTTCAGGTTATATTAGTGCTTTAGAAGAAGATGGTTTGCCTATTCCAGAAGAAAATTTTGAAACATTTCTGGTTGTTGTATGAGTAAACTTCCAAATATTTCTGGAAAAGATTGTATAAAAACTCTTAGCAAAGTCGGTTTCTATGAAAAGCGAAGAGAAAGCAGTCATGTTATTTTGAGGAGAGATGAACCTTTTGCACAAGTTGTTATTCCCGATCATAAAGAACTAGCTAAAGGTACATTAAGAGCTATCATTCGAGATGCTGATTTGAGCATAGAAGCATTTATTAATTTACTCTAGATAGGTTTTACTTTATCTCCAATTTTAGAATTTTCAAACTCTTTATTGCGTGTCATTGTTAACTTAATATAAAGGAAAATTATGTATTAGTAACAGTGACTTTTCCTGAGACAGATGGGGTATTTTTTACGACAATTTCTACGTCCTTACCCAAAGCTGTCAAGAATCGAATTAAGTTATCAGTAGAAAACTTTAATAGTTTTCCTTTTACTAATTCCACGACTTGAGAAGTTTCTATTTTCAATAATGTAGCAACTTCTTCATCTGTTAATTTTCTTTGCTGAATAATTATCGTTATTTGTCTAATTAATTCAGCTTTCGCTAACATTTCATCAGCATTTTCAAAGCCTAAGTCTTCAAAAATATTTCCACTACTAGGATAAAAGTCAATGTCTTGATTCATAATTTCTCCTTCTGATTTAGATAAAGTTTATAGGAATAGATTAATTTTTAACAATTATTCAGTATTTCACCTATCCCTATCGGTGATAAAAAGATTAAATCAGGTGTTTATTTAGCATAATAAGTTTGATAGTGTTGTTGAGCTTGTTCTCTTCGTTTTTTCACTAAATCTATTTCTTGTTTGGGGGTAGTAATTCCCTGTTTAGATTTTTTTTGAAAGGCGTGTAAGACATAAATGACTCCTTCTCATTATACTATTTTTGACTAACTATAATTTTATTAATTTCTTGAACAGATAAATCTAATACTTCAGCAATTTGTTCTGAGGTTAATCCTAATTTAACTAATCTAGGAATCGTTTCTCTTTTCATTTTCTTCTCTATAGCTTCTACTATAATTTTATCATCGTTAATAATATCGTCATTATCTTCAAGGTCATTAGCAGAATTAGGACAAAAATTCAGTTTGTTAACTTGACCAATATTCCCAATACCTCTAAAATTTTTTGCGATCATTCTTTCAACCGTTGCACGAAAATTAGATTTATTAATGTCTTCTCCTAAAGTATCAGATAGAAGTCGCCAAAGTTTATAAGCTTCATCTTTTGCATGACCTTTGCTACAGTTATATTCTTGAGAAATATCAGCATATTTTTGACCGTTTAAGACTCCTTTTAAAATAGCCGTTTGTAAACTATCAATGTGTTTACCTGTTGAGGAGAATATCAACTCCTCTAAATAGCTTACTAACTCTTGAGGATTCATACTTATTTAATGGTTTTTACAAGTCTTTATCCGCTATTATCCGCTAAAAGCAGTCTTTTGTAAAGATTATTTACAAAAGTTCCGTCTTTTTCTGACTTTATATAACTTACAAGAACACTATTTTAATCAGTTTTCTGTCATATTGCTCTTTAGTTAATAATTGTACCCAAAAGGAGTAGATAAGTATGGACGTTCAATATGGAAGTCAAATCAAGATGAGACATACCTTGACCGGTTTTCATCTTCACTCTCATCCAATTAATTATAAACATCCCAACAGTTCACAACAGCAACAAGTAACTTGCTTTAATAATGGTGCTGGTGGTGACGACAATGATTTTTGGATTGTTAAAAGTGTTAATGTTAGCAATCCGAGAGACAATGAACTTCAAGCTGTCAAGGATGGTGATATGTTGAGATTTGAACATATTTTAACGCAAAAAAACTTGCATAGTCACCCTGGAATTCCTTCTCCTATAACTGGACAACAAGAAGTAACTTGTTTTGGGTTTTCTGGTTCAGGTGATAGTAATGATTTATGGAAAATAGAAATAGAAGGAGGAGGTATTTGGAATGATAGTAAACGAGTCAGATTAATTCATGTAAATACAGGTTTTGCTTTACATTCTCACGGTGGTCAACTGATGAATGATTTAACAGCATTTCAACAGGAAGTTACTTGCTTTTCGGGGAGAGATGAGAATGATCTTTGGCAAGTATTTAATATCTCATTTGTAGGGGTTAAAGTCCCCGAAGGATTAGGAAGAAATGGCAATAATCCTCAACCTGTAAGGGCTGAACAAACAAACCAAGTAGCAGGAGGAACAATGACAACTAAGGTTACAGTTTCACCTGATGGACAGCTTACAGCAGAGACTCACACTCGAACAAAAGTAGATTTGAAAGGTTTTACAGGATCGGTTATTGTTGTCATTTATAACCAAGAAGGAAGGGCGCACATATCAGGAAAACATTCTTTTGGTGTTAATGGACAATTGATTCCAGGGGGACCAAGTGATCGCAAAGATACTTGGCAGGAGTCAGTACCGCTAGAAATTTCTAGTAAAGCAAATCGAGTTGCGATTGTACATTCTCACGACCCAAATGTGAGAGTTAATGCTGAAGATGTTATTAATCTTATTCGTATAGCGATAATTTTAACTGCTTAGTGCGATCGCTCTTTTTGTAGGGTGCATTAACGAAGTGTAATGCGCCTTATTTAATGGTTTTCATGGTAATATCAAAACAGAATTCTAAACACGCTTAAGATGGATCAAAATTGGCAATCTGGAAACCCACTACCAAGGGCAAAATTTGCTGAGATTGATCCTCGTAAGTTCACAGAATATTCTATGAATCCATCTAACCCTAATAATCAGGGAAAATGAAAAGCATTTCAATCACTTGGTTATAATAACGAAGTGTAATGAACCCTATTTATATAATTAACTATTTAGACTCTCGCTCTTTAATATCAGCAAAAATATCATCAAGAATCATTTGATCTAACCATTGATGACGCTCTTTAGTATAGTCTCCTTTACCATGATAATATAGTTTTAAGAAGCGAATAGAATCAGCATATCCCAGTGCATCAACTAATGCTTTGAATCCCTTTTCATTTAATTCCATTGGAGTCATCATAATTATATTCCTCAATCGTTTGATTGTTCCATTAACCAAGAAATAGGATTTTTTACAGGTACTTTTAATATAGCTTGATTAAGGGTTGCTTTGTTTAATAATCTATCATCCGTTGTCAAGAATACATCTACTATACCTGATTCAGCATAAGCAAGATGTAAAGCATCAAAAGATTTAAAACCTAATTTTACTAAAGTTTTCGTTCTTTTTTGAATCACTTCAGTCAGGGAAATTTTAGTCTTTGCTAAGGTTAACAAATCCTTGACTTGTTGTTTTTTCTCCAGATCAGGGGTTTGCTCAATTTCTGAGTCAAGAGCTATACTACCAATTAATAACCATTCTTCTGTCTGAAAATAATTAATAATTGTTAAAATAGCTTCTGCTTCAAGACGAATTCTTAATTGTGACCAATCATCAAAAGGACGATTGAAACAACAGACATCCATATAAATTCTATACTTTTTTGTCATTTGCTTATCTTGTAGAATACATTAATGAAAGTGTAATGCACTTATTTAACGTATTTACTATTTTCTAGAAGGTAACGGAATCTCTCTTTTGCCACTATGATAAACTGTCTCTATCCATAATTCTCTCGCTTCCTCAATATTCATTACAACTTCTTCTAGTGTCTCTCCTTGGGTTATACACCTTGGTAAATCAGTAATTAAAGCAGTATATCCTCCCTCATCTTCGCCGATAAATTGAGATAGGATATTTAAGAGATAAAAAATAGTCTAAAGATGAAGGTTTTAACTCTTTATTTAGTGTCATCTTTCTAATTCTCTAATTTGCCAATCTTACTTAACACTAATGTTACTATTTAATAATCTTTTTGCCCTATTCAAGCGATATTGATATAAAGGAGAACGTCTATTTTCTTCCTCTAATTGAGCAATGATATCATCTAACACTAAAATGTGGGCATCCATACGCTGACAAAGTTCCTTAAATTTAGCTGAAGTTGCTTTTATTTTTTCCATATCGGGTATAAATGCTTCTTGTGTCATCTTTTTCTAGAAGGTAACGGGATCTCTCTTTTACCACTATTATAAACTGTCTCTATCCATAATTCTCTCGCTTCCTCAATATTCATTACAACTTCTTCTAGTGTCTCTCCTTGGGTTATACACCCTGGTAAATCAGTAATTAAAGCAGTATATCCTCCCTCATCTTCAGGATAAATTGAGATAGGATATTTAAGAGATAAAAAATAGTCTAAAGACGGACGTTCTAACTCTTTATTTATTGTCATCTTTCCAATTCTCTAAATTTAATAACTTGATGATTTCTTCTAGGTAAGTCCGTTTAACCTTTTTCCCTCCTTTTTTGGGAATAATAATGATATCTCCTGCATCATTTTCAAAAGCATGATGACTTCCTCTAGAACGAATTTCCACATAACCAAATGATTCTAAAACATAGCGGACATCCTCAAAACGTGCTTCTGGAGGACGGGAGAGCAATTTTTGAATTAATTTACTTAGTTTACCCACTTTAAAAAGTTTAAGGGTGGGCATTGCCCACCCTACTATTTTACTCTACTCCTTCAATTCTGTCCTCAACCTCCTGATATAATTCCTGTAACCTGTCTAAGTTTTCCTCTGAGGTTTCCCAGTAACCCCGGCCATTTACTTCTAATAAAGTACCGACCATTTTACGGAAAGAATTGGGGTTTAAATTCATCAGACGTTTACACATTTCCTCATCTTGAATAAAGGTTGTATTCACGTCTTCATAGACCCAATTATCTACCGCATCAGCAGTTGCACTCCATCCCATTGTATTCACTAATCGCTTAGAAAGTTCCCGTACACCTTCATAACCATGGGATAACATTCCTTCATACCATTTAGGGTTTAATAACTTGGTACGCGCATCTAAACGGACGGTTTCGGATAGGGTACGAACCTGTGCATTAGCAGTAGTTGTATCCGCAATATAAGCAAAAGGTTTTTTACCATCTTCCCGTAAACTAGACACAACTTTTGTCGGGTCTGAGTCAAAATAATGGGAAACATCCGTTAAACTAATCTCGGAAGAATCTAAGTTTTGGAAGGTTGCATCAGCAGTTTTTAACGCTGCTTCAAACACTTTACGGTTATCATTCATGACACCTGGGTTATCAGAGTCAAAAGCAAAACCTTTGCGGTTGAGATACATATTTTGTAACTCTTTTTCTTCTTCCCAACTGCTATTTTCTACCGCTAAATTAACGTTAGAAGAATAGGAACCGGACGCATTGGAAAAAATACGGGTTGCAGCTTGACGTAGGTTAATTCCCATTTCGTCTGCTTGTTGTAAAGCGTGTTTACGAACATAGTTCATCTCTAAGGGTTCGTTCGCTTCTGCTGCCATTTTAACCGCTTGATCTAAAAGGTTCATTTGGTTAATAAATAGGTCACGGAACACACCAGAACAGTTGACAACCACATCAATACGAGGTCTTCCTAATTCTTCGAGGGAAATTAACTCTAATTTATTTACCCTTCCTAACGCATCGGGTACGGGTTTAACCCCTACCATCCACATAATTTGTGCGAGGGACTCCCCATAAGTTTTGATGTTATCTGTTCCCCATAATACACAAGCAATGGTTTCAGGATAATGGCCTCCGTTATCGATTTTTTGACGGGCTAAAAGGCGATCTACTACAATTTTAGCAGACTTAATGGCGGCTAATGTAGGAATAGATTGGGGATCTAACGCATGGATGTTTTTACCAGTAGGTAAAACGTTAGGGTTACGAATAGGATCACCACCGGGCCCAGGTAATACATATTCCCCTTCTAATGCTTTCAGTAAACCCCCTAATTCGTTATCCGCACAAACTTGTTCTAAACAGAATTCTAGGTATTCAAACAGAGGTTTTAAGGCATCTTGATCGACTTTAGGATAACCCAAATTGTGTAAAGTATCTACCCAAGGTGTCTTTTTACCCATGTTAAAAAAGTTCAGTTTAGAGACAAAAGAAACTCGTCCTTCTGCATCTATTTGTTCTTTAACTAAAGCAGAAACTGCTTCACGGGTTGCTAAGGTAATTTGTTGTAGCAACTCTACATCTTCTAAAATACCGCGATCGCTATTTTGATAAATGTCCTCAATATTTCGTCCCAAACTATCAGCAATAATGCGCGGTAACGCGAGAAGTTCTTGTTCTTCTCGATCTAAAGCAGCAATATTTACTAAAGTTGCGATCGCTTCTTCTGCGGTAGGAGGTTTTCCAATTACATGAAGTCCACAAGGTAACAAACGAGACTCAATTTCCATCAATTTTCGGTAGGCCAAACCGACAATATTATCCCGTTCTTCTTGGGTCATATCTTTAGCATCTGTATCAGGTAATTGAATATCCTGATCCAAATTCACTAACCGACATTTATCCATGATGGTGTTAACAATAGGAACACCGCGACCACTATCTTTTAAGGTTTGATAAGAAGCTATTAATTCACTTAACTCTTTTAAACCCTTATATAACCCTGCATTCTCAGCAGGAGGAGTTAAATAAGAGATGGTTTCTGCATAGCTGCGACGTTTAGCAATAGTCGCTTCTGAGGGATTATTTGCCGCATAATAATACAAATTAGGAATCATTCCAATGAGAGTATCAGGGTAACAGTCCCCAGACATTCCCATCTGTTTTCCTGGCATAAATTCCAGTGATCCATGGGTTCCAAAATGTAAGACCGCATCTGCTTTCCAAACTTGGTTTAAATAGGTGTAATAAGCAGCAAACCCATGATGAGGACTCGCAGATCTCGAAAACAGTAACCGCATAGGATCACCTTCATATCCAAAGGTAGGTTGTACCCCAATAAATACATTGCCAAACTGTTTACCATAGATCAGTAAATTTTGTCCGTCACTGTTTAAATTTCCTGGAGGTGGCCCCCAATTTTCCTCTAAACGGACGGAATAAGGGGTTAAACGCTCATATTGTTCTACAGACATCCGATAAGCTATATTTAACTCAGGAGAGGCATATTGAGCCTGAGCATCATGTATAACCGCTTCCATCAACGCTTTGGGAGACTCTGGTAATTCTGGCACATCATAGCCATTTCCCTGTAATGCTTTCATTACCTCATAAATAGACCCGAATACGTCTAAATACGCTGCAGTTCCTACATTTCCCTTATCCGGTGGAAAACTAAACACCGTAATAGCGACTTTTTTATCTAATTTGGGTTTTTTCCGTAAATTTGCCCATTTCATCGCCCGTTGGGCCACCACTTCAATCCGATCTTGAAGTGCGATCGCCCGTCCCGTATTACCGTCCCGTCCTGATAAAATAATAGGTTCAATGGCCCCATCTAACTCAGGTATGGCTATTTGTAACGCAACTTGGATCGGATGTAACCCTAGATCACTTGCTTCCCATTCCTGGGTAGTTTGAAATACCAGGGGTAAAGCGCACATATAGGGACGGTTAAGGCGTTTTAATGATTCTATCGCTTTGGGGTGATCTTGACGCGCTGGACCGCCTACTAAAGCAAACCCTGTCAATGATATTACCGTGTCTACAATAGGAAATGGTTCTACTCCTTTAACACTATGGTCTAAGAAATAAGCTTCTACAGGTTTAGAAAAGTCTAACCCTCCGGCAAAAACAGGAATAACTCTTGCCCCCATACATTCTAATTCTTGCACCATAGCAACATAATGAGCATCATCTCCTGTTACTAGATGAGTCCGTTGTAATATTAATCCCACACAAGGGGCCAAAGGATCTTTTAATTCATCAGAAATATCAGTCCGACTGTTAAACCATTTCAAATAAGAGGGGACATCTTCAAACATTTTCATGGATAAAGGATGCCAAATTCCCATATCAAGATACACCACCGGATCTTTATATTCAACCTTTTGATCTTTGAGTAATTCTTGATAAGAATACTTATGAGCCAACATTAACAGAAAATTCTCTAAATTCTCAGATGAACCCCCTAACCAATATTGGAAACTTAACATAAAATTGCGAGCATCTTGGGCTTTTTCTACCGGAAGATACTTCAAAACTTGAGGCAATGTTCGCAATAACTTTAACATCGCATCTTGGAAACCGGCCCCAGAATTTTCCTTGCGTTTCCGCATAAATTGGGCGATCGCACTTTTGGACTGTCCCAACTGGGCCATAGAAAAGCTTCCCAACTTGTTGAGACGCATCACCTGGGGCATAGAAGGGAACACCACCACAGCATCTAGGTTATCACGATGGGGCTGAACCGCTTCTACCACTTTATCGGCTAAGTCTTCAATGAAGATGAGAGAAGCAATAAATAAGTTAGCTTTAGCCACATCTCGCTTAAAATCTTCGTAATTTTCCGGGTTTCTCAGTTCTTCTATGAGATAACCACTAATTTCGATGGCTAAATTAGGATTATTCTTATTGATAGCATTAACGGCCGCCGAGAGAGAACTTTGATACTGTGGTTCTAACACGACATAGACCACCTTGAGCAAAGAACGACCATTAATTGCCTCTGGAACGATATGGCGAATGGTGGACTTGACGTGAGTAAACATCTATGATAATGCTCCTTAATTTTGATGATAGCCTAAACAGGTTATAAACAGGCCAACCCCTTAGAGGAGTTGACAACAAATGAAATAGGACTCCTCTGTGTTTGTAGCAGAAAATGACACCCGATTGAGTGTTTACTCGATAATTTGACACAATTTGCAAAGAAAAATGAAACATTTTGTTACAATTATTGACAAATTGACTGAGTGTATACTCAGATTTTGCTTTATAAAAGTTATTTAATTAAGTATTGACAAATTTACAATTAAATGTTTTTAAAATAATGCTGCTATAATTTTGGTAAGATTAGCTCAGTTATAATACAAAAATCCAAATCATTGATTTAATGCAATAGATAAAATAGATTTATGATGGATATTGATGAAGCTATCAGGGAACTTGAAAAGACTAAAAATATTAAATTTTCTCGTTTGATGAAGATTACAGAAAGTTTTTTTGATCAACCCAGAAATAGAGGTTCAAGTCATTATCCTTTTAAAGTACCTTGGCAGGGAGAACCCAGAATAAATCTTCAAAAAGGTAAAGACGGTAATGCAAAACCTTATCAAGTTAAACAAGTAAGATTAGCTTTACTTAAACTCAAACAAATTCAACAAGGAGAAAATCATGATTGATATTAATGATTACATTAAAAATTATTCTTATCTCGTTGAATTTTCCTCAGAAGATGAGGCATATTTAGCTAAATGTTTAGAATTGGATATTATGGCACATGGAGATAGTCAAGAGGAAGCAATTCAAGAAATTAAAGAAGCAGTTAGGGTTCATTTATTGATGTTATTAGAAGATGGGGATCAAATTCCTCAACATAAATCAATGATAGTTAAGCTATAATTAATGTAAATATACAAATAAAAAATGGAGCTAAATTTTATGCAAAAACTTTACTTAAAAGAAGCGAATAATCAATTAGAGGAACTAATTAAAACAGTTTCTAATTTTGCTTGCTTTAATTTATCCTCAATCAATAGATTTTCTGTTTCAATTATATCAGGATTATCTATTTCTGAATTTTCAGAAGATTGAGGATAATTTCCGTTTTTTGCCGTCTTGGCAGTTCATAAGTTTATTAATTATGATGTATTTAATGATGCTATAATAAAGGAAAAAAAGTTATGAATAATCCTGAAGACTTGTTATTTGGACTAGCTACGGCGGCAGTTAAAGGTTTTGTCCAAGGTCTTTCTGAAGATGCTGAACATGATGCTTATAATCAAGAAATCCATGATCCTGCTCATTCTAGCGAAAATGTTCCCACCCATGTCGTTCACACAGTTGGCCGTGTTTTTGGTGTAGTTATTAAAGGCACTATCTCAAACTAACACTATATTGCGATCACCGATCTTGTAGGGTGCGTTAATGAAATGTAACGCACCTTAACTGATAGATTCTAGCCCATTTCTTTGATAATTATCCTAAACTTTCTTTAAACAGATTAAGGATTTAAAAGAATTAATTTTATGTTTGATATAATGAAAATTGGTCAATTCTTACTCAATAAGTAACAACAATAGCAATGAAACAATTAATGAAACAGCCGTCATCTTGGCTACCCAATGATTAAAGAATTATATAACAGGTATATCTAAAATAAAATCATGTAACACATCTTCCCCCGATAAATTAGCAGGAAGAGATATAATTTCTTTATCTTGATTTAGTCGATAAATTTCTACTTGTTGCTGTTGGGGATTAATTAACCATCCTAACCGTAATCCTGCATCAAGATATTCCGCCATTTTCTCTTGTAAGTCTTCTAAATTGTCGGTTCTGGAACGTAACTCTATCAGAAAATCAGGACATAAAGGAGGAAATTTTTCTTGTTCTTCATCCGTTAAACTATCCCATCTTTCTAATTTAACCCATGCCACATCAGGGGAACGTTTTCCCCCATTAGGTAAACGAAAAACAGTTGAAGAACTAAAGACGATTCCTAATTTTGTTTGTTCATTCCATAACCATATTTTACTAATTAATCTGGCTTCTCGACTACCACTTTTTCCACCTAATGGGGACATAATCAATAATTCTCCTTTAGCCGTTAATTCCAATCGCCATGCTTGATTGACTTGGCAAAGTTGATAAAACTCTTCATCGGTGAGTTGAACGGGTTTTACATTAAGCGTGATGGTGTTCATTATTGAATTATTAATTGTGAATATCAATACCTATTGTTCACAGTGCTATTTTAGTGCGATCGCTTATCTTGTAGGGTGCGTTAATAAAATGTAACGCACCTTAACTGATATATTCTAGCCCGTTTCTTGGAAAATTATTCTAAACTTTCTTTAAACAGATTAAGGATTTAAAATAATTAATTTTATCTTTGATATAATGAAAATTGGTCAATTTTTACTCAATAAGTAACAACAATAGCAATGAAACAATTAATGAAACAGCCGTCATCTTGGCTACCCAATGGAATAACCCTGAACCCATCTGATCAATATCGTCCTTTTTCCTTTACGGAAGACTTACAAATAAGATTAGAGGAATTACTAGAAAAAAACAAAGAAAATTTGCTTAATTCTGAGGAAGAAGCGGAACTAGCAGGTTTATTAGAATTAGAGAAAATCTTTAGCTTTATTAATGCAAAACTGGCTTCTTAATAGTGGTTATTAACAATTTTATCGGTTTAAATGTTCGTAAAAGGGCCAATTATTTGTGTGAATATTGTCACTCTCCCGAACGTTCAAACGCCACTCCTTTTACAATTGATCATCTTATTCCTCAATCTTTAGGTGGATCAGACGATTTGAGTAATTTAGCTTTAGCTTGTCATCGTTGTAACCAAAGAAGGTATAACTTTACTTCTGGAATTGATCCACAAACTCAAACAGAAGTATCATTATTTAATCCAAGATATCATCATTGGTCAGAGCATTTTATCTGGACAAAAGACGGATTAAATATTATAGGAACTGGCGTGGGGACATAAAAATCTATAAGCTAGACTTAATCAGGGATATAGCCCGTCGTCCTCGTCGATAATAGGCGCGTTTTTCGGGGCTTAATTGCATTAATGCCTGGGCTTCAACGGTAAATAAATCACAAGAGTCAACCCAATCTTTTCCATGAAGACCGATATAAAAGTTACTGTGTCTCCGTCGCATTTTCTTGTTTTTTCTGACTCTCCCCACATATTTTGCCAATCCTTTCTCTTTAATAATTTTTCCAGAAAATGTTGCCATTGAATAAGCTAGAGTAATCAATATAATTAAGGAAGTAAGGCGATGTCCTGTTAATTTCGTTCTTTCTAAATCATAACCACCTTTCTTAAAATCCCGAAACATTTCCTCAATACAAAATCTCTTTTTATAAGCGTCAATCGTCTCATCAATACTGGTTAAATTTGTGATAATAAACCAAGCTTCTTTTGTCTCTATTCCTCTATACTTCTTTTTCCATTTCGCCACTATATTACTGCCTATAAATCCTTTTGTTTTCGTAACTTTAACTCCTTGATAAAATAAAGACATTCCTGAAGATAATCCTAAATCTTTTAGTCGCGTCCACATTTCCTTTTCTACTTCAATATAGTTGCTTTTCTTCAATCTGAGTGCATAATAAACTCTTTTTTGTCCATGTAACCATTTTGCTAGTTCAACTGAGCAGAATTCTCTATCCCCTAAGACAACTATTTTATATTCTTTTAGAAAGAGTAATATTCGGGCTAATATACTTTTCTGTGTGTCAAAGTTACTATTACCGATGTGATCTAGCAACTCAAAATATAAGGGAATTCCTCTATTATCAATTACCAGACTTACCATCAAAATATTAATCAACCCCCATTGGGTTCTATCTATGGCAATATGTAAGACATCTCCTGTACTAAATGATTGCTTTAACCACTGTTTTATGATAGGTATCCATACTCCTTCAATTGTCAAACAAGGAATCTCGAAAAACCGTTTTAACTTTTTTCTCTTACTTTCAAATAAAATGGGACTGGGAAAATAACTAGCTAACTCATAAAACCTAATTTTCCTATATACTTGCACTAATTCTATCATGATTAACAGTATTAAATATTCCGATTTTTTCAGATACTTTGTTAAATGGTTGTTATAAATTTCTGGTAACATTTTGGGTTTAGACGGCGATCGCTAAAAAAAGAACATTTTCTTTTTACCATGTTTTGCTCTTTTCGTCATCTGGTAAGGCTTTCAGGGTTTCATGTCCCCACGCCAGGCTACGAATATTTCTTAGGGTGGGTTAGATGCGGCAATGATTTTGATGAAAAACTAATAACTTTTTATGCGCGTCATAACCCACCTTTTTAAACTCTCGCTAAACGATGTAAAGGAGGAACCGAAAATTTGGGACTTTCTTCGAGTAAATAACCCAAAAATGCCTGAGCAATCACGGATAGTTGTTTTCCTCCCAAAGATGCCACATACCAACGACGTTCAATAGGGAAATGTTGAATATCTAATACAGTTAGTTCACTATCCCTTCCCTCAGAAATTAGAGTATGTTGAGAGAGAATGGAAATTCCTAATCCGCCTGCGATCGCTTGTTTAATAGCTTCATTTGACCCTAATTCTAAACGCACGGCCACAGATACGTTATGCTCCCCTAAAAGACCTTGAATGGCTTGTCTAGTTCCTGAGCCGTATTCTCGCATAATAAAGGGTTCCCCTTCTAAACTGGTAATGGGAATATTTTCTTTTCCGGCCAAAGGATGATTTTTTAAAGCAATGACCACTAAAGGGTTATCAAGAAAGGGTTGGGTGCATAAATCCAACTCTTCGGGAGGATTACTAACAACATAAAGATCGTCCTCATTTTCCATCATCCGTCGTTGAATTTGCTGATGATTAGTGACGGTGAGAGATACATCAATTCCTGGATATTGTTGGCAAAAAGCCCCTAAAATTCGGGGAATAAAATATTTAGCAGTGGTAATAACACCTAATTTTAATTGCCCTTGTTTAGTTCCCTTCAAATCAGCTACTTTCATCTCAAAATTGTCTAACTGTTCAAAAATTCCTTGACAAGTTCTGAGTAATTCTTGTCCGGCCTCAGTTAAATACAATCGCTTGCCAATTTGCTCAAATAAGGGTAAACCAATTGATTTAGTAAGTTGTTTGATTTGACTTGATACTGTCGGTTGAGTGATGAACAACTCTTCAGCAGCACGGGTAAAACTCCCATGACGAGCAGTTGCCTCAAATACTTTTAACTGGTGTAAGGTTGCTTGAATCAAGGGTCATTTCCTCTGGGCATTCTAGAGTTATTCGTTAAAATATAATTCAGTCATGTTTTTGACTGAGTTTATTTTAACCTATGTTTTATAATCATAGACTATAACCGATGATTTATCAAGTTACCTTTGATAAAAATCTATAAACTGTTTCATCAAGTTCTGGAATTATCAAGATTAAGTGTAACAAAAATAACTTTTTTTTATAGCAGATTAAGGTATCCTATGTCAAATTCTGTTTACAATTAGTAATAAATACTTATGGCTAATCCTAACGTACAAACTTGTCCAGTGTGTGGTGTAAAGATTCAAGGGGGAGATAAAGTAATCTTTTCCTCTGGCCCCGTGGGAACCCGCGCTCGCTTATGGGCCAGAGTTTGTAATTATGCACAGAAACCCGCCTGTATTAACCAAAATCAAGAGGACATTGGTTCTGTTAAGGAGAATGATTATTATAAACCCCTACCCTAATACCCTTAAACTCAGCGTCAATTTACTGGTTTTTGATTACTACTGCGATCACTATGGCTCTCCCGTACCTGTGGTGATAAGTAAAGCTTATAATTCGTAGGGTGGGTTAGACGCGGCTATTATTTTGATGAAAAACCCATAACTTTTAAGGCGCGTCGTAACCCACCATATTAAGTATTGTAGCTGATTATACATTTTACCCCAAGATGTCGGGTTTATTACCTCTAAACTACTTAAATTCTTCAGGATTATCTTGCCAAATTTTAACAATAAATTGACGTAATTGTTGTCTAGCTATTTGAATTTTTTCTGCTGAATAATCTTGACTTTCCAACTCATTTAATAAGGGAATAACTTCTGTATCGAAAGCCGATCTAAATAATTTGGTCGGATATAATAAATCAGAAGTTAACCGAACATCAATCAAAATTTTAGGGGGAAATAATTGACTATAAACGTGAATATCATCCGCTAAAATTGCCAAAAATAACGGACGTACCCAACACATTTTACGGGACTCAATAACTTGAATCACCTCACCATATAAACAACGATTATGATGTTCTAAACAAACAATCTGATGAGGACTAAATTCAGACACTTCAGACATAAAAATTGTTTGCTAAATCAAAGATGATTCATGTTCGAGCATTTCTCGGAAACGAATTTCATCCCGATGAGGATCGGCACGACTAACTTGAACATTCAAGCGATCGCCCAAAGAGACACTTCTCTCAAAGCGATGAGGCAATTCTAACCCCAATTCTTCAAGCAGTAATACCCCTAATTTTTCATCCTCTCGTAACCAGCGTAACACAACCCCTTGCCAGATTTGATCCCCATTGCGTCGTAAAAATTCTAACCCCCAATAACGGTTAGTTTGTCGTTCGACGAAAGTCGCTTCCTGCGCCGATAAGGTTACACTATAAACAATCTGCTGCATCACATCCAACGCAAACGGCAAGGGATCACCCCGTAAATGGGCTTTAAGCTGAAAATGAGTCAATAAATCCGTATAACGGCGAATTGGTGAAGTTACTTGAGTGTAAGTATTTAACCCCAAACTCGCATGACGACTGGGCAAAGTTCCAATCTCACTACGAGGCATACAACGACGCAAAGCACAAGCCCTTACTGGGCCAGGTGGTAAGGCCAGAAGTTCTTCATCAGAAGGTAATTCCGGTTGGGGTTGGCCACGAAAAGGAACAGGAAGACTATGTTCTTGACAGTAACGGCCTGCTACTTCACCCGCTAAAATCATCATTTCTGCCACTAATTGACGAGATCTCGAATTATCCACCAATTCAATAACAATATCGTCTTCAGATTTAACCTTAATCACCGCTTCTGGCATCTTAATAGTAATCGACCCCTGAGACTGTCGCCATAAGTGACGCTGTTGAGACGCTTTAGCCAATAGGTCAATTTCTGGTTCAGCCGTAATACCTAACTGTAACATCTCATCCACATCATGATAAGTTAGGCGATAAGTCGGTTTAATCAGACTAGCATGGATAGAATAATCCAGTACCGCCCCTTTATCATCTAATCTGACCCCAAAACTCAGGGCAGGACAGATTTTACCTTGACGTAAACTCATGGGGCCTGTAGCCAATTCTAGGGGAAACATGGAAATCATGCCCGTAGGTAAATACAGAGTGGTACTGCGTCGTCTTGCTTCTAAGTCCAGTTCATCCCCAGGACTCACTAAACGAGTAGGATCAGCAATATGAATCCATAATTTTATCTGATCACCCTCTAAAAATTCAACGCTTAAACCATCGTCAATTTCTTCGGTACTCTCATCATCAATAGTATATACCTTGAAATGAGTTAAATCTAAGCGATCGCTATCAGCATCAGGGGGAGGTGTGTGTAAATAGGAATGCGCCACGTCAAGTACCTTCTTAGAAAAGTTAATAGGATAAGAACTACGACGAAGAAAGAGGTTTTCGTGAGGACTCCACCACCCTAACTCTAATAATAAATTAAACGCAGCTTCTGGGGTGGTTGCTCGCCCAATTTCGCTAAGAATATCTTGAGCGTTACGATGGGTTTGTTCTGGTTGTAAAACAAACCTTTCTAATGATTCTAAACGGTTGCGATCGTTATCTGTCCATTGGATTTTTTCTTTAGCGATCGCTTGTTGGATATGACGAAAAAATACTTCTTTTTCTTCTTGACGTTGTTGTTCTACATCTAATTGATGTTTAATTTCTTCAACTTGGTTAGCAGAACGAGGTTCATACTTATTGCCTTTGTTCTTAAAATAAATTTTATCTTCACACAATAAGCTATGGGCAGCATAACACAACACGGGGCTTTTTTCGGAAAACAAAAGTTGAGCTAACTCACTAGGTGTTACCGCTTCTCCATCTTCTACTAATAATTCCCAAGCGACTTCCAAACTAGAAGGATCAAGATAAGCTTGAACCTGCTTGAGAAATTGAGGAATATCGGATTTTTCGTAGGGGCCTCCTTCTATTTCATATTCTATCCGTTGCGGTCGAATTTTATGAGGATGCCCTGCTTCATCAATAACAATCCAATCTTTTTTGCCTTCTGGACGATCTAAAACCGCCAGACGGCGTTCTCCTTGTAGCCTAATTTCAATGAGTTTTCCTTTTTCCACCGGCTTTACGCCTTGTTTACTAACGCTTGCTGGTCATTATCAATGGACAATTGATAATTGACAATTGACAATTGATTAATTTGAGGTTTTAAACCTCCCTTTTTAAGAGGAAAAAAGCAAAAATTTTTCTATTTCGAGGGTACTCATCCTTCAAGGGAGAGGTAATTCTCAATTGTTCATTGTCAATTGTTCATTGTTTCACGCTTCTGTATTGACAAAAGGTAATAAAGCTAAAAATCTAGCCCGTTTGACGGCAGCAGTTAAATTTCTTTGCTGTTGAGCAGTTAACCCTGTAATTCGTCTAGGCAAAATTTTACCCCGTTCTGTGATAAATTTCCTTAACATTTCTATATCTTTGTAGTCAATGGGTTGACTAGGGGCAATGGGGGACAAACGTTTGCGATAGTAACTCATAATCTTTTTCTTGACTTTTTACGGATTTTGTGGTAGGTAAGTTATTTAATTTCTTTATGGACGGTGTGAGTATTACAGTGGGGACAGAATTTTTTGATTTCGAGTCTAGCGGTAGTATTACGACGGTTTTTGCTGGTGGTATAGCGGGAAACTCCGGGACTACGCTTGTTAGTATTTGTCCGGCACTCGGTACATTCTATAGTAATAATGAGGCGGACACCTTTTTTGCTGGCCATAGTTTAATTGAACAAGTCAGTGCTTGATTAAATTTACACACAATCGGTTATTATCTCACATTTGCCTGACACTTGGCAAGCATTTTGTAGGGGCAGGTTTTGTAGGGGCAGGTTTTTGTAGGGGCAGGTTTTGTAGGGGCGGGTTTTTTACATAAGTCCATGATGTTCACAAAAAAGTCAAATAAACCCGCCCCTCTTTTATGATGTTCACAAAAAAGTCAAATAAACCCGCCCCTATTACCTTCTGAATTATAGTTATGCAAGAGTTGATTAGCTTTAGCACTATCAACGGGTTTTGAGAATAAATAACCTTGTCCTAACTCACAGCCTAATCCTTGCAGATGGTTTAATTGTTCAAGGGTTTCAATACCTTCAGCAACCACATTAATACCCAAAGTATGAGCTAAACTCACAATAATTTGTACAATAGCAGTTTGTGAAAATTCTAATCTTCTAATAAACGAACGATCAATTTTTAAAGTATCAATAGGAAACTCATACAAACGACTTAAAGAAGAATAACCAGTCCCAAAATCATCGATACATAAACCAATACCTAATTCCTTGATTTGATTAACTCTTTGTGCTTCTATTGTTACAGTTTCGAGTAAACAACTTTCCGTGATTTCTAATTTTAAACGATTCCCCTCTATTTTCGTTTCTGTTAGTAAATCTCCTATTTTTTCAACTAATCCTTTTTGTTTGAGTTGTTGAGCGGATAAATTAACATTAATGCTTAATTTCAACCCTTTGGGATGTTCTTTTTCCCAACATTTTAATTGATAACAAGCTTGCTGAATTACCCACCAACCGATAGGATTAATGAGTCCAGTTTCTTCAGCAATAGGGATAAATTCATCGGGATAAATTAATCCTTTAGTGGGATGTTGCCAACGAATTAAGGCTTCAAAACCACTTAAATGACCACTCATAAGCTCAATAATCGGTTGATAATATAAACATAATTGTTCTTGCTTAATTGCTTCTCTTAAATCGTTTTCTATCTGTAAGCGATTTAAGGCGGCAAGTTGCATATTACTATTAAATACAGCATAACAATCTTTTCCTTCGGTTTTAGCTCGATACATAGCTAAATTCCCATCTCTGAGTACATCTTCAGGAAGTTGATAATTTATATCACTAAAAGTAATTCCAATACTAGCTTTAGTAAAAATTTGTCCAGTTTCTAAGTTAAAGGGAGAACGAAGTCTCGCTAAGATACGTTCCGCGACGTTTATCGCTTCTCGGACAGATTGAATATTTTCTAATAATATGGCGAATTCGTCTCCCCCAAATCTGGCAATTTTATCCCCTGTTCTTAAACTTCCTTGTAACCGTTTTGCTACCTGAACTAAGAGTTTATCTCCTACTAAATGACCGAAGCTATCATTAACCACTTTAAAGCTATCGAGATCAACAAAAAGGACAGCAAAGTTATAATATTCATGCAGAGAAGATAGAGCAATAACTTCTTGTATTTGTAAGGAAAACCAATCTCGATTAGGCAGCCCTGTTAAGTTATCAAAAAAGGTTGCCCTGTGTAATTTTTCTTCTGTATTATGAAGAAAAGTAATATCTTCAACGGTTCCTTCATAGTAAAGAAAATTACCCGATTGATCACAGACTGTCCAGGCATTTTCTGAAATCCAAATTACATTCCCATCTTGGTGATAAACTTGGGATTCAAAGTTGACAATTTCTTGTTCTATATCTAAAATTTTTAATAGGGTTTCTCGACGTTTCGGTTCTACATAAAGTTGCTTTTCTCGATGAATTACACTCTGCATAAATTCTTCTTGAGAACCAAAACCGTAGATTTGAGCTAAAGCAGTATTAATGTTCAAATAATAGCCTTTAGCAGTCATTTTAAAGATGCCCTGACTACTATGAGCAAAAATCCGACGATATTGATTTTCCGCTTGATTAAATGCTTCTTCTATTTGTTTATATTTAGTAATCTCACGGGAAATACATATAATTTGTTCAATCGCTCCTGTCCGGGGTTCTAAAATCACTTTAGCCGAAGTTTCTATCCATAAGTAATGACCACTTTGATGACGCATTCGGTAAACAATAGGATTAATGACTGACTGCTGTTGTAGTTGTTGATAAAACTGCTCAATTAAGTGATAATCTTCGGGGTGACAAAAACTCTTAATTGATTGCCCAATTATGATTTCTGGAGCATATCCTAGTAAAGATTGACAGGCAGGAGTAACATAATTATAACAGCCATCTAACTTATGACAAGCTAGACAATCAGGCAAATTTTCAAGAATAAATTTATAGGATTTTTCTCCCTCTATTTGAAGGTTATCTTCGGTGTAACTCTGGTAATTCATAACTTTTTCCCTGCTTGCTTTTTTTTGATTAACAATTTTTGTCCAATCTTCAATTTCCGCTTTCTCTTTTTTTGTAATAAATACAAAAGTAATTAACTTATAATATTAGCTATACACAAAATACTTATGTTGCTATCTTACGAGGAATAAGGAACAGGGAAAAGACAACGCCCCATCTGGCAAAAGGAGATAAATAACTCTCTCCTATCTGTGGTGATTAGTAAAGTTTATATTTCATAGGCCAGGTTATACCAATCTATGATTTTGACCAAAAAATCAATAATTTTTAGTTTTAACATCCAATAATCTAGATGATTTACTATCTAGTTGATAATAAACTTAGCATTTTGCTTAACTTTTTGTCAATATTTATTTGTATTGGTTCAGTTATAATACTTCAAGCTTAGTTATGGTTATTAGGAAAAAGATATTAAATTAATATTAAGAAATATGAGCAAAAAATTAGGGATATTGTATGGCATTAGTGTAGGAACAGGAGATCCTGAACTAATTACAGTTAAAGGGTTACGCTTATTACAAAAAGTCTCTATTGTGGCTTTTCCTGCCGGAATTAATAATAAACCAGGTATCGCTCAACAAATTATCGCACCTTGGTTAAAAGTTGAACAAATAACCCTATCTTTATCCTTTCCCTATGTCCAAGATGAGCAAGAATTACAACAAGCTTGGCTAAAAGCGGCTATGGAGATTTTACCCCATCTTCAACAAGGACAAGATGTAGCCTTTGCTTGCGAAGGAGATATCAGCTTTTACAGCACCTTTACTTATTTAGCCCAAACTATCCTTGACTACGACCCTCAGATTAAAATAGAGACAGTTCCGGGTATTTGTTCACCTATGGCGGCCACCTCTGTTTTAGGCATTCCTCTGACCAAGGGAAGCGATCGCCTAGTTATTGTTCCTGCTCTATATCACATAGAACATTTAGACCAAATCTTTAAAAATGCTGATGTGGTGGTACTGCTCAAAGTTAGTTCTGTCTATGATCAAGTTTGGCAAATACTGCAACAGTTCCAGCTTTTGCAACGATCTTGGGTGGTTGAACGAGCGACTCAAAGGGATCAAAAGATTTATAATGATCTTAGCGATCGCCCCCAACTTCAATTGTCTTATTTCTCCTTGCTCATAGTTAAGGTCAGTTAACCCCTTAACGTTAATATATTTTAACATTATGAAAAGCCTGACAGGATAAGACTTAAGGGAATGATAAGAAAATTGTATACCTTGTTACAGCAAAGGGGCTATTTTATCTGAGCGAATTAGATTATAGTAGTCATGGAGCGTTGTTAGCCAGTCAGAAAATTTTTATGAGCCTTACTACCTTATCCCCTCGTCCCACAACCCATTATAGTATTGGTTTAATTAGAGACGAAGTTCGCCAACTCGTCGAAAAAGGAACGGTGAGTCGTCATCAACCCTTGTATGTGTTGTGTGAGTACATTCCTGCTCGCGAATGGGTAGGTGTTGAATGCGAGTTAGAGAGATGTGATTATTTACTAAGAGATCAAATTGGAGATTTAATAGCTTGTGAGAATTGGGACAGTGACTAAATTGTCTCCTATTAGGGTAACTTTTTTTCTACTGTATGATGCTTAAATGAAGCACTAATAAACATTGTCACTTATCATTTTCTTTTCAATCTTATCAAGTCCTAGTCCCTTGACTGGGACTTAAATTATATAGGTTCCTTGATAACGAGAGCATGGTAAATGGGGATAATTTAGTTCAAGATCCTTAAGAAAATCAGAATTTTATCAATATTCTGACAAAAGCGTACAAAAATGTAACTAGAATTACGAAATTGACTTCGCTTTTTTTCTAGTGAAGTTAGATTACCATGTAAGTAGGACTCAATACTAACTCATTTGGTGTCTCATGAATACTCCCACCTTACCCTCCTCTTTACATACCCGTTATTCCGTTGAAGTGCTTCAAGAGGAAGCTCGTCAACTCGTCAAGCGAGGTATAATCAGTCGTCAACAACCAATTTATAAGTTATGTGAGTATATTCCGGCCCGAGAATGGGTCTGTATTGAGAGTGAATTAGAGAGATGTGACTATTTACTGCGTGATCGCATTGGAGAACTAATAGGTTCAGAATCCTGGAATAGTGACTAATTAGATTGACGTAAATTTTCGAGTTCGGTGCGTAGGGCAATCACTTGTTGGGTGAGTTCCTCAATTTCCGATTCAATATTAGAATTACTGGGGTCAGACGAGGAGGGAGACTGAACCCCAGTTTTGTCTGAGTTTTTTTGTTGCTTTAACAACTCATCGAGTATACGACGAGCTTCTTTTTCGGTGAGTTCTCCTTTTTCTGCCCATTGCTGAGTTTGTAGGTTAAACTGTTGGTGGAATTGTGATAAGGTTTCGGCCCGTTTTTGGGGGTCTTGGAAAGTTTCTAGGAGGGAAGCGGTTGCTCCCACCCCGATATGAAAGCTTTGTTGTAACAGTTGGATTAAAGTGTTAGTCTGCATAAACTAGGATTAGTGCAAAAGTTGGGAAGGGAAGGACTGGGACGGCAAAACTTGCGATCGCCTGAATTTCCCCAAGCTTAACTAAATTGTAAGACAGTTAGCTAAATTGTTCCTTTAATTGAATTATATTTTTAATCTTAAACCTTTTGTATTACTCTTATGTCATTTTTGACAATAAGTATTCATTTGATTTCCTAATTCTTGCTCTTTTTTTCCTAATTGTTGAACTTGTTGTTTCATTAATCTGGCGGTACTAATATCTTTATTGTTTAATGCTGACACAAATTGACGGGTAGTATCGGCATTTCCTTGATAGATTTCAGCAAATCCTAGTTGATATTTTGCTAATTGTTCGTCTTCTATTTTTAACTGTTTCATTTTTTGTCCTGCTTCTTCAAAGACATCGGCAAATTTTAAGGCTTGTTTAATATCTTTTGTTTGACGATTATTTTGACTTTCTTGTACAATTTTTTGAGTAATTAAAATAATTTTTTGACATTGGGAAACCTTGGTTTCTGCACAACTAACTAAGATAAAATTGAGAGAAATTGCTAAATATGAAAGGATTAGAGACAGGGCTTTTTTATTTTTCATTGTTCACAACTTGATCATTGAGAGTGGTTACTAAGGTTTGTAATAAAGAGGTTACTTGATTTAACTGTTCTCTTGATTCTACTTGACTATCTACTAAGGTTTGTATAGTTTCAGTCAAAGCAAATATTTGATATCCTTGCTGTTCAATTTGATACTCTTGTTGTTGTATTTTTTCGCTTAGAGTATTCATACTATGCGCGAATTTTTCTACGGTATCATTACTGGCAATTACGGATTCTCCTATACGCTCTATAATTGATTCTAACAGGTCTAAATGAGAATTCATGTTAATACTTAAGAGGTTAATTTTGAAAGTTTATTAGTGAAATATTGCCCAGATTTATTCTAGCTTACCATGACGTTTTTGATGCCATTGCCAAGCATGAGAAACAATGGTTTCTAAATCTGCATATTGAGGTTTCCAACCCAATATTGACTGGGCTTTTTGACTACTTCCCACTAACATAGAAGGATCTCCTGCACGGCGATCGCTTTCTTTAACCAAAAAGTCTATTCCGGTGATCTTTTTAGCGGTTTCTATTACTTCTCGGACTGAAAAACCGTTACCATTACCTAAATTAAAGATATCACTTTTACCCCCATTTAAGAGATATTCTAATCCTAAAACATGGGCTGAGGCTAAATCATTGACATGAATATAATCTCTGACGGCTGTTCCATCGGGTGTTTCATAATCAGTGCCAAAAATTGACAAAAATTCTCTTTTCTTTAGGGCAGTTAATAACGCCAAGGGAATTAAATGAGTTTCGGGGGTGTGATCTTCTCCTAACTGTCCATTTGGATCGGCTCCTGATGCGTTAAAATAACGAAAAGTGACGGACTTTAATCCATAAGCTTGATCAAAATCTTTCAACATTTGTTCTACCATATACTTACTTGCAGCATAGGGACTTAATGGGTTATTAGGATGAGTTTCAGTCATGGGAATTTCTTGCGGCATCCCATAAATTGCACAGGTAGAAGAAAAGACAAATTTATTGATTTTAGCCGCGATCATCGCTTCTAATAAAGTTAGGGTTCCTAACACATTATTTCGATAATACATAGCCGGATTCGTCACAGATTCTCCTACGGCAATAAAAGCAGCAAAGTGCATTACTGCAGTAATATTACGAGTGGCAAATATTTTATCTAATAGAAGGCGATCGCTAGTATCTCCGACAATTAATTCTACTTTTAAAATATCATGGACTAATTCAGGATGACCATAAGAAAGATTATCAAATACAATCACTTCATAACCTGATTTTTGTAAGGCTAGAACAGCATGAGAACCTATGTATCCTGCTCCACCTGTTACTAAAATAGTTGGTTTTATATTAGACACAAGAACTCCTTAAATTAAATGGGTTAATAGGAAACAAAGCTGCGATCTCTATCATTACACGGGTTAGTTTAATATAATATATATCCATCTATTAAGAAAAGCCAAATGATTCCGAACTTTGGCATTTATGCTTTTACACTAAAAAGTTTATTGATTTTAGACTATGTTAGATACCCTAGATCTCAATTTAACCCTCGATAAAGAGACATATCAATCCCAAATAGAAGAATTAATGCGTCATTTGCGATCGCTACAAAAAGACTGTTGGGATAACAAATTACCTGTAATTATAGTCTTAGAAGGTTGGGCAGCAGCAGGAAAAGGAAAATTATTACAAAAAACTATCGGATATATGGACCCTCGTGGGTTTGTGGTTCATCCAATTTTAGCTGCAACTGAACATGAGCAAAATTATCCGTTTCTGTGGCGATTTTGGCATAAATTACCCCCTAAAGGTAGCATTGGTATTTTTTATCATAGTTGGTATACCCATGTGTTGGAAGATAGATTATTTGATAGGGTAACAGATGGGGGTGTTCCCTTATTAATGGGAGATATTAATGCGTTTGAACGTCAGCTTGTAGATGATGGGGTTGCTATTGCTAAATTTTGGACTCATTTGAGTCTTAAAGAGATGAAAAAGCGACTGAAAAAATATGAGTCTGATGAGTTAGAATCATGGCGAGTTCGCCCAGAAGATTGGCAACAGGCTAAGCGTTATGATGAATATGCGACTTTAGCTGAGGAAATGTTAACCTATACGAGTACGGGTCATGCTCCTTGGACGTTGGTAGAAGGAGATTGTCAACGATGGGCTAGGGTTAAGGTGTTATCTCAGATAGTTGCTACGATTACCCAAGCTTTAGACCGTCTTAAACTGCCGAAAACGGATATTCCTGCTTTACCTCCTCAAACAGAATTACAACCCACAGAACCGGATTTTTTAGAGAAGATAGATTTAAGTTTGCATTTGCCTAAAGAAGATTATCGTCAACGTTTAAGGGAAGCGCAAGTTAAACTACGACAGTTGCAACTCAAGATTTTTAAAGAAAAGGTTCCTGTTTTAGTTTTGTTTGAAGGTTGGGACGCAGCAGGTAAGGGAGGGGCCATTAAACGTCTTACAGATACTTTAGATCCCAGAAGTTATAAAGTCAATGCTTTTGCTGCCCCAAGTTTTGAGGAGAAACAATATCATTATTTATGGCGATTTTGGCGACATATTCCTGGTGGGGGAACCATTGGAATTTTTGATCGTAGTTGGTATGGAAGGGTATTAGTTGAAAGAATTGAAGGATTTGCATCTGAGTTAGACTGGAGACAATCTTATAAGGAAATTAATGAGTTTGAAGCGCAATTAACTACTGCAGGATATGTGTTAGTTAAGTTTTGGTTGCATATCAGTTATGAGGAACAATTAAGACGTTTTGAGGAGAGGAAAGATAATCAGTTTAAAGAGTATAAGTTAACGGATGAAGATTGGCGAAATCGTGAAAAATGGCCTTTATATTATGTGGCAGTTAATCAAATGGTTGCTCGTACAAGTACCCCTGCTGCACCTTGGAGTATTGTACCTGGAAATGACAAATATTATGCCCGTGTTCATGTTTTGGACACAGTAATTAATGCTGTTGAAGCTGAGTTAAAACGACGCAATTAATTAGATGTAGGGGCGGGTTTTTGTAGGGGCGGGTTTTTTACAGAAATTATGATGCTCACACAGAAGTTAAATAAACCCGCCCTCTTTCCATGATGCTCACAAAAAAGTTAAATAAACCCGCCCCGACACTACACGATGCTCACTAATTATCCGTGAATTTACTGAAGACGAATTGTCAGAAATTTAAGTACAATATTAATAGAATATCTGTAGTTGATATTCCTGATTTTAATCTTTCTTATAATTAGGGATTTAGGTTATGGCAATGAGAAGGGCAGATAGAAAAACTTCTAATGATGATCACGCGATTAAATATCCTATAGGTCATCAAAAAGAACCAGTTCCAACTCGTGAACTAGAGCAACTTTTAGCAACAGTTCGTAATCAACGAGATGAATGGCAACAAAAAGCTAAAGAAAACGAGGCAGCAGCGACACAATTAGTTCATTTTCAGCAGGAAATTGAAATAGTTCAGGGTGAACTTAAAGACTGGAAAGTTCAGGCTAATAACAACCATAAGCTTTATTTAGATGAACAGTATAAACAGCAAGAAGTTTTGATTCTTTATGAGCAAGAAAAAGTAAAATCAATCGAATTATTGCATAAATATCAACAAACAAATACACAATTAAATACAGTAGTCAATGAACGAAATGAATGGGAAAATAAATATCATACAACCTTGACACTTTATCAGGAAGCAAATGTTCAAAAAGAGACTTATCTAACATTATATCATGAAGCTCAAACAGAGCTTAAACATGAGCGTCAATCCAAAGCAGGAATTAAAGGATGGAATACCCGCAGAAAGAAAGAAAATGAAAAATTAAAACAAGAAATAGGTAAAATGACACTGTTACTTAAAGATTCTTTAGAAAGAAAAGAAGAAGCTGTCAATAATTTATATCTTGTAGCTGAACGAATGGAGAGGATTCAGGACTTAGTTGATTCTGTAGACAATGAATCTAGTAATACTCCTATTGCTTTGTTAGATAAACTCAAAAAAATCTGGCAAGCAATTAGAGAGATTTTAGGGGAGTAAATCAAGAAAAAATGAAGCTTCTACGGGACTTACTATGTTAAATTGATAATTAGTAACAGGCTAAAGCCTGATTCTACAAGAACTAAGTCCGACGAGCGCGGACTAAATTTTAGGTTGCGTAGGCAATCTTTGTTTATCTAGCTTAACTCTTTAGAGTTAAGCTCTATTATTTATGATAATTTAGCATAACATATACGAAAGAACCAAAATGAATAAAAAGTCAGCACCTATAAACCAGAAAAAATCATCAATGGCAGAACAAATACGCACCATTGCTGATCAACTTAAACAAGAAACAAAAATACAAATTAAAGCCACCTCTCGTATTTTAGGTGCTGCTGCTCAAATCGCAGAAAATCATGATCAATTAATTGATGAAGTTGTTGATATGGTTAATGAAGACTTAGACAAAGACACTTCATCTCCTGAGACTATTTTATATACAGTTAACAATCTCAAACAACAGTATAAAACATTACGAGAGGCAAAATTATACTTTGACATTAAAGCTAATAGTTGGGAAAGCTTAGCCAATAAACTTAATCATCAACCAATAATTGAATCTACACAGAATAATGTTAGAGAACCTTCAATTTCAGATTTATATGCACGTCTTATAATGATTGAGAATGATCTAAAAAATATGAGTATAGAAAATAATCAGATTATCTCTTTACTTAAACAAATACTTTTAAATCAAGATGAAAATCAAGAGAGATAAATTATCATATAAATGAATTATTATAGATTGAGTAAATTATAAACTACTATTTGCTATAATTCTTACTAGACAGATTTTAAATTAAGATTATGACTTATTCAGATCCCAACCGTCTAGATCGTATTGAAGCACTGATTGAAGCTAATGCGCGTGCTATCGAAGCACTTGGAAAAAGAGTTGATTCTAATGCTCGCGCTATCGAAGCTTTAACTAATAATATGGTAGCTAATCAACAAGAAGCACAACGCGATCGCGCAAGATTTTATCAAGCAATGGCAGATCTGGCATTATCCCAAGTACAAATGGCTGAAACTCATGCACAGTTTCAGAGTAATATCTATCAACGTCATGAAGCATTAGATCAACGACAAGATGAACTTTCTCGACGACAACAAGACATTGTAGAAATTCTTAAATTATTAACTAATCAATTTAAAAATGATAATTAATTATTACTTATGTTCTTAAATTTATTCGTCAAATTTTCAGCTTTGTAATAATAATACCCACAAGGTCAAGACAAATACACAAAAAACAATTATTGTCAAACTTAAATTTACAAAACTTTATTATAGTAAATAAATATTGTTTAAAATAGAAATTAAAACAGAAGAATTTTGGAGAGGAGGAAAGAGACAAATAACGAGATAGAGAGGATTTAGGGCTATAAATTGATAAATGCACATAGATAGGCCAATATAACATCAGTATAGCAAATTTTGAAAAAAGCCAAATTTTGATTTTCTGGCAAATTTGAGCAAAATCAAGCAAAACTTAATATGTATAAAGTTATGTGAAGAAAGTCAAAGGATTCAAATAAATGATCAATTAAATTGATTTTAATAAGTTTTGCTAATATATAGAAACTTTCAAGTCCATTAAGTAATAAGTAATATTTTGGGCTATAATTTAACCAAATCAGACTTAGCCTAAACCCAGAATAAACATGAATAAACCAACTCAAGATAAGATGGAAAATGTTCAGTCTATTTTAGAAAAAGATAGCCGAAATGTCCCTGCTGTATTATTACAAGAATCTCAAAAAAATCTAGGAACTGAAGATATACCTAACGAAGTTTTCCTATCTCATCAATATCACGATTTAGAATTTGAAAAGTTGTGGAAAAAAGTTTGGCAATGGGTTTGTCGAGAAGAAAATATACCTAATGTTGGAGACTATCTTGTTTATGATATTGCTGATCTTTCAGTCATTATTGTTCGTAGCAACAATCATAAAATCCGGGCTTTTTATAACGCTTGTTTGCATCGAGGCACTCAATTATGTGTAGATAGTGGTCATAGTTTAGCCTTACGTTGTCCCTTTCATGGTTGGACATGGAAATTAGATGGCACTTTAGCTCATATACCTTGTCAATGGGATTTTAATCATGTTCAAACCGAAGAATTTAGTCTTCCAGAAATTAAAGTTGAAACATGGCAAGATTTTGTTTTTATTAATTTTGATCACAACTCTGAATCTTTAGAAAATTATCTCGAAAACTTACCTGAACATTTTCAACAATTTTCTCTGCAAAAACGGTTTATTGCTGCTCATGTTGTCAAAACAATGCCCGCTAATTGGAAAGTTGTCTTAGGGGCATTTTTAGAAGCGTATCACACCATTACAACCCATCCACAAATTCTTAAATTTACCGGAGATGCTAATTCCCAGTATGATATTTATGGTCGTCACAATCGCATGATTACTCCCTTTGCCGTACAAAGTCCCCACTTAGGAATACCCCAAAATAAATATGATCCCATTAAAGCATTTTTAGCCTTTTCAGGAGGCAACCCAGACAGCATACAAATACCAGAAAATAATGATATTGAACCCCGTAGTTATGTTGCCCAATTATCTCGACAAACCTTTAAACAGTTATTAGGAATAGAATATAATAATGTTTCAGATACAGAGATGTTAGATGTGATTTCTTATTTTATTTTCCCAAACTTTATGAGTTGGCCAGGTGTAGGTTCACCCCTTCAATTTCGCTTTCGTCCTGATGGTAATAATCCTGATAGTTGTATCATGGATATTCTGCTTTTACAACCGATTCCTCCTAATAGTTCTCCTAACCCCGCTAAAACCCGTTACCTAACCCCAGAACAAAAGTGGACGGATGCCCCAGAATTAGGTGGACTTGGAGCAGTTTTAGAGCAAGATACATCTAATTTATATCGTATCCAAAAAGGCTTAAAAACATCGGCAAAACAGGGAATTACGTTAGGTAATTATCAAGAATCTCGTATTCGTCATTTTCATGAAGTATTAACAGAACAATTAAACACTTCTGAATAAATAAGATACACTGAAAGATAGATTATATTTTTTATCAATACAAGGTAATGGTTCTAACGCAAGAAACCCTCTTAGGTAAATCTTTAGACGAATTAACCCAATGGGTACAACAACAAGGACAACCTGCTTATCGAGGTAAACAACTCCATCAATGGTTATATGAAAAGGGGGCGCGATCGCTCGATGAAATCTCAGTTTTTCCTAAAGATTGGCGCGAGAAACTAATTAATTATCCCCTTGGTCGTTCTACAATTCATCATCGTACTATTGCCCTCGATGCTACTCGTAAATACCTCTTATGTTTGTCCGATGGATTAATCATTGAAGCGGTGGGTATTCCTAGTTCTAAACGTCTAACAGTTTGTGTGTCTTCACAAGTGGGTTGTCCCATGGCCTGTGATTTTTGCGCTACGGGAAAAGGGGGTTATGATCGTAATCTTACTGCCTCAGAAATTGTCGATCAAGTGTTAACAGTTCAACAAGATTTTCAAGAAAGAGTTAGTCATGTTGTTTTTATGGGAATGGGAGAACCATTACTCAATTTAGAGGAAGTGGTTAAAGCTGTAAAAACTCTCAATCAAGATGTAAGAATTGGACAGCGATCGTTGACAATTTCTACGGTAGGAATACCGAAAAAAATCATAGAGTTTGCTAAACAGCATCTGCAAGTAACTTTTGCGGTTAGTCTTCATGCGTCTAATCAATTATTACGGGAAAAACTCATTCCCAGTGCTAAACATTATCGTCTCGAAGCACTTTTAGCTGACTGTCGTAAATACGTGGAAATAACGGGAAGACGGATCACTTTTGAATATGTTTTATTAGGGGGAGTCAATGATTTACCTCATCATGCTCTAGAATTAGTCAAACACTTAAAAGGGTTCCAAAATCATGTTAATTTAATTCCTTATAACCCCATTGCTGAAGCAGACTATCAACGACCAAAACCACAGCAAATACAACAATTTATGAAGCTACTTCAAGATAATAACATTGCTGTGAGTATCCGTTATTCTAGGGGACTAGAAGCGAATGCCGCTTGTGGACAATTAAGAGCGTCTCATCGTTAATATACTAATTAAGGGCGAATAGCCATTCGCCCCTACAAGACTAACAATTCTCCTAGGTTGAGGAGCCACTCCGGTCTTGGGGTTTCCCCAAGTAGAGGAAGTGGCGTTTGAGGAACGAAACCCAACAAACCCTAATCTTAAATACACTAAAATTGTGTTATTTAAACGGATCTGTATAACGTCCATTAGAAAGGTCTTGATGTTGTTCCAATATTTTTAATACGTCTTGCTTGGTTTTCACTATCATGATATCTAGGGTATCTAAGATTTATTTTAATCAATTAAAATATCATCATTTAATTGACTTTCTTCTGGTTCCCATTCAAGATTAGGAATAGCATCAAACGCTTGACGTAAAGATTCTTCCCATAATTTACGAATTTTGGCTAAATAAGGATCACCTAATCGTAATTGTAATTTATGACGAATCACTAAACTATCGATTTCATACATCACTAAATTAATTGGTGGCCCCACAGAAATATTAGATTTCATGGTAGAATCAATAGAAAGTAAAGCACATTTTGCTATAGCTTCTAAAGGAGTATCATATTTAATTGTTCTATCTAAAATCGGCTTACCGTATTTAGTTTCCCCGATTTGTAAAAATGGGGTTTCTTTCGTTGCTTGAATACAATTTCCTTGAGGATAAATTAAATAAAGTTGTGCTTCTTCTCCTTTAATCTGTCCCCCTACTAAAAAATTACAATGATAATCAATATTATCTCGTTCTAACCAAGAACGATCTCTATCTTGAATTTCTCTACTTTTCTGACCAATATAATGAGCAATATCTGAGAAACTAGACAGGTTATGAAGATTGATTTCTTCGGGGTTCTGAAGATCTCTTTTAATTTGACTAATCACCCCTTGAGTAACAGAAAGATTTCCTGATGCACAAACTAAAATTACTCGTTCACCTGGTTTAGAAAAATCAAACAATTTGCGATATGCTGAAATATAATCTACTCCTGCATTAGTCCGAGAATCAGCCCCCATTACAATTCCAGCATGATTAATAATTCCTAAACAATAGGTCATAATTTATTTTTTTTCAAGATAAATATAAGTACCGTGCGCAAAATTAATTGCACAGTCGGGGCGGGTTTTGATATAGTCGTAATGGTTGAGTAACAAAGGTAGTAAGGGCGGGTTTATTGAAATTTTTTGTGAGAATCATGGATTTATGTAAAAAACCCGCCCCTACAAATTTTGTGTAATTAATTTTGTCTACCTACTTAATTATATTATAATCACTAATTAGGATAAATAATAGAATGTTAATGATTATTTAATTAACGGAACATTTCAGTAAGCTAAACTGATAATTAATAATACGTTCAAGCCTAATTATATAAAAACCACGTCTGACAAGCGCGGACGCTCATTCTAGGTTGCGTAGGCAACTTTTGTTTGTATAGTAGGGGTCAACGACCGTTGATCCCTACTATGAAGAGTTATTATTTGTGATAATTTAGCATCACATATACAGAGGAAACTAAATTTTATTCTGACACAATATTTTTGCAGATTAATTAAAAATTAAAGTGAAATCAAACAACAAAACTCTTGTGTTGGGTTTCGTTCGTCAACCCAACCTACATTTATTCAAAATCTACACAATATTGAGTCCTATATTATTCGGTTCTACCAGACTTAGTATGCTAAACTAATAATTAATAAAAGGCTAAAGCCTTATTATATGAAAACGAAGTCCGCTTTTTGGGACTAAATTCTAGGTTGCGTAGGCAACCTTTGTTTATATAGCTTAACTCTAAAGAGTTAAGGTCTTTTATTGGTAATAATTTAGCATAAATTATATGGTAGAACCCACTTAATTAGAGTTTATTGTCACCAATATCGGTAAAATCTTGAAGGGGCGATCTGTCCTCTAATTGATTATCGAAAAATAACAAGGAGTTAGCTTTGGAACGTACATTTATCATGATCAAACCGGATGGAGTCCAACGAGGTTTAGTGGGTGAAGTCATCCATCGCTTTGAAACTAAAGGGTTTACTTTAGTAGGACTCAAGTTGATGCAAGTTTCTAAGGAATTAGCAGAACAACACTATGATGTTCATAAAGAACGTCCTTTTTTTGGCAGCTTAGTTAAATTTATTGTTTCTTCCCCTGTAGTAGCGATGGTATGGGAAGGGGATGGAGTAGTAGCTTCGGCCCGCAATATAATTGGTGCTACTAACCCCTTAGCTGCTGCACCAGGAACCATTCGCGGAGATTATGGGGTTAGTGTTGGACGGAACCTTATTCATGGTTCAGACGCTATTGAAACTGCTCAACGGGAGATTAGTCTTTGGTTTAGTGATCAAGAATTAGTCAGTTGGGAACCCACTATGACTCCTTGGTTATACGAATAAAACCTAAAAAAATTAGGGGTTAACGGCCGTTAACCCCTACAGTAACCAAACTCTTTTTCTGAGCAGTGAAAAGAGATTTAAGACGAAATTTTTTCCGGTTCTTTAGTTTCCTGAATCTCGGTTTTTTGAGGAATAATTTCAGTTTCTGTTTCTGTAATGGGGTTTGTACGTTGAGAAAATCCCCAAGCAAATACGATAGCGATCGCACTAATCATAACCCATTCTGGGGGAATCCAAGCTGGATTAATAACCCTTACTAATAATCTTAATCCTACCAAACCAACGGTCATAAATCCCGCATCTTCCAGGTGGGTATATTCATGCAACCAAGTGATAAATAATTCGGCTAAAAACCGTAGAGTAATTACGCCAATAGTTCCTCCAATTAAGATTAGCCAAGTTTCATCAGAAACAGCGATCGCAGTGGTAACGCTATCAAGAGAAAAGGCTAAATCTGTCACAGCAATTAAAGGAATAGCTTGCCACAAAGATCGAAATTTAGGGCCATGGTGATGATGCTGTTCGTCTTCTTGAGAGGTAAAGTAATTAAAGACTAACCACAGCAAATAAACAGCCCCTAATAATTCAAATTGCCAAAACTTAATTACCCAGGTGGCAGTCAAAATCAGAGACATTCGTAAAATATAAGCCCCTACCAACCCAACATTAAGAGCAAAACGCTGGGATTTGCGATCCTCTAACCCTTGGGCGATCGCCGCTAAAGCAATAGCATTATCCGCAGACAATACGGCTTCTAAGGCAATAAGAACAAGGAGCAATAAAGGAGTTTTTAGGCTCAAAGAGAGAGAAGAATCAAGAATCTGGTCTAACATTCAATAATAACGAATAATGAGGAGGAAGAAACACAACAACAAAAGAATCGGTAAAATCACGCTTCTTTATGAGATTCCTTAACTTTATGATAAATTATTTCAACGAAAGCCGTCATAATTGTCTGTGATGTCATTAAGATCTTTAATAATTAAGATTCTTTAAGCACGGGATTGACCCCTAATGATAAAATAAGTTTAAGACGCTTATTACCGAGCAGGAAAATCATCAGTGCTATCATCCCTGATTGCTGACTTTCGTATTATCTTTGAACGTGACCCAGCCGCCCGTAACTGGCTGGAAGTTCTGTTTTGTTATCCTGGTTTACAGGCTTTACTATTCCATCGTATCGCTCACGGACTATACCATCTAAAGCTTCCGTTAATTCCTCGACTTATCTCTCATTTTGCTCGTTTTTTCACTGGTATTGAGATTCATCCAGGGGCAACCATTGGACAAGGGATATTTATTGACCACGGTATGGGGGTAGTTATCGGAGAAACAGCCCAAATTGGTGACTATACCTTAATTTATCAAGGGGTTACTTTAGGGGGAACAGGGAAAGAAAGTGGTAAACGCCATCCAACCGTGGGTAAAAATGTTGTAGTTGGCGCAGGAGCTAAAGTCCTGGGTAATATTAATATTGGTAACAATGTGCGGATTGGAGCAGGATCTGTGGTGTTACGAGATGTTCCCTCTGACTGTACAGTTGTTGGGGTTCCCGGACGAGTAATTTATCAATCAGGGGTAAGAGTCAATCCCTTAGAACATGGCAATCTTCCTGACTCAGAAGCTAAAGTTATTCGACTGTTGCTCGACCGAATTGAAATCTTAGAACAGCAAGTCACAGAATTACAACAAGCTAAAGTTAGAGATTGGGAGTTAGTAGCTCAATCGGTGACTAAATCTTGTTCTGAAAATTCAGTCATTTCTAGTCAAAGCTTTCGTCTGGGAGATAGGGAACTAGAAGAATTTTTGGGGGGAACCCTCTAAAGATTCCCATAATGATCCCTAAAGACTGTGTTAGGATACCTTCATAGGACTTATTTTCGTAGTTTGTTTTGTTGATATTTATTTACAGGCATCTGGACGAATCTAACTCTCTACACTTTCTCGTTTTGGAATTATTTCTATGTCCATTTACATTGGCAACCTGTCTTATGAGGTAACGCAAGAAAACCTCAAGGAGATTTTTACGGAATACGGTACGGTTGAGCGCGTTCAACTTCCGATGGATCGCGAAACTGGCCAACCCAGAGGGTTCGGTTTTGTAGAAATGGCAACAGAAGACCAGGAAACGGCTGCAATAGAAGCTCTTGACGGGGCCTGAGTGGATGGGTCGTAATCTTAAGGTTAATAAGGCAAAACCCCGTGAAGATAAAAAACCGGCAAATCGGAATAATAAAGGTGGTGGGGCTGCCAGACGCTACTAAGTATTGTTATTGACGGTGTTATCTCTAAAGTCGTGAAGTTAGGCCATTACTGAGTAATGGTTTGCTTCGCAATAGATTAACTAGCTAAAAAACTCTTACTTTAGTTCAACTCGATTATTCAAGCAAATCATGAAAGGACTCAATGAATATCAAAGAACTTTTAAGTCGATATCTGGCAGGACAAAGAGATTTTAGGAATCTGACGCTGATTGCAGCTAATCTCAGAAACATAAATCTCAGTGGTGCTGATTTTACAGGGGCTGATCTTAGGGGCGCTAATTTAACACGAACGAATTTAAGCTATGCTAATCTAACGGATGCTGTTTTGACTGGTGCAGATTTAACTGAAACCAATCTAATATCAGCTAATTTAAGTGGTGTAGATTTGAGTACGATCAATTTAACGAACGCTCATCTACGTGGGACAATTATGTCTGATGGTTTACACACCTAAGCTAAAAACTTTATTAAGTATAGGAGAAAAGAAGGAATGACCCAAGTAATTCTGGGAGAAAATGAAGGTATCGAATCAGCTTTACGTCGATTTAAAAGACAAGTCAGTAAGGCAGGAATTTTTACTGACATGAAAAAACATCGGCATTTTGAAACCCCCATTGAAAAACGCAAGCGCAAAGCACTAGCTAAACATAAACAACGCAAAAGACATTACAGCTAGTAAATATCAATGATACAGGAACATTAAACAGGCAGCGCGTCATAGATTGACGCGTTTTTATCTGTTTTTTCTGGTACGTTACTGTAGATAGAATTAACCTTTAAATTTCAATGACTAACCGATGGAACCTATTACTTTTCTGGGTTTATTAGCTGGTACTTTTACAACCATATCTTTTTTACCTCAAGTTATTAAAACTTGGAAAACTCATTCTACTAAAGATATCTCTTTAGAAATGTTTCTTCTGTTTTGTACTGGACTTTTGTTATGGATTCTTTATGGATTTTTTTTGCAAAATGTACCGGTTATTCTGACCAATACAGCAACTTTTATCTTAGCTTTTCCAATTCTGGTGTTGAAACTTAAATATCGATAAAATAACTTAGGTATTGAGTAGAGGCATAATATATTATGCCCCTAACTCCCATTCAATCCGTGAATACCTACTTAACGGATAACTGTTAACTGTTAACTATTCACTGTCAAATTAGTCCTCATCCAGAGGAGGTAAAACCTCCTCAATTTGCCACAAAATATTTTTGTGATCAATGAACCAACTACGAGTTTCTGGTATTAACTGATTCCAGATGATTTGCACAGGAATGTGAGGAGACGCATATTGATATTTTTGCCCTAATTCCTTTAAATTTTCTAAGATGGTTTCCGAAAGACCAAATACAGACCAATTCACTTGGGAGTGTCTACCTAACACCCCTCCACTGGGATCGAAAATCAATTGTGCTGCCCTGACTAAATCAGCAAAATGCCTCGGTTTGAGTCCAGTAATCTGCTGAATTTCAATCGCTTGGCTATTTGTCTGCTTCATAGAGATTTTCTGTAGAATATTTTGTATCTATCGTAACATAAAATACAAAAATATGATTTAAAAATATTTACTAATTATCACTAAAAATGATTAAGCTAAATTGTTAAATTATTTATAGATTAATAAATATTATATAAGAAAATTAACATTAAATAAATTAAAAGAGAACACAAAAAGATAACATTAACATTAATTTTATAGATAAGGCTGAGAATATTGATTTATAATTCTCTTATGAGAGTAACCCAATAAAAATATTCTTTGACCTGTCTACTGCTCCTCTTATTTGTGATTAATTATTACTATGCAACACACTATTAAGCCATTTAATCCCGATAAAATTTACGAAATTGTTATCAGTGCTTGTTTTTCAATTAAAGCGAAAACAAGTCAAGAAGCTAAACAAAAACTTGAGGCATTACTGAGTGAAATGGATGCGGATCATTGGGAATTTGAAAAAGTTATTGAGGTGGAAAATTAGTCATGATTTCTCTAGCTGATGCTGAAGATTTAGCCATCAATTTTGTGATGGAAGAATGGGAACTTCCCAGTCAAGAAAAAGATTGGTTTGTTGTGCTTAATTCTCGTACAATTCCCGATAGATGGTGGTATATTGTGGAAATTGCTATCAAAGATTTACCCGATAAGTGGGTTATTCAAGTTTATGAAGATGGAGAATGTGATCCTTGTTATACTTTTTCTTCTCCCTTTTCTCAAGTAGAAATATCTGCTAAATTAGAAGAATTACCCAGTAATTTAGCGATGGTTCTTAAAAAGGAAAGATCAGGTTATCTTTAACTCAGGATACAATCCCTTATTGTAGAGCATCTTTTATGGATAAATTAATCCTTTTAAGTTGTTCATTGACTTCTAATACTTTGACTTTGACAACTTGTCCTACCTTGACAACTTGTTTAGGATCTTTGATAAAATAATTAGCAAGTTGGGAAATATGAACTAACCCATCTTGATGAACTCCAATATCAACAAATGCACCAAAATTAACCACATTAGTGATAATTCCTTCTAGAATCATTCCTTCCCTTAAATCACTAATTTCTGTTACCCCTTCTTTAAAGGTTGCATACTTAAATTCTTCTCTAGGATCTCGTCCTGGTTTCTCTAATTCTGTGATAAGATCTTTTAGGGTTGGTAAACCAATCTTATCAGTAACAAATAAGTTAAGATCAAGAGACTTTAGAGGAGAATTTGCTTCACTGATTTGGTTTAAGGAGATATTTAAAGTCTTGGCGATCGCTTCAACTACAGGATAACTTTCAGGATGAACTGCGGTATTATCTAAAGGATTATTTCCTCCACGAATTCTTAAGAAACCTGCTGCTTGTTCAAATGATTTTGCTCCTAATTTTGCTACTTTTAATAACTCTTTACGGTTTTTAAAAACCCCATTTTGATTACGATAATTAACAATATTATTAGCAATAGTTGGAGTGATACCAGAGACAAAGGTTAATAATTGTTGGGAAGCAGTATTCAAGTCAACTCCTACATAATTCACACAACTTTCAATTGTTTCTTCTAGTTTCTTTTTTAATAATTTCTGATCAACATCATGTTGATATTGTCCAACTCCAATAGATTTTGGATCAATTTTTACTAATTCAGCAAGAGGATCTTGTAATCTTCTCCCAATACTAATCGCACCTCTAATGGTAATATCTAGATCAGGAAATTCTTCTCTTGCAACATCACTTGCAGAATAAATTGATGCACCTGACTCATTAACTATCACTTGAATTGGTTTGTTTTCTAAAGGTTTCATGACTTCAGATACAAACTGATCTGTTTCACGAGAAGCGGTTCCATTTCCAATAGCAATTAATTGTATTTTATATTTTTGAATTAGATTTGTCAAGATTTTTTCTGCTTCTTTTCGTTTTCCTTCTCCCGTATGGGGAAAGATAGCTTGATACTCTAAAAATTGACCTGTTTCTGATAGAATAGAGACCTTACAACCTGTACGAAATCCTGGATCAATAGCTAAGGTTGGTTTCATTCCTGCAGGAGAAGATAAAAGTAATTCTCTTAAGTTAGTTTCAAAGGTTTTGATAGATTCAATATCGGCCCAATTTTTGCGATCTGAACGTACTTCTCTTAGTAATGAAGGTTTAATTAAACGGTTAAATGAATCTTTAAGCATTTCTTGATAAACAGCTTTAATTTGAGAGTTTTTAGTCTTAATTTCCTGAGAAGCTAAATAAGATAAAACAAAGGATTCATCAAATTCAATATCAAGAGAAATTATTTTTTCTTCTTCTCCACGAAATAAAGCCAAAATATTATGAGAAGCTATTTTTTGAACACCAATTCTAAAGTCTCGATACATTTCATATTTGGTACTGCCTTCAGGATGTTCATTTTTTATACGAGAGATAAAGACTCCTTCTTTCATGAAATATTCTCGAAGATAAGCACGTAAATTAGCTTTGTCTGCGGTTTCTTCTGCTAAAATATCAGCAGCACCATTGAGCGCATCTTGAACAGTTATAATTCCGTTTTCTTCAGAAATATATTGACTTGCTTCTTGTTCTAAAGATAGAGTTGTTGTGGTAGGATTGTTCAAAGATTTAATCAATGATGCTAAAGGTTCTAATCCTTTTTCTTTAGCAACAGTTGCTTTAGTACGTCGTTTTGGTTTATAGGGTAAATATAAATCTTCGAGTTCGTTTTTTTGTAAACAAGTTTCTATTTGGTTTCTCACTTCATCCGTGAGTTTATTTTGAGCATTAATTGATTCTAAAATTGTTTGTTTTCGTTTCTCTAACTCCATCAAATAATTATATCGTTCCCAAATATCTCTGATTTGTATTTCATCTAGAGAACCTGTTTTTTCTTTCCGATAACGTGCGATAAAGGGAATAGTTGCACCTTCTATTAATAAGTCTAAAGCATTTTTTATCTGTTGGGAAGTAAGGGATAATTCAGAAGCAATGAGTGTAATAAAATTAACCATAATATTTAATCAGGATTATTTGTCTAATGTTTAATTTTTAACCAAGAAAAAATTTTATCTGCTGTCAAATCTAGATTAATTTTATCTAAAATAGGTAAAGTTTTTTGCTCTGTCTCAGTTTCTAATAAGTCACTTCTATAAATAGTTGGGGTTTGGTTTGGTTGAAAGACCAAAATTGAGCGTTCATCAGGATCAATTAACCATCCTAATTTGCTACCATGTTGTAAACAATAAAGTATATTATCAATGACTTTGGTTGAATTTTGTTTAGGAGAAAGTATTTCAATTGTCCAATCAGGTGCAGAGAAGAACGAGCTATTTTCAGGTTCTTCTACTTCATTAAAGGGTATTTTTTCCCAAAGAATAACAGCAATATCAGGAACAATAGAACGTCCACCAAAAGTACAGCGCAATTCAGGAAAAGCAAGGGCAATTTGATTAGGTTCAGCAACTAATTCAATCGTGGTCGCTAATTTAAGTTGTAGTCGGCTATGGTGAGTTTGAGGCATAGGCTTTTGCAACATTTTGCCATTAATATATTCCCAAGCGGGTGATTCATCAATCTGGGATTTATTCAGAAAATCTGCGAGACTAAGGGTTAGAATAGATGTGGTAGTCATGAGAGATTAAAAATTAATATAGGCAGTGATTTATATAAAATTAGGCACTCAATATTACTATTTTAACATAATAATTTAAGAAAATAATAATGTTTTTATTAAGGTTTTATTTTTAACCAAGAAAAAATTTTATCTGCTGTTAAATCTAGATTTATTTTATCTAACATAGGTAAAGATTTAGGTTCTGTTTCAGTTGCTAATAAGTTACTTTTATAAATAATAGGAATTAAACTACCGAAAATTTTGTTGCTTTCTCTAGATTCAGAATTATTAACCATTTTAGATTTTTTCTAAGATCAAAATTATTGTAGATGCTCCATATAAAGCCATCAAAATTAAGACTATAAAAATATTAAATTTATTAAGATCTGATAAATAAATCATTATTTTTCACCATTATCTCTTAACTTGAAACAGAGAATGGCAACTATAAATATAGCGTCCATTCCCTGATTATAAGACTAATTAAGCACTTAACAAACTACCTAAAGCACGGCCCATATTAGCAGGGTTCATAGCATCAACAGCCGCAGTGGGTTCATATCCACAATGTACCATACAATCGGCACATTGGGTATTATTGCTTTTATTTCCATAATTTTCCCATTGAGTTTCTTCTAACAATTCCTTAAAGGTTTTATAATGACCTTCATTGAGAAGATAACAAGGTTTTTGCCAACCAAGAACGCTATAACTAGGACTTCCCCAAGGGGTACATTCATAATCTTTATCTCCTAAAAGAAAATCTAAAAATAGAGGATTATGATTAAAATTCCATCGCTTTTTACCTGATTTCCAAGGACTTAAAATTTCTTGAAATAAAGCTTTAGTTTGTTCCCGTTTCAAGAAATGATCTTGGTCTGGGGCCCATTCATAACTATATCCAGGAGAAATCATCATTCCATCTGTATCTAATGTTTGCACAAAATCAAAAAAATCCTGCATTTCTTTAGGGTCTGTTCCTTCAAATACAGTGGTATTTGTTGTTACCCGAAACCCTTTAGCTTTAGCTGCACGAATTCCTTGAACTGCTTTATCAAATACACCTTTACGATCAACACATTTATCATGATGTTCCCGTAAACCATCTAAATGAACACTAAAAGTTAGATAAGGAGAAGGTTCAAATTTATCGAGACTTTTTTCTAAAAGAATAGCATTAGTACAAAAATAGATAAATTTTTTCCGTTCGACTAAACCTTTAACAATTTCACCAATTTGGGGATGAAGTAAAGGTTCACCACCAGGAATAGATACCACAGGAACACCACATTCTTCAACTGCGGTAAAACATTCTTCAGGGGTAAGATTACGGGTTAAAATTTCAGCAGGATGTTGAATTTTTCCGCATCCTGAACAAGCTAAGTTACAACGAAACAAAGGTTCTAGCATTAACACTAGAGGAAAGCGTTTACGACCCCTTAAACGTTGGGTAATGATATACTGAGCAACAACGAGAGCTTGTTTTAATTGAACAGCCATAAATCTCTTCACACCTTATGATTTGCTATTAAGTTATAATAACAATTTTCAAGGATATTGACTGATCGCTAATTTTCTTTATTTTAGAAATTATGCCTACGGAAACGGGGTACTCTTTTTTGATACTCAGGGAAAAGATAACCAATTAGAGTGCCTAATCTCCTGAAAAATGAGAGCCAAAATATAATAGGATTTCGGCTATGAAAACTAAAAATTCAAAAAGCCGAAAGTCCGCATTATATATAGGTTAGGGAGAGAGGCGGCACCCAGATTTGAACTGGGGATGAAGGTTTTGCAGACCTCTGCCTTACCACTTGGCTATGCCGCCATCTTTACATTCTTTTGATCATATCACAAAACCTAAAGATATAGCACTACTCGAAAAGTTTAAGTAGGGGTCAACGGCCGTTGACCCCTACCCAGACAAGGTTTTAGAGGTCATAAATGTGCTAACCTTAATACGTAATGCTATAGATTGTGCAATTTAACAAACTGCCATAAATCATACTTTCTCTGACTAAGGAAGCGATAGACTAATGTATGGAGGAGGTTAGGCGCGTCCACCCATCAAGTTTATTCGTTTCGCGTCCTAAAAATAATATGAACTACAGTCGAAATATTCTGACTTTCATGGCCTTATTAACCTTGAGTTTAGGTACTGCGATCGCCACACAACAGGTCAATGCAGCCTCAGACCCCTTTATGGATTTCTTTAATAAAGATTGTGTTCCCCAAGCTCAAAAAGCGGGCATGACTAAAGCTGAGGCCCAACAAGGCTGTACTTGTACTGTCAGTACTTTGCGTAAAAAATACTCATCGCCAGCCTTTACTGGATTATTAACTAAATATCGCAGTGGAGATGCCAACGCGAAAAAAACCTTAACAACTTATGGACAAACTTGCTTTGAGGAAATTTTAGACAACGTACTCTTTGACAATTAGAAAATCCAGCCAACAGCAATAAATCACAGAAAATTAAGTTGTTTGGTTTTTTTCGGGAAGTTTTTTTATTTTTTTGACTTCCCAACTCATCCTAAATACAATCTCCCGCGCCCTAAAACTGCGGGGATTCTTGCGCTAAGCACCGCCCTTTCGAGCTACCCCTACTTAGGTCTTACACGGTTATGTCCCATGCGAGTTTGCTAGAAGATCACTTGTTATCTAGATACCCTTTTGTGGATGACTCCCCAAGCGTTTTGGTATTTCAAGCAAGATTCGGGTATGCCCTACCCTATCTGTCTTGCCACAAAAGCTTTTTTAGTTGTTCATTCACCAATGCAAATTGGTTACTGCGAGCGTTTTAAGAGTTTTCGGTGGCTCTTGTCTTTCTATTTCGCTCTCAAAAGTGCTACACTATTTCAGTAGAATTTTCACGATGTACGCCGGAATTTCAACCTGAAGATTCTAATAGTATAACACAAAGCAGTCCTAAAAGGACGGGGTTTTAAACCCAATTTTTCGATAACCAAACAAGGTAACATTCTTTTAGGCAATTCTATGAAACAATCCTTGCGAGAAAACTTAAATATTTCTCGTTTAGCTATTAAATACGCACGAATTACTTTATTTTTCTGGATTGCTGTGGCTGTTGCGGGAATGTTTGCCTTTAGTTCTCTCAAATACGCCCTTTTTCCTGAAGTTCCTTTTCCGGTTGTTATTGTTAATGCTAGTGCGACCTTAGACACTACCCAAGTCACTGAGTCCAAATTAACTAATCCTATTGAAACCTCTTTGCGATCGCTGTCTGGGGCAGAGGTATTTTCTTCTACCTATCCAGGACAAGCAGTTATTAATGTAGCTTTTTCCGGAGGTTCTAACCTAGATGATTCTACAAAAGCTGTAGAAACTGCTTTAAAAAATGTCTCTTTGCCTCCGAATGCTACTCTAGAGGTCATTCCTTTTAACTTAAATGAATCAATAGTTGTTACTTATGCAATTTCGAGTGAAAACCAATCTCTAGAAAGTGTCGCTCAAATTGTTAGAAATAAAATCGTTCCTTCCCTAGAAAAAATATCTGGTTTGCTTCGGGTTGATTTATTAGGAGATGGTAATTTTAGAGAAACAAAAATAGAAAATACTCCTACTACTAACCCTCCTACTTTAATTCAGTTTAATAAAACCGATAGTTTAGCCCTACAAATTGTTAAACGGGCCGATGCTAATACTTTAGATGTGATGAGTCAGGTAGAGCAAGTCATGGGACAAGTCAAAAAAAGCTTACCTGAGCTACAATTCAATTTAGGAGATACCCCAGCCGGTTATATTGAAGAAGCTACTAATGCTACTATTGAAGCTCTAATTGGGGCGATTGTTTTAGCTGTTTTAATTATTTTCTTCTTTTTAAAGAATTTTGAGTCTACTTTAATTACAGCTTTAGCTATTCCTATCTCATTGTTAGGAACATTTATTGTGATGGCTATTGCTGGATTTAACTTAGAAACTATTACACTTTTAGGTCTAGCATTAGTAATTGGTATTATTGTTGATGATGCCATTGTAGACGTTGAAAATATTTCTAGACATATTGATCTTGGAGAAAGTCCCCGTCAAGCTGCAATTGAAGGGACAGATGAAATTGGCTTAACTGTAACAGTTTCTACCTTAACTTTAGCGGCTGTTTTTCTTCCTATTGCTTTTATTGGGGGCAATTTAGGACAATTCTTTAAACCCTTTGGTATTACGGTAGCAGCATCCGTATTAATTTCTTTATTAGTGGCGCGTACTTTATCTCCAGTATTAGCTATTTATTGGATGAAACCTAATCCAATAAAAGCAACTAAAAAAAGCCTTACTGATTCTTTTTTAGTGCCAATTTATCGTAAATTATTAATTTGGTCTTTGAGTCATCGTAAGCTAGTTATTGGGATAGCTATGGTGAGTTTTGTTGCAGGAGTTAGTTTAATTCCTTTGATTCCTAAAGGATTTATTCCTAAACTTGATCGGGGAGAATTTAATATTATCTATACCTTACCAACTCCGAAAATTCCTGCAAGATTTCTCAAGAATATTGAAGCAAATAAAACCGATGATAGCGGTTCTTCTTTACTCGGAGAAATAGCTAAATCTCCAGAGAGTTTTTTATTACGAAAAACTTATAGAGTGGGTAAAAAATTAGAAGGAATAGCCTTAGACAATGCTAATGTAGAATCAGCTTATATTATCGCCGGATTTCAAGGAAATCCTTTGAAGGGAAAAATTCATGTTCAATTAAAAAGCGATCGCCAACTTAACACCAGTGAAATGCAGGAAAAAATTAGAGAAAAATTACCTCCATTAAAAGGGGGAACTATTAGTATAGAAGATATTTTATTTGTGGAAACAGGAGACGATGCACCCCTAAAAGTGGCGTTATTAGGAGAGAATTTACAAACTCTTAATCAAACAGCAGAAACTCTCAAAAAACAGCTTAAAGACATTCCTGGTTTAGTTGATATTAAAATATCTGGAGACAAAAATAATCTAATTATTGAGCATTTCCAACAACAAAGAGTTGTTTATATAACTGCTAATTTACTAGAAGAAGTTGGCTTAGGAGATGTTACTAATAAAGTCGTCAAAACAGCTAAAACTATCGTGCCATCAGGGGTTAAGTTAGATGTACAAGGTGCATCAGCACAAGTTCGTAGTATTTTTCAGGAATTTGGATTTGCATTAATTTTGGCAATTATTTGTATGTTAACTGTGTTATATATTCCGTTTGGACGGTGGTTAGAACCCTTAGTAGTGGTGTTATCTTTACCCCTTTCTATTGTCGGGGCCATGTTTGGTTTATTAATTACTCAAAGTGAGTTTGGTATGATTTCTTTAATCGGCTTAATTTTCTTATTAGGATTATTAAATAAAAATGCCGTATTATTGATGGATTATATTAATCAGTTACGACAAAGGGGAATAAGTCGTTATGAGGCGATTTTAACCACAGGAGAAACTCGTTTACGTCCCATTGTGATGACAACTGCATCAACGATTTTAGGAATGTTACCTATTGCGTTAGGATTAGGTGCAGGGGCCGAATTAAGACAACCGATGGCAGTTGCTATTATTGGAGGATTAATAACCTCATCTTTATTAAGTTTAATTGTTGTTCCTGTTTTGTATACTTTACTAGAGGATAGTTGGGGTAAATTATCAGTGAACAAATTTAAACAGATTCAAAAATAATTAAGAATGGATAAAGCTAAATGTGCGATTGCTTTAGGAAGTAATTTAGGAGATTCTTTACTCATTTTGGAGAAAACAATTACTCTTTTATCCGAAACCCCATCAATTGATTTAATTTCTCATTCTCATTGGTATAAAACCGCCCCCATTGGCCCACCTCAACCCGATTATCTCAATGGTTGTGCTATCCTAGAAACTTGTTTAATCCCGGAAGCATTATTACAAATTCTCCTTAATATTGAACAACAATTTGGGCGAATTCGTCGAGAAAAATGGGGACCAAGAACCCTAGATTTGGATTTATTATTATATGGTGATTTCATCTTAGAAACTCCTATTTTACAAGTTCCTCATCCTGGTATGATAGAACGGGCATTTGTATTAGTCCCTTTGTCCGAAATTGCACCAAATTGGATACATCCAGTTGCAAAAAAAACGATCATTGAACTACTTAATAAGGTAAACTGTGAAGGTGTTAATCTTTATCAACCTAGAGACTATAATTTCTTAAATTAATCTATGTCTAATCAAAAAGAATCGCCAACTTATTTACAACAACGTCTCTTTTATAGAGGACGAAAATTTAATTTTGATGTTCATACTTTACGTTTACCGAATGGGGTTGAGGGTAACTGGGAGTGTATTCGTCATCCTGGAGGGGCCTTAGCAGTTCCTATTACATCAGAAGGTAAACTGGTATTAGTGAAACAATATCGTTTTGCGATAGAAGGACGTATTTTAGAATTTCCGGCCGGAACTCTTGAAGTTAATGAAGATGCGTCTATTACTATTCAACGAGAAATAGAAGAAGAAACGGGATATCATGCTCACAAATGGAATTATTTAGGTCAATTTCCTCTGGCCCCTGGTTATTCTGATGAATATATTTATGCTTTTTTAGCACAAGATTTAGAAAAATTAGAGAAACCACCTCAACAGGATGATGATGAAGATATTGAAGTTATTTTAATGAGTTTTGATGAATTTGAACAGGCAATTTTAACTGGAGAATTAATTGATGCTAAATCAATTGCTAGTTTTTTCATGGCTAAATTATGGTTAATTGAAGAAGATAAGAGGTAGGTATAAAAATCATGAGTTTGTTGCGTCACTTTTGCGACCACGCGGTTTAGAAATTGTAAATATCCCTGAACATTTAGGGTTCTACAGTACTTATTATGCTAAACTATCAGTTAAATGCCAAAATAATAAGGCTCTTTTTTTGAAATTATCAAAATTTCTAAACCCAAAAGCACAACGTTTTAAAACCTTTAAACGGTTATTAATTCCTTCTACTACTGCGTTAGTTGTTCTTTGTTCAAAATAGCCAACAATTTTGAATTTCTCAAATCAGAGTTTTTTCTAATTGTTTATGCGATTTTACTATTAACCCTGGGAGACTAAGAAGTTTAGTTAATTGTCGCTTCATTTTTGGCAATTTCTCAAATATTTACTAACATTTTAGCATAATAAGTCCTGTAGAACCAATAATTGGAGATTCTGAACTTTAATTTTAGAAGATTGGGCAATTTGCTCAACTTTTGAGGTTTGGGCAATGATTGGTTTAGAGAATATATAAGGTAGAATTATTACTATACTAACACTAATAAATAAATAGATAAAATAGAATTGAAATTTATGTTTTTTGCTGTGTTTATTCATTGCTTTTTTGTATTTATATATTTCACATGAGATATAAAGGTACAAGATGTATCTCACCTGCTATGTACAGTAGGCTAAATATACTATTTTAATTAATATTTTAGAGGATAGGTTCGGATTTGATGAATTTTCATAATTTTTTGTTGACAATACGGTTAATCGAGAAATTGATTAAACTTCATCGGAATTAATGCCTAATTCTCTTAATTTTGCTGTTAATTCCTCTATCTTTTTCAAGGCTAATTCTTTTTGTTGACGTTCATATTCTTTCTGTTGCCGTTCATATTCCTGTTGTTGCAAGGCTAATTCTTTTTGTTGACGTTCATATTCCTTCTGTTGCTTTTGTTGAATGGCCGCTTCTTCAGGCGTTGGGATTAATTCCCCATTAGCACTAAAATAACGTAATTTATCTTCATAAATTCCTAAATATAAGCCCAATTCCTCACTCCATAACCATCCTTGTTCATTGGGTTCAATGGGTTGATATTTTCCTCTAATTAATGTATATCCTTCAAACTCTAAACTATAAGGCTCAAACCAAAAATAATCAGGAGTTCTAAAAGTATTTTGATAAATTTCTTTCTTTTCCTCCCTATCTGTTTTAGCAGTACTATCAGATAATATTTCAATAATTACATTAGGATATTTTCCCTCTTCTTGCCACACTACCCAACTTTTCCGCTTTAGGTTTCTAGTTGTTCCTAATACTACAAAAAAATCGGGGCCACGAAAGAATTCTGATTTCTTTTGATTGGGACTATAATAAATTGTTAAATTCCCTGTGGCAAAGTAATCTTCTCTATCTTGCCATAGCCATTCTAAACATTTAATCAATAAAATAATTTGAGTCAGATGTAAGTTAGTTTCCAATGGGGGTTCATCACTCCAAAATTCTCCTTGAGGATAGATTATCTCATTGTTGGGGTGAGTATGGCTAGGAGATAGGGTTTGAGTTGTCGTCATTACTGGTTGAGTTGGTAAACTGACATAAAGAGCAACTATTCCCCATAATGGGTTTTAGCACGATGAATCTATACTAACATCTGTTCATCATCAATAGTTATGTCTCCTCAAACAAAATTTAGGTTCTACCGGACTTATTTCATCTCTAATGCTTAAAATTAAAAAATTAACCTACTGCGAACCCTGTATATTGTCTAACTAAAGGTTCATGAAAAGCTAAAACAATATCCTCATTAGGAACACCTAAATTAACTAATTCATTGGCAATTCCAATCTCCGTTCCATCATGTTGAATCCAAATTTTGCTATTTTTAATGTCAAGATGTAAGACACAACCATGATATCTTTTTCTATTTTGCCAACCCACATACATTAATTGATAATGATCGTTAACGGTATCAAAAATTAACTGTTGTTCAATAGGATCTTTTGATGCTCCTATCTGAGAATATTCGGTAATCAATTGTTTAACATAGTGACGATATTTTTCTAATTTTTCCATTCGACAATAACCTCCTCAATGGGATCGTAAATAATTAAGTGAATTTGCAATTGTTTAATAACGGTTTGAATAAATCGCAACTCAAAAAAACTATAATAAATATCTGAAGGAATAGCTAAATATAACCGTCTTTCGGGTTGTTTTTCTTCTAAAGCAATGCGATAGTTCAAACATTGTCCAATGGCTGTATGAAATTCTGAAATACTGGATTTACCAATAAAACTTTTAATTTCAACAGCTATTTTTTCTGAGTCTTTTTCTGCGGCTAAAAGTTGTTCTGCTCCTAAATCAACATACATTTCAACATCACCCACTTCAAGCCTTAAAGGGTCATCGGTAATCAGCCAACCCTCTTTTTCTAATCCTTTTCTCACTGCATCATGAAAAATATCTTTGGCAGACATAAAGGAGAAAATAAAGAACCATTACAACTAATAATCATAGCATTAATATCCTTAGTCTTTGGTTCTCGCCTTGTTTTGACGATAATCTGGGATATATTTTATTGATCAGGCATTAATTGTTAAAAGATATAAATTTTTTTGAACATACTTGACTTCCCCCCCCCCCCCGTGTTAAGCTTCGTAACTAATCATGTTTTTTTATTAAGGAGTCATAAATGTCCTTTAAAACCTCTTTAGCGATCGCTGCTACCGCCATCGGTTTAACTACCATTTCCTTTGCTGCTGAAGCGGCTACCGTTCGCGTCCCATTGACCTATACTTATTTTTCTGGAACTTCTTTTAATTCTGCGGGAAGCGGTTATTTTGACATTGATGATAGTTTATTACAAGTGGATACCTTCATTAGCTACCCCGGCAATGTCAACGGAGTGTTCTGGCGTGGGGACATGAAACCCTGAAAGCCTTACCAGATGACGAAAAGAGCAAAACATGGTAAAAAGAAAATGTTCTTTTTTTAGCGATCGCCGTCTAAACCCAAAATGTTACCAGAAATTTATAACAACCATTTAACAAAGTATCTGAAAAAATCGGAATATTTAATACTGTTAATCATGATAGAATTAGTGCAAGTATATAGGAAAATTAGGTTTTATGAGTTAGCTAGTTATTTTCCCAGTCCCATTTTATTTGAAAGTAAGAGAAAAAAGTTAAAACGGTTTTTCGAGATTCCTTGTTTGACAATTGAAGGAGTATGGATACCTATCATAAAACAGTGGTTAAAGCAATCATTTAGTACAGGAGATGTCTTACATATTGCCATAGATAGAACCCAATGGGGGTTGATTAATATTTTGATGGTAAGTCTGGTAATTGATAATAGAGGAATTCCCTTATATTTTGAGTTGCTAGATCACATCGGTAATAGTAACTTTGACACACAGAAAAGTATATTAGCCCGAATATTACTCTTTCTAAAAGAATATAAAATAGTTGTCTTAGGGGATAGAGAATTCTGCTCAGTTGAACTAGCAAAATGGTTACATGGACAAAAAAGAGTTTATTATGCACTCAGATTGAAGAAAAGCAACTATATTGAAGTAGAAAAGGAAATGTGGACGCGACTAAAAGATTTAGGATTATCTTCAGGAATGTCTTTATTTTATCAAGGAGTTAAAGTTACGAAAACAAAAGGATTTATAGGCAGTAATATAGTGGCGAAATGGAAAAAGAAGTATAGAGGAATAGAGACAAAAGAAGCTTGGTTTATTATCACAAATTTAACCAGTATTGATGAGACGATTGACGCTTATAAAAAGAGATTTTGTATTGAGGAAATGTTTCGGGATTTTAAGAAAGGTGGTTATGATTTAGAAAGAACGAAATTAACAGGACATCGCCTTACTTCCTTAATTATATTGATTACTCTAGCTTATTCAATGGCAACATTTTCTGGAAAAATTATTAAAGAGAAAGGATTGGCAAAATATGTGGGGAGAGTCAGAAAAAACAAGAAAATGCGACGGAGACACAGTAACTTTTATATCGGTCTTCATGGAAAAGATTGGGTTGACTCTTGTGATTTATTTACCGTTGAAGCCCAGGCATTAATGCAATTAAGCCCCGAAAAACGCGCCTATTATCGACGAGGACGACGGGCTATATCCCTGATTAAGTCTAGCTTATAGATTTTTATGTCCCCACGCCAGCGGAGTGTTAGGGTTTTCCCTCTCCTTTACGGGTTTAGCGAGCAGTCCCACGACAACTACCTTTACCCTAGCTGATTTAACCGATTGGGAATTTTTAACAGACAAGACGGCAACGATTGCGCTTACTAACTTTAATAGTTTACCCAATGCAGATGGTTATAGCCTATTTGGAGTAGGTAGCAATCTAGGCGCTTTCTTTCGCACTGGAGAAGAGACATTTTACACCATCACAGTAGGTACTCCGCAACCGATACCTGAACCTTTAACTGTCCTTGGTGCAGGAACCGCTCTGGGATTTGGTGCAACATTCAAACGAAAATTAGCCAAGAAAACTAACAAAAAATAAATAATTCGTAGGGGTCAACGGCTGTTGACCCTTATCGAAAATTTGGGTTTAAAACCCCAAGGTTATTTTTATCCTGCAAAAAATCACAAATTTTCATCAGGATTAATGCCTAATTCTCTTAATCTTGCGGTTAATTCGGCAATTTTTTGCAAAGCTAATTCTTTTTGTTGACGTTCATATTCCTTCTGTTGCTTTTGTTGAATGGCCGCTTCTTCAGGCGTTGGGATTAATTCCCCATTAGCACTAAAATAACGTAATTTATCTTCATAAATTCCTAAATATAAGCCCAATTCCTCACTCCATAACCATCCTTGTTCATTGGGTTCAATGGGTTGATATTTTCCTCTAATTAATGTATATCCTTCAAACTCTAAACTATAAGGCTCAAACCAAAAATAATCAGGAGTTCTAAAAGTATTTTGATAAATTTCTTTCTTTTCCTCCCTATCTGTTTTAGCAGTACTATCAGATAATATTTCAATAATTACATTAGGATATTTTCCCTCTTCTTGCCAGACTACCCAACTTTTTCGCTTTGGGTTTCTAGTTGTTCCTAATACTACAAAAAAATCGGGGCCACGAAAGAATTCTGATTTCTTTTGATTGGGACTATAATAAATCGTTAAATTCCCTGTGGCAAAGTAATCTTCTCTATCTTGCCATAGCCATTCTAAACATTTAATCAATAAAATAATTTGAGTCAGATGTAAGTTAGTTTCCAATGGGGGTTCATCACTCCAAAATTCTCCTTGAGGATAGATTATCTCATTGTTGGGGTGAGTATGGCTAGGAGATAGGGTTTGAGTTGTCGTCATTACTGGTTGAGTTGGTAAACTGACATAATGGGTTTTAGCACGATGAATATATACTAACATCTGTTCATCGTACAGGCTTCTAGCCTGTACCAAAAATGTTCATATTTCAAAAAATTCCCGATAAAGAATTCTCTAATAAATAACCTTTCACCGCGATTAAATTAAGTTTTCTTAAATCCTCCGTTTTAAGTGTAGGTAATTGCTGAACTAAATCTAAGAAAAATTCCTGTTCTTGAGGTTCAATAATGGCTTCAGTTAAGGTCTTAAACTTATGAATATAATTGGGTCTTTGAAAAGGTTTTTCCCCATAAGAATGAGCATTAGCAACCCTTAATTGATCCTCAATTTTAGACCCATCTTCCAAAAATATCTCAACTCGCGCCCCAAAAGCTCGTTCTTTCGGGTTAGGATGATGATACAGTCTTGTCCATTCGGGATCTTCTAATGTCCGTACTTTATGCCATAAACGCACCGTATCGGGACGACTGACCCGTTCTGGGGTATAAGAGTCAAAATGATGCCAGCGTCCGTCCTGTAACGCTACAGTAAAGATATACATGATAGAATGATCCAGGGTTTCTCGTTTGGCATTGGGATCGATTTTTTGTGGATCACCTGAACCTGTACCAATGACATAATGAGTTTGGTGACTGCCATGAATCACAATTTCCTTAATCTTCTCAAAATCATCAATTTGAGTTCTCATGCGAAAGGCTAAATCAATTAAACCTTGGGCCTGATATTCTGCTGCGTGTTCTTTAGTATAAGATTCAAGAATGCCCCGTTTGGGTTCTCCCGGTTCGGGTAAAGGCACTTCATAAACAGCATCAGGTCCCCCCAAAATCCAAGCAATAATGCTATCTTCTCCCTCATAAATGGGTGAAGGGGAACCTTCCCCCCGCATACAACGATCTACGGCTTCTAGGGCGTTTTTACCTGCATAAGCAGGGGCGTAAGCTTTCCAACTGGAGATGTCTGCTTTGCGAGACTGTCGGGTGGTAATGGTAGTATGGGCGGCTTGTTGTACTGATTGATAGATGGTTTCTGTGTCTAATCCTAACAAAGAACCAATTCCGGCAGCGACTGAGGGGCCTAAATGGGCAATATGGTCAATTTTGTGCTTATGCAGACATATTCCCTTGACGAGATCAATCTGAATTTCGTATCCTGTAGCTAACCCCCGAATTAAATCTGCACCATTGCGATCGCATTGTTGCGCTACAGCTAAAATTGAGGCGATATTGTCTCCTGGATGGGAATAATCAGCCGCATGAAAGGTATCATGATAATCGAGTTCTCGGACGGCTACACTATTAGCCCAGGCTGCCCATTCTGCACAGACGGTAGTTTCTGGAGTAACACCAAAAAGGGTGGCCCCACCTTGACGGGGATGGGCTAAAGCTTGGGCCCTAGCTGTTTGTACCCCATGATAATTAAGGGCTGCACAAGCAGCGGCCGCATTATCAATAATACGGTTAATAATCATTTCTATTACGTCTTTTTCGACTTCGACATTATCAGAAGCAACAGAGGCAATTTTCCAAGCTAATTGATCTTCACGGGGTAAATAAACTTTAGAAGGATAGGTTCGGACTTGATGAATTTTCATGTTTTTTTTAACAATATTGTTAAGGATAAAATTGATTAAATTTACTAAATTTTCTCAGAATTAATGCCTAATTCTTTCAATTTTGCTGTTAATTCCTCTATCTTTTTTAAGGCTAATTCTTTTTGTTCACATTCATATTCCTGTTGTTGCAAGGCTAATTCTTTTTGTTGACATTCATATTCTTTTTGTTGACGTTCATATTCTTTTTGTTGACGTTCATATTCCTGTTGTTGTAAGGCTAACTCTTTCTGTTGGCGTTCGTATTCCTTCTCTTGCTGTTGTTGAATGGCCGCTTCTTCCGGTGTTGGCACTAACTCTCTATCAACTGTAAAATAACGTAATTTAGACTCATATATTCCTAAATATAAATCTAATTCCTCACTCCATAACCATCCTTGTTCATTGGCTTCAATCTCTTGATATTTTCCCCTAATTAAAGTATATCCTTTAAATTCTAAACTATAAGGCTCAAACCAAAAATAATCAGGAGTCCGAAAGGTATCTTGATAGATTTGTTTCTTTTCTTCCCTATCTGTTTTGGCGGTACTATCAGATAATATTTCAATAATTACATTGGGATATTTTCCCTCTTCTTGCCATACTACCCAACTTCTACGGTTTTCATTGCGGGTTGTTCCTAATACTACAAAAAAATCTGGGCCACGAAAGAATTCTGATTTCTTTTGATTGGGGCTATAATAAATTGTTAAATTCCCTGTTGCAAAGTAATCTTCTCTATCTTGCCATAGCCATTCTAAACATTTAATCAATAAAATAATCTGAGTCAGATGTAAGTTAGTTTCCAATGGGGGTTCGTCACTCCAAAATTCTCCTTGAGGATAGATTATCTCATGTTTTGCTGGGGTATTAGTAGGGGATAGGGTTTGAGTGATGGTCATGGCTTTAGGCTCTGATTATCGATAATAATATCTTACAATTCTAATTCTGCAAAGGTTATTTTTAGCCTCCGGCAAAATCACAAATTTTCCTCGGTATTGATGCCTAATTCTTTCAATTTTGCTGTTAATTCCTCTATCTTTTTCAAAGCTAATTCTTTTTGTTCACGTTCATATTCTTTCTGTTGCCGTTCGTATTCCTTCTCTTGCTGTTGTTGAATGGCCGCTTCTTCAGGTGTTGGCACTAACTCTCTATCAACTGTAAAATAACGTAATTTAGACTCATATATTCCTAAATATAAATCTAATTCCTCACTCCATAACCATCCTTGTTCATTGGCTTCAATCTCTTGATATTTTCCCCTAATTAAAGTATATCCTTTAAATTCTAAACTATAAGGCTCAAACCAAAAATAATCAGGAGTCCGAAAGGTATCTTGATAGATTTGTTTCTTTTCTTCCCTATCTGTTTTGGCGGTACTATCAGATAATATTTCAATAATTACATTGGGATATTTTCCCTCTTCTTGCCATACTACCCAACTTCTACGGTTTTCATTGCGGGTTGTTCCTAATACTACAAAAAAATCTGGGCCACGAAAGAATTCTGATTTCTTTTGATTGGGGCTATAATAAATTGTTAAATTCCCTGTTGCAAAGTAATCTTCTCTATCTTGCCATAGCCATTCTAAACATTTAATCAATAAAATAATCTGAGTCAGATGTAAGTTAGTTTCCAATGGGGGTTCGTCACTCCAAAATTCTCCTTGAGGATAGATTATCTCATTATTGGGGTGAGTATGGCTAGGAGATAGAGTTTGAGTGATGGTCATGGCTTTAGGTTCTGATTATCGATAATAATATTTTACACTTCTAATTCTGTAAAATAATCTATCCCCTATGTTGAAATTCACTAAATTGATGTGTAGGGGGATAAGGTTATTTTTAGTCTCTGGCAAAATCACAAATTTTCATCGGTATTGATGCCTAACTCTCTTAATCTTGCCGTTAATTCGGCAATTTTTTGCAAAGCTAATTCTTTTTGTTGACGTTCATATTCTTTTTGCTGGCGTTCATATTCCTGTTGTTGTAAGGCTAACTCTTTCTGTTGCCGTTCATATTCCTGTTGTTGTAAAGCTAACTCTTTTTGCTGGCGTTCATATTCCTGTTGTTGTAAGGCTAATTCTTTTTCTTGTCTTTCTTGAAGATTGGCTTCTTCAGGTGTTAATATTAATTCCCCATTAGGACTAAAATAACGCAATTTAGACTCATATATTCCTAAATATAAGCCTAATTCTTCACTCCATAACCAGCCATTTTCATTGGCTTCAATCTCTTGATATTTTCCCCTAATTAACGTATATCCTTTAAATTCTAAACTATAAGGCTCAAACCAAAAATAATCAGGAGTCCGAAAGGTATCTTGATAGATTTGTTTCTTCTCTTCTCTATCTGTTTTGGCGGTACTATCAGATAATATTTCAATAATTACATTGGGATATTTTCCCTCTTCTTGCCATACTACCCAACTTCTACGGTTTTCATTGCGGGTTGTTCCTAATACTACAAAAAAATCTGGGCCACGAAAGAATTCTGATTTCTTCTGATTGGGACTATAATAAATTGTTAAATTCCCTGTTGCAAAGTAATCTTCTCTATCTTGCCATAGCCATTCTAAACATTTAATCAATAAAATAATTTGAGTCAGATGTAAGTTAGTTTCCAATGGGGGTTCGTCACTCCAAAATTCTCCTTGAGGATAGATTATCTCATGTTTTGCTGGGGTATTAGTAAGGGATAGGGTTTGGGTGATGGTCATGGCTTTCTACTGCGATTATCAATAATGGTATCTTAATTGGGAGAGGAAAATCGCGTTATCTTAAGATTATCTTGCTATATTTATATTAAGTTACAATTATAACAAAGATCTTGAGCAACTTGTCATTATTATAAAATATAAAAATTTGTAGTAATGGCTTTAGCCTCATATTAAACAAAACTTGTTATTCCTAAAAGAATTACTACAAACATTCTTTTATTTATGGGTATTTACTTATTTAATATCGCAATGCACCCCCATTAATATGTAAGGTTTGACCCGTAATAAAACGGGCAGCATCTGATGCTAAATATAGACACATACTGGCAATTTCTTCCGGTAGTCCTAACCGTTTTTGAGGAGAAGCTGAAGGATCTTTTTTGATTAATTTATCGTTTGAATAGCCTTGGGTTGTATCAATTAGACCTGGAACAATATGATTAACAGTAATATTATTTAGTGCTAATTCTACCGCTAATGCTTTAGTTAAGCCGATCGCTCCCATTTTTGAAGCACAAACATGACTCCAGTTAGCACGTCCAATAAAAGCATTAAGTCCTGATACATTAATAATTGTTCCCCCACCTTTAGCTAACATACTGGGGACAACTTCTCGACAGCAAAAGAAAGGCCCGTCTAAATTAACCGCTAAAACATTACGCCATTGTTCTGTTGTCATTTCAGTTATAGAACAAGAACGTCTTAATCCTGTATTATTGATTAAAATATCAATTGCTCCTAACTGTTCTAAAACCGTTCTAACCATATTTTTAACTTGTATTTCATCCCCCACATCGGCTAAAACATAGATGGCTTTTCCTCCTAAAATTTCTATCTCTTTGACTGTTTTTTCTGCTTCTTCTTGACTGGTACGAGCATTAATAACAACTGTAGCCCCATGATAAGCTAATTCTTTGACTATAGCTTTGCCAATATTTCGGCTAGAACCTGTTACTAAGGCGAGTTTATTTTGTAAGTTGATATCCATAATTATTGGGTGATTTTTTGAGTTTTTTATAGCAGTAGCTTAGACTTGCATAGGGTGGGCAATTCCCACCAAAGAATTATTTTAAAATAAGATAACCTTGTCTCAAATACTTCTTGATTTTGTGATCGGCTTTCTTAAAAGCAGGCATTCCTTTATATTCACCTCCTACCACATGAGCATTAGTTTCTCCAGAACCGAGAAATGATTCTAAGGTGGCTAAATGTTCTTCAATTTCTGATAATTTGGGTGAATAGACTGAATTAATGGCTTCTAATTGTTTAGGATTAATTAATTTTTTGCCTGTAAATCCAAAAATATGACGAGAAAGTTGGGCTTCATTACGAGCATTTTCTGGCTTATTAAATTTAGCTGAAACACTATCAAATAAATCCAGTCCGTATTTTTTACCCGTTAAAGCAATCATCCCTAAAATTTGTTGAAATAGGGGACTCTCAAAAGTTGAAATTCGCGCTACCTCTAAATCTGTTGAAATATCACCTACGCCAAATCCTAACCCATCTTTGCCTTTTCTTAACACGCTGGCAATTTCATCTACTGCATTAAGACCTTTAATTGTTTCAATGGTAACAATATAATTTTTATCGGTTCCTATTGTCTCCATCAGATGATAAATTTCAGCCGCAGATTCTCCTTTTGGTAAAGTAATAGAATCAAAAGGAAATTGAGCGATCGCTTTAATATCAGCCGCTAATTCTTGAACATCACCCACATTAATTCTAACATTATATTCCACATTGCCAGGTTTAGGAGGAATGTGTTTAATACTGTCTCTTGCTGCTTGTTTTTGTTCTGTGGGTATGCTATCTTCTAGATCCCAAATAAAGCCATCTGCTGCAATTTCTCCCTTACCTACTTTTTCTAGATATCTGGGCTTATTGATGGGAACAAATAAATGGGATCTCCGTTTAAATTCGGTGGTAAATTCGGAAGCAGAACAGTATTGATTGAGATATTTATATAACAATTCTGATACACTTAAATTATTCTCATACAAAGTAAATTCAAGAGCAAATTTTTCCATAATTAATTTCCTATTGATAGGGAGCAAATTTTCTAGGATTTTATCAACCCTTTCTCATGGATAAAATCTTAACGACAAAATTCATTTATTTAGGCTTGTAGTCAGTCATTTATAACTTTTTTACAGGCTAAAGCCCTAACTAAGAACTTGATTTTTCATCAGAAAAGTTATCCAGAGGGTAGCATTAAGTGAATCAAATGCGCTAAAATTATATTATATTCTAAAATCGATCTTATTTTGCCTTGAATTTACTCGCTATTTTTACCTATCTAACCACTAATTGGGTGCGCTTTGTTTCTCTTAACCCCCAACTCTTAGTTAACACAGATGACGACTCTTTAATCACTTGGCAGGAGTCTATGATTTTAGGTGGGAAAAAGATATACAGTGTCCTTGAACCCTTAGCCTTGGCCGTAGCCACCGGGTTCCTCTTTAACTGGCTTAAGGTTCCTGTAGCCTGGCTAATGGGCCCCTTAGTCTTAGGCATTGTCTATGCCTTCATTCAAGGCACTCCTAAGCCCCTACCTTCTAATTTTATCACCGTTGGTAAAGCTTTGATTGGAGTGTCCTCGGCCGCTCGTTTCTCCCCGGAAACCCTCAGTCTGGCTCAACATTACACCATACCCCTATTATTGTGTATTATCACCACCGCCGCACTAAGTATGTTCAATGGTTATTTACTGTCAAAATGGACAGGAATTGACAAAATTAGTAGCTTTTTAGGATCAATTCCCGGTTCAGCTTCTAGTGTGGTGGCCATGAGTGAGGAACTGGGGGCGGATGCAGCTTCAGTTGCTGTACTGCAGTACCTGCGCATGATGTTAGTCTTATTAATAGTTCCCGCGATCGCAACTTTTCTCGCTCCTAATCTGGATCATGCCAATAATACATATTTATTGCCTACAAATCTTAGCGTTCATACTGTACCAACAAGTGTTAATCTTTTAGCATTGGCGGGATGTTGTAGTTTAGGAATTATATTAGGAAAGTGGTTAAATCTTCCCACGTCGGGATTTTTAGGGTCTTTTCTCTTAGCAATTACCCTATTTTGGAGCTTTCCTCATCAATTTTATGTACCCCGAATTTTATTCATTATTGGACTCATTTTAGTGGCTCTTTCTACGGGACTAAAATTTGATTGGCAGACTATTCATAGACTATGGAAAGCGGTATTAATTAAAAGCTTTTTAGTGGTTATCCTAGTATTTTGTTGTTTAGGAATTGGCTATGAATTTCATTTAATTACTCATGTAGATACCATTACTTCATTATTAGCATTTACCCCTGGTGCAGTGGAAGCAATGATAGCTACAGTCACACAATTAGGGGGTGATACTGGTACAGTTTTAGCCATACAAATGACCAGACAATTATTGATTTTATTAGCCATTAATTTATTACATTGGTTTTCTAAATCAGTCAAAAATCCTGCTAAATCTCAACTAATAAACTAGAGGAAAAATGCCTACTTATCCTGGAATTTCAAGCGAAGCTTTTCGTCATCCCCTTGATAAACAAGCCGAACAAACTTTAAGAAGTGTTCCTGGCTTTGATATTTTGGCTAAAAGTTTTATAGAATACTTATATGAAAGACCACAGCAAATTTATTTGATGGGCAATAGCGTTAAAGCTGGCCCTCGACAATATTTTACCCTTTATGGCATATTTCGGGAGACAGTAAAAGACTTAGATATTTATCCTGAACCGACTTTATATGTAAGCCAAAATCCTCAAGTTAATGCTTATTCTTTAGGTCATGAACAACCTTATTTAATTTTTAATACAGGCTTATTGGACTTATTAAGTGAAACCGAATTAAGAACCGTTGTTGCTCATGAATTAGGGCATATTAAATGTAATCATACCATCTTAACTCAAATGGCAATTTGGGCCATGGGAGCGGCTTCTTTATTAGGAGAAATTACCTTAGGATTAGGAAATTTAATTACTACCGGATTAATTTATGCTTTTTATGAATGGCGACGCAAAGCAGAATTATCAGCAGATAGGGCCGCTTTATTAGTAATGGATGATGTTAACCCCATTTTAACCACCATGATGAAAATGGCAGGAGGCAGTCAAAAATATGCCCATGAATGTCATTTAGATGAATTTATTCGTCAATCTAATAATTATCGAGATTTAGATCAAGATAACTTAAATCAATTGTATAAATTTTTCATGTATAATGGAGGAAATGGGGTATTTTTAACTCATCCTTTTCCTGTAGAAAGATTACATTATCTGCAAGAATGGTCAACTTCAAATGATTATCAAAACATTCGTCAAGGTAATTACCAAAAAGCTGGCAAAGAAGGGTCAGTTAATGCTGATATTAAAGAAAATGAAGTCGATAATTTACGTCAACAAATCGAAGAACTTCAACGTGAAATTAATCAAATTAAAACTCAAAAAAATTACGATTAATTAACTTTAATTATTAAATTTTTATCACAACTTAAGTCCCATTATTGTTTTGTCATTATTCCATGATTTATGTAAAAAACCCTCCCCTACAAATTTTGTGTAATTAATTTTGTCTACCTACTTACTATAATGAGTGTGAATCTATCCAATCTAAGACGCGATTCCAAGCCCACCAAATATCAACATCATTAGCTAATTTTTTACCTTTTTGACTATTAATATAACTAACATGACCTCCAAACTTAGTTAACATTAATTTAATAAAATTATTATCTTGACAACCTGTTTGTAAATCTGGTATAATGGAAGGATCAAACATCGGGTCATCCGCCGCATATAAAATTAAAGTAGGTTTAGTTAAATGAGGTAATAAAGGCAAAGGACTACTAGCTTGATAATATTCTTCAACAGTAGAAAAACCTAATTTGCCAATAACTAATTCTTGATCAAATCCCCAAATACTATTAGCCCGTTCAATAGCATCTGGGTCAATAAAATCAGGATAATTCTGATAAATTTCCCAAGCCAGATTTTTTAATTTATTAGCAATAGAACGCTCAATATAGCGTCCCAAAGGATGACGAACTAAATATTTTAAAGAACGATTAGAATCCAAATTTGGACAAACAACTGCCCCTCCTCCAATATCTGAAATTTCTAATCCTAAATTATGTCCCCAACTGTCTAAAGTTTGAGCCGTTTTAATACCCCATAAAGCTAATTGTCCCCCTAAAGAATAGCCCACAAACCAAAAGGGTGCAGGAAAGCCCATCTGTTTCGCTTGAGAGGCAATACAAACAAAATCTTCCCCCTCATACAACCCATCAGAAGTTAAGGCAGGGGATAATTCAGCCGTTTTGCCATGGGCCCGCCAATCAAATAAAACCATACCATACTGTCGCCCTAGTCCTTTACGCCCCAAGGCCCGCAGAAACCATTGATTGTTTAAATCCCCAGTAATACCATAAGTAGCAATAATTGTGCCTTTAGGCGCATCAGGAAGGGCAATACGTCCAAAAATCGGGACATCATTGGCTCCCCGAAAAATATGATCTTGATATAATGGTTCTGGATAAGGAGTGATATTTTCCCAAATATGACCAATACGAAAGGCCGCATAAAGCGTCATCCCTAAGCCATCTCTAAGCAAAGGTGTAGGATAGAATAATAAAGACATAATTTAACAAAAATTTAAGAATTGTTACAAATCTCAATATAAACAGGGGACAAAAAAAATTGTATCTGGAAAATTTAACAAAAAGAGAACCATTTTGGGAATCGTGCTTATAATCAGGACAGGATTCTTGATAATCCGATCGCAATTCTTCGCGAACATTTACATTAAACAATAGTAATTCATTTCTAGTGATGCCTCGAATACTTGTAATAGACGATGATTCAGCAATTTCAGAACTAGTCTCCATAAACCTGGAGATGGCCGGTTACGATATCAATCAAGCAGAAGACGGCATTAAAGGGCAGGCATTAGCTGTTCAGCTACAACCGGACTTAATTATGCTTGACTTGATGCTACCCAAAGTGGATGGGTTTACGGTTTGTCAGCGACTCAGACGAGATGAGAGAACTGCTGATATCCCCGTTTTGATGTTGAGTGCGTTAGGTCAAACACAAGATAAAGTCGAAGGTTTCAATGCGGGGGCAGATGATTATCTGACCAAACCCTTTGAAGTCGAAGAAATGTTAGCCAGGGTTCGTGCCTTATTACGTCGTACTGATCGCATTCCCCAAGCCGCTAAACATTCAGAAATACTGAACTTTGGGCCATTAACTCTGATTCCAGAGCGATTTGAAGCAATTTGGTTTGACAAAACCGTCAAACTAACTCATTTAGAGTTTGAATTACTTCATTGCTTGTTACAGCGTCATGGACAAACTGTTTCCCCCAGTGAAATTCTCAAAGAAGTGTGGGGATATGATCCTGATGACGATATCGAAACCATTCGGGTTCATATTCGTCATTTGAGAACTAAATTAGAACCAGATCCCAGACATCCCTGTTATATCAAAACAGTGTATGGTGCAGGTTACTGTTTAGAGTTACCAAGTGGCAATCAATTAATCGTTGAAGTTGATGCAGCAACGGTTTAATTAAGGTTAGATCATCCCTTGGTCAGTCAAACCTACTCTGTAAGACGAGGAAGTAAGGGATTTGTTCACCTAAAATCCCCCACTCAGTTACTTCCTCAAACTTTTTTTCAATTTCTCACTCCCTTATTTAATGTTAAAAAGTTTCCTGTCTTTGTTTCTCAAAGATAACTGTCCTTTATGTAAGCGACCCACAGAAGATCAGATTTGTCGTGACTGTTCTCGACAAGTTAAAAGCTATCAGTTTAAAAATCCTCGTCAATTTTGGCAAGGAGATTTACCTTTCTTGGCTTGGGGAAAATATGATGGTAAATTGAAAAAAGCGATCGCTACGTTAAAGTATGATAAACATCCTCAAATTGGCGAACTTTTTGGCTATTGGTTAGGGGAAACTTGGCAAGAGTTAGGATTAATTAAAACTAATATAAAACCCATTGTGATACCTATTCCCCTTCATTCACAAAAACAGAAAGAAAGAGGATTTAACCAAGCTGAAATGATGGCTAAAGGATTTTGTCAAATTACGAAATATCCTTTAAAAGTTAAGGGATTAATTAGAATTCGTGCAACAGAAGCCATGTTTGGCTTAAACCCACAGCAAAGACAAGAAAATATTAAGCAAGCATTTGAGTTAGATTCATCATTCCAAAAACACCCCCCTCAAACACCAATTCTGCTGATTGATGATATTTATACCACAGGAACAACAGCCAAAGAAGTAACAAAGTTGCTACAAAAGAAGGGAATAAATGTTTTAGGCATTGCTGTTATTGCTACAAAAGCCCCCCTAATTGAGAAGATTACATAATTATACCAATGTATCAAAGTGAAGTCACTTTACGGATAGATTTTCGGTTATGTTACTTTAAAACCTTCAAAATCAAATAAACAGGAGGAAAGCTTAATTTTGTGTAATAACTTACCCTCTCTTAAAAAAGTTGTCGCTAAACTAGAGACTATTGAAGGAGCCAAGTAAAGCCTATGGTAACGCTGTTAGAAAACCCTTTTCGCGTTGGATTACGCCAAGAAAGAACCCCAGAACCCTTAATACTCGTTATTTTTGGAGCCTCTGGCGACCTCACACAACGCAAACTCGTTCCTGCCCTCTACAAAATGAAACAGGAACGACGACTACCCCCCGAATTAACCATTGTTGGGGTAGCCCGTCGAGATTGGACTCATGACTATTTTAGAGAACAAATGCGTCAGGGAATTGAAGAATTTTCCGATGGCATTGGTAACGAAGAATTATGGGCTGACTTTGCCGAAGGATTATACTATTGTTCCGGTAACATGGATGAAGGGGAAAGTTATCAGAAATTAAAAGTATTTCTCGAAGAATTAGACGGCAAACGAGGAACAAGAGGCAACCGCGTCTTTTATCTCTCCGTCGCGCCCAATTTCTTCCCCCCTGGTATCAAACAATTAGGGGCCGCCGGGATGTTAAATGATCCCCTGAAACATCGTATTGTCATTGAAAAACCCTTTGGTAAAGACTTAAGTTCAGCCCAGGTACTGAACCGTATTGTTCAAAAAGTCTGTAAAGAAGAACAAGTTTATCGTATTGACCACTATTTAGGCAAAGAAACCGTTCAAAACCTGTTAGTATTCCGCTTTGCTAACGCCATTTTTGAACCATTGTGGAACCGTCAATTTGTTGATCATGTGCAGATAACCGTTGCTGAAACCGTTGGAGTAGAAGATAGGGCCGGTTATTATGATCATTCTGGGGCCTTGCGGGATATGCTGCAAAACCACTTAATGCAGCTATTTTGTCTAACGGCGATGGATGCACCCAACGCCCTCAATGCGGATAGTATTCGTAACGAAAAAGTTAAGGTACTACAAGCTACCCATTTAGCAGATATTCATAACCTGGAAAAATCAGCCATTCGGGGACAATATAAAGCCGGATGGATGAAAGGAAAACCCATCCCCGGTTATTTAGAAGAACCAGGGGTTGACCCCAACTCCACTACCCCCACTTATGTGGCCATGAAATTGATGATCGATAACTGGCGATGGAAAGGGGTTCCCTTCTATTTGAGAACAGGAAAACGCCTACCCAAAAAAGTCAGCGAGATCGCCATTCAGTTTAAAGAAGTACCTTTGCTCATTTTCCAATCTGCGGCCCATCAAACCAGTCCCAATATTTTGAGTATGCGGATACAACCCAATGAAGGTATTGCGCTGAGGTTTGAAGCCAAAATGCCAGGGTCAGAACTACGCACCCGTACGGTAGAAATGGACTTTGACTATGGTTCCTCCTTTGGAATGGCTAGTGCTGATGCTTATCATCGTCTCTTACTTGATGCTATGTTAGGGGATCAAACCCTGTTTACCCGTGCGGATGAAGTAGAAGAAGCTTGGCGTGTGGTAACACCTGTACTGTCCGCTTGGGATGGCCCCGCAGAACCTAATAGTGTGCCTCAATATGAAGCAGGAACCTGGGAACCCACCGAAGCTGAATTCTTAATTAACCGTGATGGTCGTCGTTGGAGACGCTTGTAAGTTCTGTGGGGGCTTAATAATATTAAGCCCCTAATGCTGAATCATAATGTACGGGCGGGTTGATCTAATTTATCGGTTAAAACAATAATGCACGGGCGGGTTTATTTGATCTATTTGTGACAATAACAAATTGTTGTGAAAAACCCGCCCCTACGGTGAAAAAACTTCCCGACAAACTTCTCAGTCACTACCAAAAACACTATGACGACTCAAACTCCCCCTCTCGTTTCCCTACAAGACCCCAAAGATGTCTCTATTGATGTCATTGAGCAAGAATTACGCGGTATTTGGCAAACATACAGCAATAATGAAGATGGAATAGCCGCTACCAGGGCGACTACTTTCACCTTTATTGTCTATGAACCCGAACCGACTCAATATTTGTTATCTGTTTTAGGCTTTTATACGGGCCCTGTTGATGGTATTGCCGGCCCTCGTACAATGGCCGCCATTAAATCAGCCCAGAAAGCTTACGGAATGGAAACAACGGGCAAATCTAATGAAGCATTTATCGAAAAATTACAAGCAGAATTTGAGTTAGCTAAAACCGATGGTAGATTAAGTGAAGCACAACAAAAAGCGGCTAAGTCCTATTCTCCTGACTTAGAAGGAACAGGTTTGACGGATAGTATTGCAGCATCTAACCCTTGCCGTATTATTACCCTATGTCCCACCGTTGGGGAAGATGAAGGGGTCAAAGCGCAAGTATCTGCCTACTGTCCCATTAATAAACGCAGTCATAATGCCCTAATTTGTTGTGAATATGTTACTTTACGGGGGACTGCTGCCGCTTTAGAAAGAATTGGCGGTATTATCTCAGAATTGATTATTAGTGGACTTCCTACCTTTGTTTGGTGGAAAGCGAGTCCACAACCAGAATATGGACTGTTTAAACGCTTAGCGTCTAGAGGGGATACGGTTATTATTGATTCTAGTACCTTTATTAATCCTCAAGAGAATCTGTTAGAATTAGGCCAGATGTTAGAGCAAAAGATTCCTCTAGCTGATTTAAACTGGGCAAGAATTGGCCCTTGGCAAGAATTAACGGCCGCAGCTTTTGATCCTCCAGAACGTCGCAATGCGGTTAAGGAAGTTGATCGGGTTACCATTGATTATGAACAAGGAAATCCGTCTCAAGCGTTGATGTATTTAGCTTGGGTGGCAAATCGTTTACAATGGCGGCCTGTTGCTTACGAATACGAAGGGGGAGATTATGATATCCGTCGTATTAAGTTCCTCAACGGTGAACAGAAGACCATTGAAGCGGAGTTAGCGGGCGTTCCTATGACCGACTGGGGCGAAGTTTTAGGGGACTTAATTAGTCTAAAATTGAGTTCTACTAATCTACAAGCTGACTGTTGTACGGTGTTGTGTTCGGGAACTACCGGATGTATGCGTATGGAAGCATCGGGTGGGGCCCAAGCTTGTCGTATTGAACAAGTGACCTCTTTAGCGGATCAAAAAACCGAACAATTATTAGGAAAACAACTGCAACGGTGGGGGCCTGATGCTTTGTATCAAGAAAGTTTAGGGGTTATGATCGCTATGCTGAATTTAGCTAATAATAACTAATTAATTGTTATGATTTTTTAGGGCGAGTTTTAGGGGTAAAGTTACTTTTAAAACCTGCCCTTTATCCTTTCTGTAGTCGGACTTTAGGAAATTGTTCTGGCGTGGGGACATAAAAATCTATAAGCTAGACTTAATCAGGGATATAGCCCGTCGTCCTCGTCGATAATAGGCGCGTTTTTCGGGGCTTAATTGCATTAATGCCTGGGCTTCAACGGTAAATAAATCACAAGAGTCAACCCAATCTTTTCCATGAAGACCGATATAAAAGTTACTGTGTCTCCGTCGCATTTTCTTGTTTTTTCTGACTCTCCCCACATATTTTGCCAATCCTTTCTCTTTAATAATTTTTCCAGAAAATGTTGCCATTGAATAAGCTAGAGTAATCAATATAATTAAGGAAGTAAGGCGATGTCCTGTTAATTTCGTTCTTTCTAAATCATAACCACCTTTCTTAAAATCCCGAAACATTTCCTCAATACAAAATCTCTTTTTATAAGCGTCAATCGTCTCATCAATACTGGTTAAATTTGTGATAATAAACCAAGCTTCTTTTGTCTCTATTCCTCTATACTTCTTTTTCCATTTCGCCACTATATTACTGCCTATAAATCCTTTTGTTTTCGTAACTTTAACTCCTTGATAAAATAAAGACATTCCTGAAGATAATCCTAAATCTTTTAGTCGCGTCCACATTTCCTTTTCTACTTCAATATAGTTGCTTTTCTTCAATCTGAGTGCATAATAAACTCTTTTTTGTCCATGTAACCATTTTGCTAGTTCAACTGAGCAGAATTCTCTATCCCCTAAGACAACTATTTTATATTCTTTTAGAAAGAGTAATATTCGGGCTAATATACTTTTCTGTGTGTCAAAGTTACTATTACCGATGTGATCTAGCAACTCAAAATATAAGGGAATTCCTCTATTATCAATTACCAGACTTACCATCAAAATATTAATCAACCCCCATTGGGTTCTATCTATGGCAATATGTAAGACATCTCCTGTACTAAATGATTGCTTTAACCACTGTTTTATGATAGGTATCCATACTCCTTCAATTGTCAAACAAGGAATCTCGAAAAACCGTTTTAACTTTTTTCTCTTACTTTCAAATAAAATGGGACTGGGAAAATAACTAGCTAACTCATAAAACCTAATTTTCCTATATACTTGCACTAATTCTATCATGATTAACAGTATTAAATATTCCGATTTTTTCAGATACTTTGTTAAATGGTTGTTATAAATTTCTGGTAACATTTTGGGTTTAGACGGCGATCGCTAAAAAAAGAACATTTTCTTTTTACCATGTTTTGCTCTTTTCGTCATCTGGTAAGGCTTTCAGGGTTTCATGTCCCCACGCCAGGACTTTTTCTATAGCTTCTCTCAGAAATTTTCGTCCTATTTCACTACATAACCATTTTTGCCGATGGTAAGTGACTTGAGTAATAAAATATGTCCCTCCAGACACAGATAATCTTCGATAATTTGACATTGTAATTAATCTTTTATGGTGATGGCATTGTTATATATCATCTCCTCCTTAACTCTAAATATTTGTTGCAGATCTTGTCGGAGATTTTAATTAAATGTAACGCACCTAATTTGTTAAGGTATAATTGTTGTTAAACAATGACCTTTGAATATTATCCCCGAAAAGCACAAACTAATCGGCAAAAGCATGGGATTTCCTTTGCTGAAGCTGAATTGGTGTTTTTTGATCCCCTTGCCATTCATGACATTGATCCTGACGCAATAGGAGAAGAACGTTTCATTGCAGTGGGAGTGGGAAACTCAGGATTATTGTTGGTCGTTGTTTACACCATGCGCGGTGACAAAATTAGGCTAATTTCTGCTCGTCGCGCAACATCCCACGAGGCTAAATCTTATGAGGAAGGAATATGATTTTTCAAAAGGTAAGCGTGGTGCTATCATTCCATCAGAAGGGAAAACAAGCATCACCCTATATCTAGACGATGAAATTTTAGCCACTTTCCAAGAACGTGCTGAAACTGCTGGACTAGGTTATCAAACATTAATTAATGAGGCTTTGAAAGCTTATCTTAAAAATTCATCTGAACAATCACTAACGGGGAAAGTGCGATCGCCGATCTTGTAGGTTGGGTTGAGGAACGAAACCCAACAACGATAAATCAATATTAAATTCTATGAGTCAAACATTCACAAAAATTATAAAATTGGTTAAAAATAGGGAAGTCAAAATATCAGCACATGGCTATGATGAACTGGCTAACGACAATATTTTTGTCGGAGATATTGTCAATAGCATAACACAGGCTCAAATCATAGAAGACTATCCTGATTATCCCAAAGGAGCTTGTGTTCTCGTACTACAACAAGATGCAGAAAATCAGCCGATTCACGTTGTTTGGGGAATTCCTAAAAATGCTGAATCTCCTGCGGTTTTAGTGACAGCCTATCGACCAGATCCTAGCCTTTGGGAAAATAATTTTACGAGGAAAAAATCATGAAGACTAAAACTCAAACTAAAATCATTCACGAAGGAGAATATATGGCAGAAATTGAAGTTGAACTGAGTTATAATGATGATGAATGGTCTCCTTATTTATCCCTTGAAGATGCAGAAAAATTGGATACTGTTCGTTTAGCACTGGGTGACAATGACCTGAAAACGGCTGCTAAATTTGCTTGTATTTATCATCTAACACCTGTTAGAGTATAGTGCAGTGCGATCATCGATCTTGTTGGTTGGGTTGAGGGACGAAACCCAACCAATGCCCTATTATGTGACTGGCGTTGCTGAATCAAAGTGCGATCGCCGATCTTGTAGGGTGCGAAAACGTGCGTGTAACGCACCTAATTTATTGGGTTATAATTGTTGTTAAAATCTGGGCATTAAAAGCTTATTAAGAGTAATATTATGAATTATACAATTGAAGTTGAACAAGAAGAAGACGGACGCTGGATTGCGGAAGTAGTAGATTTACCAGGTGTCATGGTTTATGGTCAAACCGTTGAAGAAGCAATAACACGAGTTCAAGCACTAGCATTACGAATCTTAGCAGATAATCTAGAAAATGGTAAGAATGTCTCATCAGGGTTAATTAACGTATCTTTTCAACCAGCATGAGTCAATGGAGATCAACAAAAGCTAAGCAATTATTAGCCGCATTACTGCAAATTGGTTGGAAGATTAAACGAGAAACAAAAGGATCTCATTGTATTCTTTCCCATCCTGACTGGCCAGACTTCGTTTTTGCCTTTCATGATAGAGAGGAGATAGGCCCCAAGATGCTGTCCCGTATTGCTAAAAAAACAGGTTTGCAACCTAAAGATCTGTAGTGCGGTCTCGCTTTGCGAGTGCGGATGCAACGCCGACGAATTTAGCTTGGGTTGAGGAACGAAACCCAACGATAATAACCTAATACATAGGCGATCTCGTATTATAGTTATAATAGTTGTATTAGAGAAGCTCAGATATAACTAAGGATAAAATAGTGAATGAAGCATATAATATTGCTCAACAAGGAGGTAAACACTCTGGCTTCTATAACGAATATACCACAAGGTCAAACACTGAAATTCAAAAGGGTATTGACTCTATAAATAAGCAAATTTCAGAACATGAAGATAAAATTAGAAACCCTCAAAAATATATATCTAACTTTAATAATCTTGATCCCAGACAACAAAAAGCCCTTCCTCAAAAATGGCAAAGCGATATCAAGCGACAAATAGAGCAGAAAACCATACTTGAAGGAATACTTAAGGAAAGAGGACAATGAATCCAGAATCAGTTAATTTTATTAAAGATCATGTACTTCTTCTCAAAGAAAAGTACAACGAGTCACTACAACAGATTAAAGAAGCTAACATTAAAGGTGAAGATTCCTCCTTCTATAAAGGAATAAGTCTTGCTTATTATGATTCCCTTGAACTTATTAAATCTCAAGTTGAAGCCTTTGGTTACAACTCGACAGAAGTTAAAGTAGCCCTTCCTGAATTTGGTGAACCCGCACTATAGTGCGATCGCTGATCTTGTAGGGTGCGAAAACGTGCTAGGAGTTACGAATCGTACATTATTACTATAATCTAGCTACGATTTTTCAATTGTTTGAACCATTGAACGATCGCCAGTGATATTCATTCACGGTAGTTTTTTGTATTATTTTATACCGTTCTACCTAGATACACATTTATAGGATTCTGTCAATGCGTAACTCCTAGGTGCGTGTAACGCACCTAGGAGTTACGCTTATTGATTTCATGGTGGATTACGCGCACGCTTTTCCACCCTACATAATTAATAGTGCGATCGCCGATCTGATAGGCTACATTAGCAAAAATACTTATGTAGTGGATATTGTTTATTTACATCCAGAGTCAATAAAAAATCTACCTGCTTAAACTAAAACATAATAACACTACGAATGGATTCTCCTTGGTGCATTAACTCAAACGCATCATTAATCTTTTCTAATGGCATTACATGAGTAATCAAATCATCAATATTAATTTTACCGTCCATGTACCAATCAACAATTTTTGGCACATCGGTACGTCCTCTTGCTCCACCAAAAGCCGTTCCTTTCCAGACCCTTCCTGTTACTAATTGAAAGGGACGGGTACTAATTTCTTCTCCCGCACCGGCTACTCCAATAATAGTAGAAACTCCCCATCCTTTATGACATGATTCTAAGGCCTGTCGCATCAATTTAACATTACCAATACATTCAAAAGTATAATCTGCCCCACCCTTAGTTAAATCGACTAAATATGGCACTAAATCTCCCACTACTTCCTGAGGATTTACAAAATGTGTCATGCCAAATTTTTCAGCTAAACTGCGTTTTTTGGGGTTAATATCTACTCCTATAATCATATCTGCCCCGACCATTTTTGCTCCTTGAATCACATTTAAACCAATACCCCCTAACCCAAAAACAATAACCTTAGAACCCGGTTCAACTTTAGCCGTATTAATGACAGCACCGATACCAGTTGTTACCCCACAACCGATATAACAAACTTTATCAAAAGGGGCATCTTCTCTAATTTTAGCTAAGGAAATTTCTGGTAATACAGTATAGTTAGAAAAAGTAGAAGTTCCCATATAATGATACAGTTTCTCACCCCCTAAAGAAAACCTACTAGTTCCATCCGGCATTAACCCCCGTCCTTGGGTTGCTCGTACTGCTTGACAAAGATTCGTTTTTAGGCTAAGACAATACTCACACTGACGACATTCCGGGATGTAAAGAGGAATCACATGATCGCCAGGTTTAAGGCTAATTACGCCCGCCCCGACCTCAACTACCATACCTGCCCCTTCATGACCTAGAATAGCCGGAAATAACCCTTCTGGGTCTTTTCCTGAGAGGGTATAAGCATCCGTGTGACAAACCCCTGTGGCTTTAATTTCAACTAATACTTCTCCGGTTTTGGGCCCTTCTAATTGTACTTTTTCAATACTAAGAGGTTGGCCAGGGGCAAGAGCAACGGCGGCTTTAACATCCATATATTATTAGGGTGTGATTATTAACAGTAGCAATTTTATCTTGAAATCTTCCTTTAAGATGTAATTTATCAGTATAAGTTTGACAATGAGGACAGTTAATTCCTTGATTAGTCAACTCTAATTCTAAAATAATAAATCCTTCTTTTTGATAACAAGTGAAAATCGTAACGTTAGGAAATCCCAATAAAGTATCGAAATGAATATCCATTCTTCACCAGGGAGGTAAAACGTAGCTATCGCTACATTTTATTTGATTATAGATGGAGAGCCTAGGAAACGGGATTTTAAGCAATATATTAAATAAACTCGCCCTTACCTCACAAAAAAAATCTGTCTGTTGGGTTTCGTTCCTCAACCCAACCTACGAAACTACCCTAACTACAGCAATTCTTGACCTGTGATATGCCAAACTAGAAAAAGCAATCAATATTTTAAACTTTGACTCCACCCTGTAAACCCTGAGAGGATAATATAGAATCATGGGATTATTTGATCGCCTAAGCCGAGTTGTCCGCGCTAACCTTAATGATCTGGTTAGTAAAGCCGAAGACCCTGAAAAAGTTTTAGAACAAACGATCATTGACATGAATGAGGACTTGATTCAATTGAAACAAGCTGTCGCTCGTTCTATGGCTGATCGTAACCGCACTGAACAACAATATAAACAAAATCTCTCTGAATCCAATAAATGGGAACAACGGGCTAAACTAGCTCTTTCTAAAGGAGAGGAGTCTTTGGCCAGAGAGGCCTTAGTCCGTAAAAAAACCTTTACGGAAACAGCCACTACCATGAAAGGACAACTCGATATGCAAAATAGTCAAGTTGATACCCTACGCCGTAATTTAGTGGCTTTAGAGAGCAAAATTTCTGAAGCTAAAACTAAGAAAAATATGCTCATCGCTAGAGCAAAAGCAGCTAAAGCAACCGAAGAAGTCAACAAAACTTTGGGCAACATGGATGTGGGCAGTTCTATGGCCGCTTTTGAACGCATGGAAAACAAGGTCTTAGACATGGAAGCTCGTTCTCAAGCTATGGGAGAATTGGCCGGAACTGGGGTGGAAAATCAATGGGCTGCTTTAGAATCAGGAAGTGATGTAGAAGACGAATTAGCTATGCTCAAAGCTCAGTTTTCGGGTTCTGGGACTGGTCAACAAATCTCAGGTTCTTCTATGGATCAAAAGTCTTTACCCCCACAAGGGACTTCTAAAGATTCAGTGGTTGATGATGAATTAGAACAGTTACGCAAACAACTCGATAATCTCTAATATTCATCAACGTTCAAAAATCGACAATAGATAATTACCTCGAATTTATCAATTATCAAAATGAGTAGTGTTCTCGAAATTACTGATCCTAACTTTGAAACAGAAGTCTTTAACTCCGATGTCCCTGTATTAGTGTATTTTTGGGCAGACTGGTGTGGCCCCTGTCGTCTGGTTTCTCCTTCCGTCAAGGCCCTTGCGGAAATGTATGGCGATCGCCTCAAGGTGGTGAAATTAGCGGTTGATCCTAACCCTAATGCTCGTTCAAAATGCCAAGTAGAAGGGGTTCCCGCTATTAGACTCTTTAAGGGACAAGAACTTTTAGTTTCTTATGAAGGGGCGATCGGTAAACAACAACTTCAATCAATGCTTGATCCTCATCTGACCCACGATTAAATGAACTATGCGTTTTGCCAACCGCCTACAAGCCCTGCAAACTAATGTTTTTGCCGATATGGATCGGTCTAAGTCTCAAGCGATCGCCTCTGGGAAAACTATCCTAGATTTATCCTTGGGATCGTCCGATCTTCAGGCCTCGGCGGTGGCGATCGCTACTATTGAGCAGTCGTTACATGACCCAACGACTCACGGTTATTTACTCTATCATGGGACTCATGATTTCCGGGAAGCGGTGGCTCATTGGTATACTCAACGTTTCGGTATTCCGGTTAATCCTCAGACGGAGGTGTTACCGTTGATCGGTTCTCAAGAAGGGACGGCTCATTTGCCCCTAGCGTTCCTTAATCCGGGAGATTATGCTTTATTACTCGATCCGGGTTATCCTTCTCATGCGGGGGGTGTCTATTTAGCCGGGGGACAAATTTATCCTATGCCCTTACGGTCCGAGAATCAATTTTTGCCTATTTTCCCTGATATTCCGTCTTCGGTATTGGCTAAAGCTCGTTTAATGCTCTTGAGTTATCCCCACAACCCAACAACCGCGATCGCCCCTTTATCTTTTTTTGAGGAAGCTGTTGTTTTTTGTGAGAAACATGGGTTAATTTTAGTCCATGATTTTCCTTATGCGGATATTGTTTTTGATGGTATTGCTTCACCTCCGTCTATTTTTCAAGCAGATCGAGATAAGTCTTTATCTATTGAATTATTTAGCTTCTCGAAATCTTATAATATGGGAGGGTTTCGTATTGGTTATGCTATCGGTAATGCTGAAATTATTAAGGCACTTAGACAAGTTAAAGCCGTCGTTGATTTTAATCAATATCGAGGCATTTTAAATGGGGCGATCGCTGCCTTGCAAGGTTCTCAAGAGACGGTTAAAGAGACTGTAGCAAGGTTTCAAAAGCGACGGGATACTTTTATTAAAGCGTTAAATAATAGGGGTTGGCCAGTTGATTATCCTCAAGCAACAATGTATGTTTGGGCTAAGTTACCTAAACCTTGGGAAAGACGATCTATTGAATTTTGTACTGAGTTAGTTGCTCAAACAGGAGTAGCTGTATCTCCTGGTGCGGGGTTTGGTCAACAGGGTGAGGGTTATGTTAGATTTGCTTTAGTTCATGAGCCACCAATTTTAGAATTAGCAGTAGAAAAAATTGCTCAATTTTTATAAAAATTATCCTATATATTGACTTATTATTCATTTTTAACAATATTTCTATGGTTTTATTTTTTGTGATTTAATAGAAAAAGAAAAAGATATAGTTATTATAAGTTATGAGAGCTTATTTAAAAGATGAAATTTTGGTAATTGACAAAGAAGATTTACCCCCTTATAAAAAAGGTGGATCTATTGTTCGCAATGGTTATTTTTGGGCATTGAAATCTATTGCCTGTTATACTAGAAAAGAATGTAATTGGGAATTTGATCAACCTGTTTGGGTTGCTTTATCTCGAATGCTTCTCTCCTTTTCTGAGTCGGGTTATTTAGGCTATTCAGAAACAATTTTAGAATTCCCTCTAGATACTCCTATTCCTGATACTTTACGCTCAGTTTCCACCTGGTTATAACCTTTAAATAAATTATAAATTATAAATTAGAATTTTATTGACTTTTTTTAATCGGTTCATTTTTCGTTTTAATACCTAGATAAAGTTTAACAGAGACAACGGTAGGGGCAGGTTTATTTATTTGGTGAGAATCATTGATTTATGTAAAAAACCCGCCCCTACTACAAATTTTGGGTAATTAATCTTGTGTACTTACTTAATTCATAATTCATAATTCATAATTCATAATTCATAATTCATAATTTAACGTAACGTTTCTGATAAATAATCGGCAGTGGATTCAACTAAGGAGATAGTATTCTCATATAACATTCGTGTTGGCCCAATAATTCCTACACTTCCTACGGGAATATCACCCTGTCGATAAATAGCCGAAATTAAAGTGCAGGGACGCATAGATTCTAAAGGATTTTCTGAGCCTATTTTAATACTAACCCGTCTATTTAATGGTTGATGTTCAAATGTTTCAAAAATTAACGGTAATAATTGATCTTGTTCTTCTTCTAATAAATGTAACAACATTTGCACCTGTTGTAATTGAGAAAATTCTGGTTGTCTGAGGACTTCTGACACACCATGAACCATTATCGGAGTAGAAATTGATGATTTTAAAGAGTAATGTAATTGTTGTAATAATTGTTTTAAAAAATCTCTATAACAAGCAAAATTTTGATCAATTTCTCGCCAATTTAAAGTAGCAAAATCTGATATACATTTGCCTTTTAGTTGAGCATTTAAAAAATTAGATAAAATATGTAATTCTTCCGTTAAATTATCTTCATTGTTTGACTCATTTTGACAATTAGAAGCAGGAAGATCAATTAAAATTGACTGAGTTTGATAATTTTCAGTCACAATAACTAACATAACTTGTGTTGAAGAAACTTCAACTAATTGCAGATGACGTAATTGATTAGTAGAAGTTTGAGGCAGAGTAATTAGGGCAATATAACCACTTAAATTAGCTAAAATTTGAGTGGCCCTCTGTAACAAACTCTCAAAACTATAGGTTTCTCGTCTTAATTCCTTAGTTAAACGTTGTTCTATCTTTTGACCAATTTTATTATCTGGTGTCATCAAACTATCAACATAAATTCGATAACCACAGTCAGAAGGAATTCTTCCCGCAGAGGTATGAGGTTGATATAATAACCCATCTTTTTCTAATTTTCCTAATGCTTGACGAATAGTCGCTGAACTAACACTAAAATTATATTCTTCTACCAAGGTTCTTGACCCAACAGGTTCGGCCGTGGCAATATAATGTTGAATAGTTGCTCGTAAAATATTTTGATACCGTTTAGTTAAAGAGGTTGCAACAGTCATCATTAGATAAATTGGCTAATTGTATTAAAAAAACAAAATCTTAAGTCAATTTTTCCTGACAGTATAACGCCTCTTGGGAGAAAATAGACAGGTTGAACCAAGATTCTTAAAAAATACAGCAGAAGATTTGAGTTCTTGCCCTCAGTTGCCGATAATTAGTATTGAGGGATACTCGGATCAACTTTCAGGGAATAAGCATCAATACCACCCAAGACATTTTTAACATTAGTGAAGCCCTTATTCAGTAACCAATAACACATCTGGGCCGATCGCATTCCATGATGACAGATTACTAAAGTTTCTATCTCAGGGTTAAAGCGAGTGTTAATCTCCTCAGACCATTGGGTTGCTTGACTTAGGGGAAGTATTTCAAACCCTTGGATATAGGCTATCTCTACTTCATGAAATTCTCGCACATCTATCAATTGTAACTCATGATCTCTTTGTGTTAATTTTTTAGCTAATTCTTCAACTGTAATCTGAGAAAGGGGTGGATATGGAGACATAATGGTAAAAAAAAGAATATTGTTATCTAACTTAACAGCTTAAACGATTAATACGGTTTTAATTATCAAAGCAGATTACAATCAATAATGGTAGTCGATCACCCCAGAAAAATTACTGTGAAGTTTCGTCCTTTCTTGATCACCCTCGCTATAACTGCTGTCCTTTTCCTATCCCTCGCTGGTGGTAGTCTCTATTCGATCTTAGCCCAAAGTCCCCTCAATTTGTTAGAGGGTGGGGTAACAAAAAATCCTGTGGCAGCAGTTTTTGTTCCTAAACAAGCCCCAGTTATGGTATCATTACTAACCAATCCTGATCGCTTAGAAAGCTTTGCTCGTTTGATCGCCTTGCCTCAAAATAGACGGCGATCGCGTCGAGAAATTCGTCAGATAGAAGAAACTTTACTCGCTAAAACAGGTTTAGACTATTCCACTCAAATTCAACCTTGGTTAGGAGAAGAAATTACTCTAGCTGTTACTTCTCTTGATTTTGATCATAATCGAGATAATGGTATTAATGCTGGTTATTTATTAGCAGTTTCCACAAAAGATCAACAGTTAGCTAAAGAATTTCTCCAAACTTCCTATTCTAAAGACGCGATCGCGGGAACTTCTGATTTGGTTTTTGAAGCTTACAAAGGCATTAATTTAATTTATCAACGTTCTCGTGAAATTAATTCTAAAACTCCTCTGTCAGCGAGTGCATTTGTTAATAACATGGTGTTATTTGCTAACGATCCAATTGTGTTAAAAGAAGCGATCAATAATGTACAAGTTCCTGACTTAAATTTAAAAAATTCAACCGCTTATCAACAAGCTTTAGATACCATTATAGACCCTAGAATTGGCATTGTTTATACTAATTTTCCGGCCTTATCTGCTTGGTTAAGCAATTTATCCATTCCTGAATTACCCGAAATTACCCAAACCTTAACAGTGGCATTTTCCCTTAAATCTGAGGGTTTAGTCGCACAAACCGCCTTAATTGGCGTATCCGGTGCAAATGATCGTCCTGCTGCCTTATCTAACCCTGTAGGTGCATTAGCTTATATTCCTGCTAGTAGCGTCTTAACGGCCGCAGGAACAGATTTAAATCAATTATGGCAGCAAATTGAGACAGGATTAGAAAAAGATAGCCCCTTACAACAATTCTTAAATCGTTCTATAACCTATCTACAAGAACCTTTAGGTCTAAATTTGTCTAAAGAGGTGTTTCCTTGGGTTCAAGGGGAATTTAGTTTAGGTTTAGTGCCTCATCCTGATGGGGGTGAACCCGATTGGATTTTTGTGGCGCAAAAAATTCCTGGAGTTAATATTAATGAAGTGCTAGAAAAGTTTGATGAATTAGCACAAGACCAGGGTTATAGTGTAGGGAATTTATCCTTATTAGATACCGATGTTACTGCTTGGACAAAGTTAAGTACAGCTATTAACAAAGGTAAGACTAATTTAGCCCGTTTAGAAGCGCAAGTAAGCGGAGTACATGGAGAAATTGACAACTATGTCATTTTTTCGAGTTCTGTAGAAGGAATTTCTCAAGCTATTTCAAATACCACACCTAAGTTATTAGAAACGGAAGAATTTCAGCACGTTATTGAGGGATTATCTCCTGAAAATGATGGTTATTTTTATGTCAATTGGACAGAAACTCAACCTATTTTAACTCAAAAATTACCCATTGCGCGGGTGGTTGAATTTGGGGTTAAACCATTGTTAAAAAACTTGCATTCTTTGACTTTAAGTAGTCAAGGAAGTGAAAAAGGGATTCGTCGTGCAACTATTTTCTTTAATGTAGGAGTTTAAAAAAGTTAGAACTTGTAGGGGCGGGTTTTTGACAAAAGCCTATGATTGTGACCAATATGTTAAATAAACCCGCCCATCATCCAAATCGATCAAGCTTAATATTATTAAGACCCTACGGATAAATTTACAACGGAAAGGGGAATCGTCATCAAGGTCAGGATGGGGAAGAATTAAGAATTGTTAACTGAACACCATTATCCCTTTCATAAACGATCGCCACGGGAATAGTTAACTTGGGATTGTTTTCCGGGAGGGCAGGGAAGATATAGGAATAACCGTCTCTTTTGAGCAGGAGTCGCCAAATTCTGGGTTTATCGGGGTTGCTTAGGTCGTTGATTTCTTGACCGAGGAAGCGATCGTAAAGTTTGCGATCGCCAATAATGCGAAACTCAGCAGGATTTTCCAGGGGGTAGAATATCATATCGGAGGGCAAATGCCATTTGCCCCTACAAGGATAATAAGCTAGAATGAGAAAATAGATGTTTAAACTCTTACAAGATAGAATAGAAATTAATACAAGGAGTTAATAATTCATTGCCTACCGATCAACAGAAAGATACCGCAATCTTTATTTGTCAACTACTCTCAAATCTTTATCAACCCATCAACCTATTCCGTTATGACCAAAGACTAAAAACAATCTACCTCTTAGCAGGAATTAATAATGGACTAGAAATTACAATCAATCAAGCAGGAATTTGGGACTTTGAATTATGAAAAAACAACTCTCTGACATGAATAACACTGAACTTCGTCAATATTTATCTGAACATCGCCACGATGAAGAAGCTTTTAGTCAAGCCTTAGAAATCTTACTAGATCGTAAAAAAAACCTCTTTAAATATCCCCCCCCTTCCCAAATGAACTATCAAGAAATCGAGAATATTTTTAAGGCAGGGTTAAATAAAGAATAAGTGGAATAATATGAAGAATAAACTATGAAATAGTAATACGATTTTATTACCACAAAAATAATGTGCAATTGATCCTATTCCTCAAGGAAAAACTCAGATTACACTATGCCTTGATGATGATATTATTGACTGGTTTCGTGAAGTTGTAAATGCCAAAAATGGAGGCAACTATCAAAAATTAATTAACGAAGTTTTACGGGAACATATACAGTATAAAGATGAATCATTAGAAGCTTTACCGCGTCGTGTTTTACGGGAAGAATTAGTCCGATAATGAGCGATTTTGAAAAAAGTAATGGTAATATTTTCGATGATTTAGGTGATCCAGAAGCAAAACAAACTTTAGTCCGCGCTCAGATTCTATCTCGTATTATTGATATTGTCAATGAAAGGAACTTCACGGAAACTGAAACGGCAGAAACTTTAGGCATATCAAAATTAGAAGCATCTCAATTAATCAAGGGAAAACTTAGTCAATTTTTTCTTGAAGATTTGTTTTCTATCCTCAATGCTCTTGATAAAGATATTGAAATTATTCTTAAGCCGAAAGTTGATACACAAGCAGCTAAAATCAGGGTATTAATAGAACTATAAATATTAATATATGGGGTTAAACTCTTGTTAAAAAACTTGCATTCTTTGACATTAAGTAGTCAAGGAAAAGCAAAAACTTATCAAGTCAAACAAATTCGTAATCTAATTTTAAAATATAAATTAGGAGGGAAAGATGAAAATTCGCTATGAATTAATTATCTATTGGAGTGAAGAAGATCAAGCTTTTATTGCTGAAGTTCCAGAATTAGCAGGATGTATGGCAGATGGAGAAACCTATCAAGAAGCTGTACAAAATGCTGAAATTGTTATTCAAGAATGGATTGAAACGGCAAAAGAATTAGGACGAACCATTCCTGAACCAAAAGGACGGCTATTATTTGTATAGTTATTAAGGATAAAACTCAGATTACACTATATCTTGATGATGATATTATTTACTGGTTTCGTGAATCTGTAAATGCCCCAAATGGCGGCGACTATTAAACATTAATTAATATTTCATCAGAACCATTAAATAAACATAAAGAGAGAAGTTTAATTGTCCCCTTATCCGTTAAGATAAAACCCAAAATTAGCTATATCTAAACTGTTACCAACATTGAATCAAGACCGTATCTTAAACTTAACAATGTTTTAACGAGATAAGCTTATATAATATTGATAAAAATCACTTTGTCAATAAAGCGTAACCAATAAAAGCGAAGACCCCCACATGATCGTATATGCTAACGATTAATTGCTAATCTAGATCATCTCAATAATTTTGGTTAACCCATTCACGACTAATTTATGGATAGTACCTTGACCCATCAAACAGAAAACCCTAACATTAAGACTGAAGATGATCGCACCGGAATGAGTGTAGAAACCCTCAAACGGGCGTTTCTAGACAACCTCTTTTATCTACAAGGAATCGATCGTTCTCAAGCCTCCTTACACGATTATTACCTAGCTTTATCTTATACAGTCCGCGATCGCTTGTTGCATCGTTTCTTAAAGACAGTAGAAACCTACAAAAAAGAACAGGTTAAAATTGTCTCCTACTTCTCCGCAGAATTCCTGATGGGCCGTCACTTAGGCAATAACTTGCTAAACCTGGGACTTTATGATAAAATGCGTCAGGTTGTGGAAGACTTAGGACTAGATTTTGATGAAATCATCGAACAAGAACCAGATCCAGGCCTGGGTAATGGAGGTTTAGGACGGTTAGCCGCTTGTTTTTTGGATTCTCTAGCCTCTTTAGCCATGCCAGCTATTGGTTATGGCATTCGTTACGAATTTGGCATCTTCCATCAAATGATTCAAGATGGTTGGCAGGTAGAAATTCCCGACAACTGGTTACGGTTTGATAACCCTTGGGAATTACCCCGTCCCGACGAGGCCGTCACGGTAAAATTAGGGGGACACACAGAAATGAGTCATGATGAATATGGCCGACCCAAAACTGTGTGGATTCCTGCTCGTACCATTTTAGCTGTTCCCTATGATACCCCCGTTCCTGGTTATCAAACCAATACAGTTAATCCTCTACGACTGTGGAAAGCAGAAGCCAGTGAAGCCTTTAATTTTGAAGCCTTCAACGCTGGACATTACGATCGTGCAGTTGAGGAGAAAATGGATGCAGAAACCATCTCCAAAGTTTTATATCCCAATGATAACACCCCGGCCGGACGACAATTACGCCTAGCACAACAATACTTTTTTGTCGCGGCTTCTTTACAAGATTTAATCCGTATTCATTTACGAAATCATGCCAATTTAGATCAGTTCCACGAAAAAGTTGCCATTCAACTCAATGATACTCATCCGGCCATTGCCGTAGCTGAGTTAATGCGTTTATTAGTAGACAACTATCACTATAATTGGGACAAAGCCTGGGATATCACCCAAAAAACCCTGGCTTATACCAACCATACTCTAATGCCAGAAGCCTTAGAAAGATGGGCTGTAAGTCTATTTAGTAGTTTACTGCCCCGACATCTAGAAATCATCTATGAGATCAACTACCGTTTCTTACAAGATGTTAAGACTTGGTTCCCACAAGATGATCAATTAATCTCTAATCTCTCATTAATTGAGGAAAGAGAAGAAAAACTGATTCGTATGGCTAATTTAGCCTGTGTGGGTTCTCATGCTATTAATGGAGTGGCTGCCTTACATAGCGAACTCCTGAAAAAAGACACCCTCAAAGAGTTTGCTAAACTCTGGCCCGAGAAGTTTTATAATAAGACCAATGGGGTTACACCGCGTCGTTGGATTTTACTAAGTAATCGGGAATTAGCGTCCTTAATTACGGAAAAAATCGGTGATAGTTGGCTAAAAAACCTGGATGAAATGCGTAAGATAGAAGCATTCATTGAAGACGGGGATTTTCGCGATCGCTGGCGAGAAATTAAACAGCAAAATAAGAGCAATTTAGCGGCTTATATTCTCAAAAACTGTAACATCCAAGTTGATCCTAATTCCTTGTTTGATGTACAAGTTAAACGTATTCACGAATACAAACGGCAACATTTAGCGGTTTTACACATTATCGCCCTTTATAACCGTATTAAGAAAGACCCTAACATTGATATTTTGCCTCGTACCTTTATTTTTGGTGGTAAAGCGGCACCTGGTTATTTTATTGCCAAATTGATCATTAAATTGATCAATGCGGTCGGTGAAGTGGTCAATAAAGATCCTGATGTCAGAGGTCGTCTCAAAGTCGTTTTCTTGCCTAATTTTAACGTCTCCTTGGGTCAACGTATTTACCCGGCCGCTGATTTGTCTGAACAAATTTCTACGGCTGGAAAAGAAGCTTCTGGAACAGGTAATATGAAATTTGCCATGAATGGGGCCATGACTATTGGTACTTTAGACGGGGCTAATATTGAAATACGCGAAGAAGCTGGCCCAGAGAATTTCTTCTTATTTGGTTTAACGGCCGAAGAAGTATACACCATGAAAGCCAAAGGATATTATCCCAAGGAGTATTACGACCGTAATGAAGAACTGCGGGGAGTCATTGATCGTATTTCTTCGGGTTACTTCAGTTATGGTAATCAAGATCTCTTTAAACCCATTATCGATCCCTTATTATCCCATGATCCCTATATGTTGTTAGTGGACTATCAAGCTTATGTTAACTCTCAAGATGAAGTCAGTCAAGCTTACCGCGACCAAGATAAATGGACAAGGATGTCAATTCTTAACGCAGCGAGGATGGGTAAATTTTCCTCAGATCGTACCATTCGGGAATATTGTCAAGAAATTTGGCAAGTTAACCCCGTTACCATCGACATAAAAGATTACAACCCTGCTAATCTTGAGTAAACTTTAGGGGTCAACGGCCGTTGACCCCTACCTTTCTAATGAGAACTTGTTTAATTTCTCTGGTTAATTATCAATTGTTAAAGCATCTTTTTCTGGTCGAATTGCTAACAATACCACACCAGCGATCGTCAATCCCAAAGCAGAAAATTGAAACACTTGTCCTAAATTAACTCCTTGATCCCGCAGTAGTCCTCCGACATAAATCATCACACCACCCACGAAACTACTGCAACCATTGAGAATACCGAAACCCGTCGCCCTATATTTCGGGTTAACAATCTGACAAAGAATGGGCATGGTGCTAGTATCAGAGAAACCTCGACCAATACCATAGGCAATCATCCCTGCGATCGCCCAAAAAGTAGAGAAAGTTGTAGCCACTAGAAACAAAAATGGCCCCGCCAGACAAAAGCCCAGAAAAGGCACGTAAAGCCGTCCACGAGGATTTCTGCGCCGCCAACTATCTGACCAAGGGCCGCCACCTAGTACCCCAACAAAAGAAGCCGCTTGAATGTACAGGGTTGCCATTAGTCCCGACTCACCTTGACTTAAACGAAAGCGTTCTAAAAGAAATGTCGGCATCCAGCCGTTAATTCCCCAATTAGCCAGAGAAAATAAGCAAAAATACAGTAGCAAAAATAGAAAAGACCGATTAGTCAAAAGAGTCTTGAGTCCCTGTCTTAAGCTAACCCTTTCAACCTGATTTTTAACCGGATCAACACTTATGGTTTTGGGTGCTTCTTTAAGAGTAAATAGCAATAACAAAGCATAAGCTACTCCAATCGCTCCAAAAACGATAAAAGCCTGCCGCCAGCCCCACAAATCAGCCATATAGCCTCCGATTCCTCCTAAAGCTGCCCCTGTATAAAGTCCTCCCATGTGCCAACCAATCGCTTGCGATCGCGTCTGACCGAGATGATAGTCAGCAATCATGGCTAGTCCGGCCGGCATATAAAAAGACTGACTAACTCCCATCAATCCCCGCATCACCAGGATTTCACCGAGAGAATGAACATATCCTATACACCAAGTTAGAATTGACCAGGCTAATAGACTGAGAATAATCACCCAACGACGGCTGAAACGATCTGCCAAATATCCCCCAAAAGGACTGACCAGACAAAAAGACCACAAAAATACTGATGTCAATAGCCCAAAATTAGCATCGTTCATTTGAATGTCACTAACGACTGATTGTCGCATGGAAGTGATCATTAAGCGATCAACGTAATTGAGTAGTACGACAAAAAATAATAAAGCAACGACTGCCCAAGCATAATGACGAGGATTAAGTATTTTATCCAAACTTTTCATATTAATTGCGATTTAAATTAGCCATTGATTACAGTTCATCTTACAGCATTTTTGCCGCCCATCTTAGTACTTTTTTGCTAAAATATACTGACATCCTATTCATAATTCATAATTCATAATTTATAGTAATTATTGCTTTGGTTTAAGCTTTTTGGCTTTGAGATTAGCTAATTCATTATCAACTGTGTGATTACCTTCTAAAGCGGTAAATTGCTTTTCTAAAGGATCGCTGCTCATACCATTCATTAATTCTGAGTGAGCTTCAAGTTCTAAAATTCGGGCTTCTATTTGCTCAAAAATATTATTAGATCCTGTTGTATTGAGATTAGACATCACTTCTTGCATTTTTTGGGAGGCAGTAGCAGATCGCAGTCTGGCTAAATAAATATTTTTTTTTGTTTTCGTTTGGTTATATTTGCGTTCAAGTTCATATAAATCTTGTTTAACTTTGTCGATAATTTGCCGTTGTTGTTCGAGTTGGGTTGTGATTTCGTGAGCTTGGATCTGATAAGATTGACGATTAACGAGAGCTTCTCTAGCTAAAGGTTCATTACCCTTATCTAAGGCTAACTGGGCCCGTTCATACCATTTTTGACCCGCTCTTTCATTGAGGCTGACTTGTCGTTGCCCTTGTTTATAAGTAGCGATCGCTTCAGCTAAAGCTCGTCGCATAGTAATCAATTCCTGTTCCATTAGAGAGATCGCGTCTTCAAGAATCTTTTCAGGATCTTGATTTTCCTGAACTAAATAATTAATTTGAGCGCGGACAACCCTACTAATTCGTTCTAACCATTCCATTATCATCCCCCTTAATAAATAACCTATTCCTACTTTACCGGAAATTTGGGTTTGAGGTTGCCCGTCCTACAAGGACAGCTTTTTATGGGATGGTTGTCAATAACAATTGTTAATTGTTCAACGTTTAATATATGGCAAGGTATGACTAGCTTTTTTTTTAATTATTACTACGTCCATTGTTGACGGAATCTAGGACTTCTCGTTCTTGGAGTTTTTCGAGACGATTAATTTGTCGAGGTAGCAAAGCAGGAGTCACTTTATTTTGCTGATTTTGCATTTCTAAGCGAGTTTTCTGATTAAACCCCAAAGGAATTGTTGAACCATTGGCTTCTTCCTGTCTAAGTTGTTGTTGTATAGATTGACGTACTTTATCATCGGGGGAGATATTAGACACACTTGGGGGAGGAGGCGGCGGTTCTATCCCTATGGGTTTAACAGAGGGAATAGGAACCGTTGGCGGCGCAATGGGCATTGCTATTTTACTAGGGGTTTGTACTTTGGGAGGTATTGGTATCGAGATTGGTACTTCTGACATAGAATAAGACGGAATTAATTGAGGTTGTAAGGAAGGGGGTAATAAAGCTTGACTGAGACTCAATGGGGTTTGAGTCCGATAGACCGTATTGGGGACATTCACCCCAACCGATGAATTAGCAACTTTCGTCGATGAGTATTGAGGGGTTAAGATACTTAAGGAATCTAAGAAAAATGTCTGAGAATGGCTTCTCGCTAGGTTAAGACTGGAAGTAATAGTAGGTTTTTGGGGCGAAACAACGGAAGTATTTATCTGTGAGGATTTTTGAGCAATATTTAACTGTTTAGCTTGCCAGAGTTGCCCCCCCACAATCATCAGATTAGTCAATAATAATAAAGCAAAACTTCCTATTCCCCAGGGTGTAATTAAAGGATTAAGCCAATTTTTAACCCAAACAGGAATAATATTATCGGGTTCCTCTTGTATATTAAGGGTTTCATCCTCTATCATTGGTTTGCTGACTTCAAGGATATCTATTAGGGGTTGATCATCATTGATAGGTAAATGATCGGTTGTTAGTTCAGATAAGTTAGAAATATTAATGGGATTCATAGATATTTTTAAAAGGAATTTTAAGGGAATGTTCCCCACTAACGACCATATCACTGTTTAAGCTTAGAAGGGAACATACCTCTAGTTTTAAACCGTCGTTAGGGACAAAAACAGTTTAACAAGTATTTATCATAAAAATCAGATCAAGGTTAAGATTAATGAAATCATTCGCAACATATTGGAATCCATTAGATTCAGCCAATAGTCACAAATGGGAAGAAGTTGAAGGGTCTAATGGCCAGTTGTGGCAGTTAACCCTATCCATTGATGCAAAAAATGGTGATTATACAAGACTGACCAAGTTTATTGATGGTGCCAATACTTCAGAATTTGGGTCAAAAAGTCATACTTATCCCGAAGAAATTCTGATTCTATCCGGTCGTCTCTTTGACTCAGCCTTTAATCAGTGGCTTTCGACGGGCTACTATGCCAGTCGTCCCCCTGGTGAAGTACATGGACCATTTATGGCTGATGGGGAATGTCTTGTGCTTGAGATATCTTATCCTAGTCAATCTGTAGATTATTAAAACTATTTTTGTTATTTCTTGTGATAATTGAGCCACAAAAGTTATAATCCTCGTCAAAAATAAAATTTAGATGTGCGTCAATTCTATGAATTCTTGTGCTTCCTGAAACCATCCTTGAGCAATGCGGAATAATTCCTGACCCGTATGTAAATGATGATCATCATAATTAAGAGAAAACCACTCTAATTCATCAATTCCATCCCCCACTTGATTGAGACAATAATAAAGAGAAGCTGCTACCTTAGCCATAGGTGCAGGATTGGGTTGTGAAGCAAAAATTTGTTTAGCCTGTTGTAATAAAGTGCGACAATCACCCAAATAATCCTGAAAGACTGCCATTAACTCATCATCAAAGGGATCAGCCGCTAACTCATCTATTTGTTCTTCCAAGGAGTTAAGAATAGAAGCAATTAAGGGATTGATCGGCTTATAAATGTCTTTAATCCAATCACTAACCCAGATTTCTATGTTTTTTTCCACTTGACGACGACGTTGATAATGAGACTGAGCCTCAGATGTTCGTTGTTGTCGTCGGGCTGATGGATAATTAGGGATACACTGTCGATCATAAGTTTGCCGTCGTTGAGGGTCGCTTAATACCTCATAAGCAGCATTAAGGCGGATCATTGTTTCGTGGTTCGCGGTTTCTCTTTGAGTATCAGGATGAAACTGCTTAACTAACCTTCGATAGGCCTGTTTAATTTCGACTTGAGTAGCATTTTGGCTAACTTCGAGGATTTGGTAATGGTTGGCATCTGTCATGGTATTTTGTGATTACATCGGGGACATCAGCCACCTGAGTTAGACATAAGGATTTTGGTGGACAACTTGTCAAAATCAGTAGTCTGGCAACCTCTATTCTATCGTTGAAAAGATCAGAACTCCGACCTGGCGAACTCCTAACACCTAACTCAGGTCAGCCAACCTTTCCTTAAGTTAGTGCGGCCAATAAAGGGGGATCTAAGTCTTGGAATAGGGGCGTACTTAAGTAGCGTTCGCCAAAACTTGGCTGAATCATCACAATTAGTTTACCGAGATTTTCCTGCCGTTGAGCAACTTTAATAGCTGCATATAGGGCCGCACCACTAGAAATACCTGATAATATAGCTTCTTCACGAGCTAACCGTCGCCCATAATTGATGGCTTCTTCATCGGTAACGGTAATAACTTCATCAATTAATTCTACCTTCAAGACTTCGGGAATAAAACCTGCCCCAAGACCCTGTATTTTATGAGGACCTGGCCTTCCTCCCGATAAAACCGGACTAGTAGCAGGTTCAACAGCGATCGCTTTAAAGGTGGGTTTGCGTTGCTTAATTACTTCAGCTATCCCCGTAATAGTTCCTCCGGTTCCGACTCCAGCAATCACAAAATCAACTCGTCCGTCCGTATCTTCCCAAATTTCTTCAGCCGTGGTTAAACGGTGTATTTCTGAGTTAGCAGGATTATTAAATTGTTGCAGCATATAAGCATTGGGTAGGGTGTCTACTAAAGCTTGGGCCCGTCGAATACACCCACTCATCCCTTCATTGCCAGGGGTTAATTCTAATTGCGCTCCATAAGCGCGTAACATGGCCCGTCGCTCTTGACTCATGGTTTCAGGCATGGTTAAAATCAATTTGTAGCCTTTAGCTGCTGCAACCATAGCTAAAGCAATTCCCGTATTCCCTGATGTCGGTTCTACTAAAAGAGTTTTACCCGGAATAATTAATCCCTCTCGTTCGGCGGCATTAATCATATTTACCCCGATACGGTCTTTAACGGAAGCCGCAGGGTTCATTCCTTCTAATTTCACCACAATCTGAGCTAAACAGCCTTCTGACTGAGGAATACGGTTTAATTGAACTAAGGGAGTCCGACCGATCAGTTCTGTAATATTGTGGGCGATCTTCATTATTCTTACCCTTAATTGATCTTTGATTCTTTGGTTTTAGTCTGTTATTGTCAAATTGTCTCTATTTTTTAGGCTTTCTTTAGAGTCAAAGTATACCAACACATTTAGTCTAAACTACAGAGTTTAGCGATCGCTAAAAAATAAAAAATAAAAAATTATACTCAAAATTAGGCGTTGCATCACTGCGGGATGATTTGACTTTTTCCTAATTTTTAAAGTTTCTAATTTTAGCGGCGATCGCTGCCATAAAATTTTTCCCTTTATTATAAATCATCCCGCAGTGATGCAACGCCATTAACTAAACCGGATTAGGGATTAAGCGGCCATCCTCCATATAAATAATGCGATGTGCGATGTCAAGAATCCGATTATCATGAGTAACAAGAAGAATAGTACATCCTTGTTCTTTGGCCAAATTCTGCATCAATTCTACTACATCTCGCCCCGATTTTTTATCAAGTGCGGCAGTGGGTTCATCTGCTAAAATAATTTTAGGGTTACTTGCTAAAGCACGAGCGATCGCTACTCTTTGTTTTTGTCCACCGGATAAATTTTCTGGATAATAATCGACTCTATTACCTAAACCAACTGCTTCTAATATAGATTGTGCTTTACCATCAAGATTTTGCTCTAGGAAATGATCATGAAGTTCTAAAGATAGACGAACATTCTGTTTAGCTGTTAAAAACATCATTAAGTTATGTGCTTGAAAAATATAGCCAAGTTGCTTACGAAGTTTAGTTAATTGTTTTTTATTTGCTCCACGTATTTGCTGTCCCAAAATTTTTAGACTTCCTTCTTGAGCAGAACGTAACCCACCCATTAAAGTTAGTAGAGTCGTTTTGCCAGAACCAGAAGGACCTGTAAGAATGACAATTTCTCCTAGATTAATATTAAGATTAATATCAAATAAGATTTGTTTACGGAGTTTTCCTTCACCAAAATAGTGATTAAGAGAACCAATAGAGATAACAGGTTCTATTGAATTTGTTGGGTTAAATGAAAGACTTTGCATAGATTAAACTATCCTTAAAACTAAAAAATATCAGCCGGATCAGCTAAGCGAAGTTTATTCATAGCGATCACCCCTGAAATAGCACACATAATAATTGTTAAAATTAGCACGATAAGAGCGCGACTAACTTTCATCATAATCGGTAATTGAGTAGCAACAGAACCAACTTGATAAAGACCTAAAGATAATACAAAACCAGGAATATAACCCAAAATTGCTAATAATAATGCAGACTGCATTAAGACACCTAATAAGTAACCATCACTGTATCCCATTGCTTTGAGAGTAGCGTATTCTGGTAAGTGATCTGATACATCCGAATAAAGAATTTGATAAACAATTACAACACCCACAATAAAACCTACCATTACCCCTAACTCAAAGATAAAACCAATACCTTGAGTTGTCCAATAATCAATTTCATTTTGAGCTAACTCAGAGGGAGTAACGACTTTGATATCTTTAGGTAAATTAGCAATCATTTGTGCTTGAAGTGCTTTAATATCTGTCCCAACTTTAACTTTAATTAATCCCAAAGAAATATCGTTAGGTTGCTGATTAGGAAAGAGGCTTAAAAAAGTAGAATCACTCATAATTACGTTACCATCAGTAACAAAAGAAGCTCCTAGATTAAATAAAGCAATCACATTTACAGTTTTCTCATTAATCTGAATTTCTACTTTTTCTTGCTCTTTTAATAAGTCGGGTATTGTTCCATATTCAGGTCGAGATCCTTGGTCAAATAACACATTACCTAATAATTGTAATTGTGATTGATTATCCTTAATTTCTGGGAAAGAAAAAGGTGAATTAATTGGATCAATTCCCCAGACTAAAATACTACGGCTAAGCTGAGTTTGAGGATTACGCCACTGAGCAAACTTTATATAGACGGGTGATACTGATTCTACTCCATCATAAGCGAGAGTTTGCTGTAGTCTTTCTCTGGGAAAATCTTTGACTAAGAATAATGTTTGAAATTGAGAGTTAACTAATACCAGATCTCCTTGTAAAATCTGATGAGATTTGGCAGATCCATCAAGAAGAGAGTCTAAAATTCCTAATTGAAAAAAAATCAGAATATCAGCAAAAGCAATCCCGGCAATGGCAACACTTAGACGTATTTTTTCTTTGATTAATTGATGCCATGCTAAAGGAGTTTTCCGAAAAAATTTAGTGAACATAAATAATTAGTTGATTTTTATATAAGTCTGAATATTTTAGATACTTTATTCTTTAATATCAAGCTTAATTTGGACTTGTAAATTAGTTAAACCAGCTACTTTTTTAGCATCTTGAGGATTAAGACGTATTTTCACTTCTACCACCCGGCGATCAAGATTTTCTCCAGGTTGAGTGCTAAAAATATTTTGCTTACTCACCTGTAAACCAATTTGAGAGACAGTCCCTTTTAATTGACCCGAAAAAGCTTGGCTAGTAATAACAGCTTTTTGTCCTAATTTTACCTTCTCAATATCAGTTTGATAGATTTCTGCAACAACAATCATATCATTGGTTTGTGCCAATTCTACTAAACCAGCATCACCAATTTTTTCCCCAACTCTTGTATGAATTTTAATAATTTGTCCATTAATAGGGCTTTTTATATAGACTTGATTTAAGTTAGTTTTTGCTTGTTGTAAATTAGCAAAAGCATTATCAACTTCAGCTTGAGCTATTTGTATATCAACTGGACGAACTTCAGAAACTTGGTTAAGTGTAGCCTTTTCTTGTTGAATTTGTTGGCTTCCTGTTGCTAAAGTACGAGTTAAATTAGCCTGAGCTTCTTGTATTTGTTCTTGATAAGTAGTGATGATACGGTTAAGATTAGCTTGAGATTCTTTGACACTTTCTTGAAGAGTTGTTTGTCTGAGACATTTACTATCATAATCAGAAACAGAAACAACTCCATCTTGATATAAAATCTGATAACGCTGACACTCAGTTTTAGCATTTTCTAATTCTGCTTGTAAACGAGAAATTGTTGCTTTTTGTGTTGCGGTTTCTCCCCATAACTGAGCTTCTAATTTAGCAATAGTTGCCTTTTGTTCCTTCATTTGCCCATCTAAATCAGCTTTAACTTTTTCAACTGTTGATTTTTGGGCATTAATCTCTCCAATTTTAGCACCAGCTTGAACTTGAGACAGACGCGCTTGAGCTATTTTTAACTGTTCTTGAGCTTGTGTTACCAAGGATTGTAAGCGACTACGAGAATCTAAAATAGCTATTACTTGATTAGCTGATACTTTTGACCCTTCTTTAACTAATAATTGTTCGACCAAATCTCCTTCTAATGGTAAAGGTACATCCAGACGAATGACCTCATTTTCCGGTTCTAAGCGTCCTAAAGCAGCAACTTTGGTGATAGGAGGAATTGTTGCTTTGGACTCTTTCAGGGGTGAACTACTCCCTTTCAGGGGCAGAAATTGAGAAACAACACCAACACTCAAGATACTTGTGGCCCCAACAGCAATCGCTAAAATCCATTGCCAAGAACGAAATTTTGGCAAAAAGGAAGGCGCAGACATATTTATTATCTCCTTATAGTTAGTCATCGATGAAATTAATCCTGTAAGTACCATTGTGACCCCTGCTACCACGAATAAACCTGTAAGACTTATCTCAAGTAAAATTCCAGAGATAGCTTGAGAAAAAGGGTCAAGAGCTACTGCTGCAAACATAGTTAGACCCATTATTCTTCCTTGCATTTGAACGGGTGTATTTTTTTGCAACCAAGTCATTCCTAATACACTGACCATACCGCATCCTATTCCCATCAAAGAAATTACCCCTGATACTACCCAAATATTATACAGAAATCCTAATGATATTAGTCCTATTCCTAGACCATAAGTAAGCAAGATTAAAGCAGTTTTAGGAGTCTTAATACTATTAAGTTGACCCGCAAAAAAGACACCGATTAATGCTCCTATACCGTAGGCTGACTGTAAATAGCCAAAAATTGTAGCATTACCGTTAAAACGTAAGTATACTAAATCGGCAACGCCAATAATTAAAGGGCCTAACATAGCCAAATTAATCATTGCTAATAGTAACAGACTGATGCGTATAGCAGGTTGTGTCCAAGCATAGCGTAAACCGACGATAATTTCATCTTTTAAAGAGTGTGTTTGTGACTCAGTAATAGCAAATTTACGGCGAGTCCGAACTAGATAAATAAATAGACTACCAAAAGCAAAGGTCAGAGTATTGATAGCAAAAGCAAAGGTTATGCCAAATGCACCAATAATAAAGCCCGCAGTAGCAGGGCCAATAATTTCGGAAAGTTCTTCACTACCTTGTATCCAGGCATTAGCTTGTGCTAATTTAGATTTCCTAATTAATTGAGGTAAAAGTGCCAGAATTGATGGATATAAAAGAGCTTCTGATAGTCCAAAAATAATAGCAATGACGATCAAATATTTAAGCCCAAAAGCATCAAAAAATAAGATAATAGTAACTAATCCTATGAGAATAGCATTAATTAAAGAGGAAATAGTAGTGACATTTTTGGGAGGTAGTCGATCACTAATACCTCCTCCTATTAACATGAATAAAGCTCGTGGGATAGCAGCCGACATTAAGACCAAACCAACAGCTAAACCTGAACCTGTTTTCTGGAGTACCAACCAAGCTAATGAGACAAACCAGAATTGAACTGCCGCAAAAATTAGAGTTTGTCCTAACCAAAGCCAACGAAAGTTAGGTAATTGTAAGGGAGAGGAAAACATAATTTACCTTTGTTCAGAATTTCCAAATATTTTGTCATTCAAAAAATAAGGAATGGGCAATAAAAACCAGACATATTCCCACCAAGATTGATCGATTAAAGCTACTCCAATAGTTAATAGAGAAAAAATCGGTTCTATTAGGATTCGCCAGCGTGTTGAAATGATAGTTTTATGATTTAGATCATAATCTACTAGCCGACGTTTATGAGTAGCATAAATCCAGTTCAAACATGAGAGCAACCCAATAAATGTAGTGTTGATGCTAAAGCAGATTTTGACAAGTGCATTGTCGGGAAAATAGATAACTAAAGTATCACAGTAAGGAATCAGAAACATTCCCATTAAATAGAGTAGATAGATAAAACTATGGACGGAATCTGTTTTCTTGTAATACTTAAATTGATTGAGATTATCAACCCAATAAAACCCCACAATAACAAAAGCAATTATATAACTAATTAGAGGTTTTATTTGCTCTAGTAAAAAAGTGATCGCTTGTGAATTAGTCGGATGATCAAATTTAACTGGAAAATCGACAGCAAAAAAGCATTGAGCCATTGCCAGCGCAAAAATAATGTCAGCTATTCTACTCAGACGAGCAATAGAATTTTGATTAGCTAACTTATTTTCTTGAGTTTCATTGAGTAGAGTATTTGTTGCTAATTTGATGGTAGTCATAACAATCAGAAATGATCAAAATAATGGTTTATTAGAGTTTTTGCGATAGCATTATGTTCCATTTTTCATGAAAATCAGATCTTCGCTTTTTGAGAAACTATAACATAATTTTAGAACAATCACTATGATTCTGTAAAGTTAGGAGAGTAATAAAAATAGGTTGGCTATTTACTTAATACAAGAAAGCCAACCTAGCCAAATAAATTAAAGAGTTGAACTTGATTTACCAAGACGACGCAGTAATCGAAAATGTGATGACAAAGAAGCAAAAAGTGACTTATTTGTTTGATATTTTACGCCAAATTCCTGACAAGTCTTTTCAACAATAGGGGCTATATAAGCATAATTTATATGACAAATATTTGGAAATAAATGATGCTCAATTTGAAAATTTAGTCCGCCGCAAAACCAATTTAAAAAAGGATTAAAGGAACAATTGACACTGGTTTCAATCTGATGAATTGCCCATTCATTTTCTACCATTCCCGTATCTTCTGACGGCATAGGAAATTTTGCTTCTTCAACTTCGTGGGCTAATAAAAAAATACAATTCATGAAGAAACCCATATTAAATATGGCAACTCCATAGCACAATAAAACATTCCAGACCGAATGAAATATTAAGGGAATACCGAAAGCAAAAGTCAAAAAGATTAACTTTCCTAGCCAAAAGATAACTAGATCCATTCCTTTTGGTCTAGGATAATCGAGATAGTCTATTTTATTGCTTAATAAATTATTAATATCGCGGATTAATGACCATTCGATAGCATACACCCCATAAAGTAACCAGATATAATAATGTTGCCAACGATGATGAGGAAGCCGCTTCTGAAAGGGTGTTTTTCTAGCAAAAATACCAAACTCAAAATCTTGGTCATACCCTGTTAAATTGACATATTTATGATGAAGTACAGTGTGTCCCATCTTCCAATAATAGGAACTTAAGCCAATTAAGTCCATCGACATGGCCATCAGCTTATTCACCCAAGAAAGGTTGGAATAGGCATTGTGGGAACCATCGTGTTGAAGGTTAAAACCAATGCCATCCATGAACAGTCCAAGTAAAATTGATAAACTTAGAGCTTGCCACCATTCTTGTACTAGAAAAACTAAAGATACATAAATAGCTATAAAACCGAGGACTAGAATAGCTGTCTTCAAATACATCTGGGGACAGTCTCGTTTTTGTCGTCCAGTGGTTTGAAAAAAATCATCAACTCGTCGGTTTAAAGTGGCTCGAAACTCTGTATTTTCAGCAAATTTTAGCTTTTTAATAGATTCAATATTTGATGGATAAGATGGATAAGATACTGTTTGTTTTACTGTTTGTGTCATGAGATTCAACTCCTTTTTATGATTTTTTCTGGTCAGATAAATTTTAATTAGCTTCTGATGATTTTATTGCTGAATTGTCACGGGTTATTTGCCGATAGCTATCTAGAAAACTTCTTGATACATCTGGGTTATTTGGACATAAAGACTGATGTGCTTTGGGCAGGTTATACCAAGGAATTGTGGGACATAAGTGGTGAACATAATGATAACCTCCATTGTGAAATATCAAATTAACAACAGGATTGACATTTGATCTTGTTCCTGACACAGTATTACAATGTTCCTGCACTTCATTAAAAGCTGAAAAAAAAGAATAAGACCATAGTAAAGGAACAAACCAGTAAAGTAATAAAATATCTAAATGTCCTGACCAATAAAACCCGAAAATAACGACTAGCCAGAATAAACAAAGTTGAAGGAGATTTTTAAGCAAACGTTCATTATTTTCTTGTAGCCCTGTTTTAAAGTTTAGAAGAGTATCATGAATAGTTTCAACAACAAAGAAAATGGCAGAAAAGCCTAATATCGGTTTAACAAACAAGATCATAAAAACGTTCTTGTTTGTTTTATTTAATCCTAAAAATTCATATTGTTCAATGAGGTAATCTTTTTCACTTCCTAAATATGTATGGTGAGGAAAGTGATGTTTCCGATAAGAATAAAGGGTGCGAAAAAATGGGAAAGCATATAGAAACTCTAGGTGGTCATTCCAGACTTTTGAGGTAAATAAATTATAATGGGCTGCTTCGTGAGCAATAGCTTCTGCAAGAGCAAATTGAAAAGCCCCAATTAACCAAACACAAATAACATAAACAAAGATATTATTTGCCCATATACTAAAGACTATAATTAAAGCAATAGCGAGCCAATCTCTTAGAATTTCTCGGAACGCTTTCAGATTATTACGTTCAACAAAATCAATGGGTTTTTTGGGTGACATTGTTGTTGAAATTGTTGCTGTCATTAAATTATCTCCTTAGGATTTATAGAACAATATCGAGTGAGTATTGATGCCCCATTGTAAAAATATAAATGTTAAAAAATGGGGCATTTACTCAGAAATCATCCATTAAGAACGACATCCACATAGGTATTAGTAAATTGCTTTTCGCAAGGGGGACACCAATGAATATCCTCCTTAACAATATCTGTATTAATCTTGCAGAACATAGTATTAAATTGTTGATCTAACTCACGAGATACTACAGATTTCAAAAGCTTAATACTGTTGTTATTGGTCTGTCGAACATACTCTTGATACTTGTCAACAAATGTTGTCAAAGGAACCGTTTCAATCCGTTTATCAATCTTTTTAAAGTGGCTGATGACATCAGACCAATTGAGGGGATGAGGGTTATAGAAAGTATAACAGTCTTTTTTCTCACTCATCGGTAGTAATGAGGTCTTAATGATCGCTTTGGCCCCATATTCAACAGGTATGAGATCAAAATTAGCGTCCATATCTGGGACACAGCCAATTTCAGAAATAGACATGAGGAAATTCTCAAAAGCATCAGCTTCAATGAAGAAATCATCTTCAACCCCTTCATAGGTTTTAGTAACTAATTGAAGCAGTTTATTCAAGGAAATATTGGGATCAAGATCAACATCGGAAATTCCCAATGTATATAAATATCCTAAGCGAAAACTGATCCAAGGTAATCCTTTTTCTGCCAAACGTAAGATAATCTGCTCCGTTACATACTTAGTTTGGGCATATCCATTGACCAGACCAATAATAGTCGGAGGGTCACTGCATTTTTCAAGCAAAGAAACGGCACAACTCGATACATGATAGAAGGGTTTAACTTTTCGGAACAAGGCAAAATCTGCTACTTCAATAGTTCCGACAACATTGGTTTTCTTAATAATGTTATAGGGTAAATAAAAGTTATCTACTGCCGCAACATGATAGACACTGTCTATTTTTTGTGCGTAATCTTCATAGACACTTTCAGGCAGTCCAAACCGCTTTTTGGACATATCACCAATCACGATTTGTACGCGGTTTTCCCATCCACTAGGCAGAAAAGCATTGTATTTTAATGCTGTCTTTTTAATCCTTTTTAACCCAGCTTCTTCATCAGCAGCGCGTACCAAACAAAAAACTTTAAGATCAGTGCGTTCAAGCAGTTCTTTGAGAAAAAAAGTACCGACAAATCCTGATGCTCCAGTCAATAATGTAGTATTAGTCTGACTGCCTTGGTTTTCTGTTGCACCATCGCCACGATCTCGAAGAAGATATTCTAAAGCTTCTTCAATTTCTGCTTGTAAAGAATAGTTGCTCGTTTTAACTCCAGGATCATCCTGATTAGAAATCGATTTGACGATATCATCAATCATCTCTTTGAAAGTATTTGCTTGGAAAAAAGCCTCAGTAGGAATTTTAGTATTTAATTGTCCTTCAAGGGTGCTATGAATTTCAATGATCTTTAAAGAATCGATACCATAGAAAAAGATAGATTTTTCCAGGTCAAAATCAAGCATTGAAACTTGATATTGATCCGTAAGCATCTGCATGATGTAAGTAAATACCTTGAGATGCATTGGCCCCATCGCAGTGATTTGGTCAAACGTTTTTTCGATATTCAACATATTAATGTTTCCTTGAAATTGATTAATTATTGTGATTAAACATGGCACAAACAATGTCATTAAGCAGACCTTTCACATTATTTTCTTGAGAAAATACTTCAACCGGAATAGGACATTCTAGTTGCTTTTCTAGTTGGCAACGAATTTCCATCAGTTGGGAAGATTCAATTCCATAAACAAGCATGGATTTTTCAAGATCAAAATCAACCATTTTTACCTCATATTCATTGGTCAATATCTTGATCAGATTGGTAAAAACTTTTAAATGGGTAAAACCCATAGACATGATCTCTTGAAATGTCTTTTCTAGGTTTTCGGTATCAACTGCCTCTTGAGATTGATTTGTGGAGTCATATTGAGTCCATGTTGCTAGTGCATCAGGAATGCCTTGTAAACACTCTTGTTTGCATTGCTGTCTCCGAAGTTTGCCACTAGATGTTTTAGGTATACGCCCAATTTTTAAGAAAATAAGTTGATTTAAAGAGAGTTCAAATTGTTCCCCAACCTTTGAACTAATAGCTTCAACTAATTCTTCTAAATAACCAGATTGCTTCATCTTAGTTATGCCCGCTTTGTTCAACTCAGCAACAATCACTAATTCCTCACCTGTGGCACCTGACACACTAAAAGCAATGACACCACTGGAGCGAATGTCACGATGTGCTTGTTCGACACACAGTTCAATGTCTTGAGGGTAATAATTTACCCCGTTGATGATCATCATATCTTTGAGTCGGCCAGTGATGTAAAGTTCGCCTTTGTCATCCATAAAGCCCAGATCACCAGTACGCAAGTAAAGTCGGTGATCCCCTTCCACAGAAACAAGAGTCTTGGCAGTAGCTTCTGAATTGTTGTAATAACCAGACATCACATTAGAACCTGTTACCCAAATCTCGCCGATATGATTAGGCGGCACTTTATAACTAAGATCAGGATTGAAAATATGAACCTCTTGATCCAGCCAAGCGTGACCACAACCGATAAAAACCTTTTCTTTGGCTCCATTGATGGGATCACTAGCTATATTATCTGTACTTAATTTTGTCCAGTCAACCGTCTTAAAAACTGGCTCTCCATCTACAAATCCAGAAGATATGAAGACTGTCGCTTCAGCCATACCATAAGCAGGAAGGAACATCTGGGATTTAAATCCATTCTTGGCAAACTTTTGACTGAAATCCCATAGGGTTTGTGGATTGACTGGTTCTGCAGCATTAATTACCATGCGTAAGGAAGATAGATCGAGGTTTTGCTGCTCCGTAGTAGGAATCTTATCAATACATAGTTGATAGGCAAAGTTGGGACCCCCCGTATATTCGGCACGGTATTTAGTGATGGCCCGTAACCACTGGATGGGTTGGGAGACAAAAGTAGTTGGTGCAAGTATTACACAGTGTCCCCCACTGTAGATACTGTGTAATAAATGGGCGACTAATCCTAGATCGTGATGATGGGGAAGCCAAGATACCGTCGTGCAAGAAGATGTTATCTGACTCATTGAGACAATCATCTCAATATTATTGAGACAATTTTGATGGCTAATCATCACACCTTTCGGTAATGAGGTAGAACCAGAGGTAAACTGCAAGAAGGCAAGCATCGAACCATCAATTTTTGGGAGTTGACCCTCTCCATAAGTCGGTAATTCACTGATCGCATCTGTTGAAACATACATCAGATCCTTAGGCCAATTTTCTTCTTTCATCAAAATATTACGAAATTCTTGCTTTTGAGCTTCAGGAAGCAAGATGGCTGCTGCATTAGCACACAGAACAAGATTGGCAATCTTTTGGTTGGAACGATTACGTTTTGGTGTATGGATAGGTGCAGGCACAACACCCGCATACAGACAACCAAAGAATCCCACAATGAATTCAATCCCAGGTGGATAAAGAAGAACGACATTACGCGATCGCAGTCCTTGAGATAATAGGCATCGGGCTACATTAAGAGCTTGAGAATGTAACTCTCCATAGGTAATGCAACTATCTTCTAAACCGTTGGCATTCAGCATAGTGTATGCCTTACCATCAGGTTTTACCTTAGCCCAATAAGCAAGAACTTCCCCTAAACTATTAAAACAAAGATCATCATTACTACCCTGATTCTTTTCAAGGCAAAATAGCCCGTGATTGCTGCTCAAATCAGACTTATGAGCAGCAAGCTCAAGAGATTGTAATTCCATATTTTTAGTGTGAGAAGAAGATAGAAAACAAAAAAGTTAAAAAAATATTTAGCTTTTAAACTATGGTACGATGAGTATTCCCAAACTGTCATCCGCAGTATCACTTAAGATTATTATTTTTTACTACTGCTTATACTACTTATATTTACGTATGGTTTTGATGAACTATATCTCTTTATAAAAATTTAATGTCAGATCCCCTATAATTGAGTCATTCTAGAGTTATCGATACTGTACACAGCTAAACTCAATCGATTAAATCCAAGTTAAAAGTCTTACTTGTCCATATTTAAGGCAGTTAGAGAGCCTAAAGTCAACCTACAAAAAAAAATAAATCATCCCCGTGACGATTTAAAAAAGCTGTGTATAATATTGAGATAAGTAAGACTATAAATTTTGTAGTCAATCTAAGGTGTGAGGAAAAGCTGAAAATGCTAAAATTATTATGGAAATCATTGCTGGTCACTCCAGCGTTCTTAGGAGTTGCTCTAACTATCTCATCTGCGGCAACCGCAGTAGAGAGCAAAACACAAGCTCAAACCCCCGAAAAGGCAACCGCCGGGTTTGAAATTGCTCAACTCAAAGACGATCAATTAATCAATCAACTGGAAAATTACGGTGAAGAAGGCGTAACCAACTCCAACGACCAAGTAACCAGTGTCAGTGAATTACGGGACGTATCTCCTACTGACTGGGCTTATGAAGCGTTGCGGAGTTTGGTTGAACGTTATGGTTGTATTGTCGGTTATCCTGACCGGACATTCCGAGGCAACCGCGCTACTTCTCGTTGGGAATTTGCGGCTGGTTTAAACGCTTGTTTGAATACGATGGAGCGTTTAATTCAAGAGAATGTAGCCGTATTACGGGAAGATATTGAAAAACTCAAACGTCTGATGCAGGAGTTTGAGGCTGAATTAGCGGCTTTAGGCGCAAGGGTAGATAACTTAGAAGGTCGGGTTGCCTTCTTAGAAGATCATCAATTTTCTACCACTACCAAATTAGTTGGGGAAGTAATTTTTGCTGCTACTGCTTCTGGTGGTAGCCGTTCTTCTGAAGATAACCAAGCCGTTTTACAAGATCGGGTTCGTTTAAGCTTCAACACCAGCTTTAGCGGGGAAGACTTGTTAGTCACCCGTTTAACAGCTAGTACAGGTCAAGGTCAAGATCGCTTTACACTGACCAAACCAAACCTAGAGGTAATCAACCCCAACACGGGACAACCTATCGGGATTGCTTTCGCTGAAAATACCCTGGTTAACCCCACGGCTACCCAAACCTTTAATATTGGGCCCCGTCGGAATGAGTCAGATAACGATGTGGTTATTGACTGGGTTGGTTACTATGCACCAATCCGGATCTATGACAACTTTAAGCTAGATACCTATGTAGCTGCTTGGGGTGGTAAATGGTATGACTTCGTTCCTACCCTCAACCCTTACTTTGAAGACTTTGACGGTGGTAAAGGTTCTCTTGGTACTTTCGCACAACGTAACCCCATCTACCGGATTGGTGGTGGTGCTGGTGCTGGTGGAAGTTTTCAATTGGGTTTCCTACAAAGCATACTCGGGCCCTCATCCATTAGCTTTGGTTACTTAGCGGGAACTGCCAATGATCCTTGTCTAAATGGTAGTGGTGAAAACGTTAATGGTAGTATTCGTGGCTGTCAAACAGGTAATGCTATCAACCCCGCCACTGGAAGACAATATGAAGAAAGTGATGGCGGTAACGGCTTATTCAATGGTAACTATGGCGTACTAGCCCAGTTCAATACCAATCTGTTTAACACTGTTAACGTTGCTTTTACTTACGTCAACGCTTACCACAAACCAGATAGTCCCATCTTCGGCGAAGGCGCGCCTACCGGTCCTGGAAGTGTAGGTACTTCCTTTGCTAACTTCTCCCGTTCTCAGTTGAACAATGCGTTTGCGGGTGGTTCTGTCGGAGCTCCTGGAACCCCGACCCAAGAATATAACACTAATGGCCGAAACGCGCGTGGTCAAGGTGCGCCTGGTGGTTTACAAGGTGGTTTAGAAGTCAACCCCTTTGACATCGGCGGTAAAGTTACCAACAGTTATGGTGGTGCGTTAACTTGGAAAATTGCGGATTGGGTTAACTTCAGTGCCTTTGGTTCTTACCACAACGTCCGCTTTATCGGTCGTGGATTAAGTGGTGAAATCTGGACTGGTGGTGGCGGTCTTGCCTTCCCCGACTTGTTCAAAGAAGGAAACCTGTTAGGTATCTTTGCTGGGGTTCAACCTTACCTTGGTGATGGTCGTCGTCCTACAACTACTCAATTCACCCATTTTACTAGCCAAAACCCGGTTACGGTGGAAATGTTCTATCGTTACCAAGTGACAGACAATATTTCTATCACTCCTGGTGTAGTTTGGATTTCCAAACCTGACCAATTTGTAAACTTACAAGGGTCAGACAGTGAAATTCTCGGAACGGTACGGGGTACTTTCTCCTTCTAAGAGTAGAGAGATTTCTCGTTTAATCCTGACCTAATCTAACCTCTGATTTAGCCCTGTTATTAATTAGCAGGGCTTTTTGTCGGGCAATGAAAAATAGACATTTCGGCGTTGCATCACTGCGGGATGATTTGATTTTTTCCTAATTTTTAAAGTTTCTAATTTTAGCGGCGATCGCCAAATAATCAAATAACAAGCTTTAACCCCTAATTATTGTAGAAAGCTTTTTCTCTTTCAAATATAGCAACCGCCTTGGCGGTTGCTATAAATCATCCCGCAGTGATGCAACGCCATTAATTTAGTCCACTTACTTACCAATTATCAATTATCAATAATAACAATACCCCCTAAACCTTTTTGCTGAACTCAGTCATCAAGTGGGGGTTAGGGGGCAAATATTGACGGGCCTTCTGATTGAAACCTAACTGCCGGAAGGAACTCCAGCGCAAGTTTTATCCAAGGGGATCAAACTTCTAGAGAACGGCTCCGGCACACAGCCGGCTAACTTCAATCAGGAGACCCATGTTTTTATCACTACTATCTATCATGGGCATCACCTCCTTATTACCTAAACGGTTAATCTCTAAACAACTCCATTTAGCTTAACTCAACTGACTCAGAAAAATCAAGGCAATGACGAAAAAATTTTGTAGCAATAGTCGGACATCCTCCAAAATGTAAGTGTAGATAGGATGCGTGAACATTGTATAGTTGCCATCCCTCAGCATGAGAAGGACTTTGAGAATGCCAGCTATGTAACTTAAACAGGGGTTTAGGAGAGTTAATGGTCAACTCGGAACGATGAAATTCATGACCCCACAGAGTATCACCTGATGTTAACAGAAGACTATTATCAGTGGCGATCGCTTGACGATAACCCAAAGTCAGACGGTTGCCCATTTTGGCTGTTGTTGGTAATATCCCTACCATTGGCCAGGTTTCTCCCTGAAAATTGATGATTTCCTGACATAAATACATTAATCCCCCACATTCGGCATAGGTAGGCATTCCTTGCCTAATAGCGGTTTGAACGACTTTGATAGCTTGTTTATTAGCTGATAATTCTTGGGCGAAGACTTCGGGAAAACCCCCTCCTAAATAGAGTCCACTGCTTCTGAAGGGTAAACTTTCATCTTCTAGGGGACTCCAATGTAGTAAGTCTGCTCCCAATTTTTCGAGAATTTCTAGATTATCTGGGTAATAGAAGTTAAAAGCGCGATCGCGGGCGATCGCTATTTTTATTGGGCAGTGTGATGTAGGGGCGCGTTTATCTAACATATTTGTTACAACATCAAAATTTTTGTCAAAAACCCGCCCGTACGGGGATTGTGGGGATGTGAGGAGGGGAAAAAGGAGATCCCAGTTAAAGCTAGTTTGAGCGATGTGAGCTAATTTTTTAACTAGATGCTTAAACTCTGGAAGTTCATCGGTAGGAACTAGACCGAGATGTCTATCAGGAATTGTCAGGGAATCTTGACGATATAACTTTCCCAGGATAGGAAGGTTGAGAGGAGTCAGAGCATTTTCGAGTAATTCTAGATGGCGATCGCTACCTACACGATTCAAAATTACGCCAATAATATTAATATTAGGGTCAAGAGAACGATAACCTTGGGCGATCGCGGCGACTGACCCGGATAAACGACTACAATCAATGACAAGAACGACGGGTATATTTAAAAGTCGGGCAATATGGGCTGTACTGGCATAATGATTAAATAAATGGTCTTTTTCCCTGTTTAACTCAATATTTTGCCAAGTTTCTGCTTTCTGAAAGGGAACACCATCAAATAGCCCCATAACCCCTTCTATTAGGACGTAGTCTACTCCTTGACTATGTTGGTTAAAACAGGATTTAACATAGGTTTGGTCGGTGAGAATTGGGTCTAAATTACGACAGGGACGACCCGTAATTTTAGTATGAAACATGGGGTCAATATAGTCTGGCCCCACTTTAAAAGATTGAACTTTATATCCTTTTTGAACTAAAAACGAAAGCAGGGCCAAGGTTATGGTTGTTTTCCCTACACCACTGCGATCACCTGCAATAATTAAGGTCACTTTTTTATTTATGTCCCCCATTTTTTTTTACTTTCGGGATCTCCCGACATCTTGGTATAAAATGTATAATCAGCTACAATACTTAATATAGTGGGTTACGACGCGCCTTAAAAGTTATGGGTTTTTCATCAAAATTATAGCCGCGTCTAACCCACCCTACGAATTATAAGCTTTACTTATCACCACAGGTATGGGAGAGGCCTGATTCTCACCAAAAAACTAGATCAACCCGACCTGGTTTTTTGACAAAACTTCGATGATTTTCAGCAAATAAATAAACCTGTCCTGGCCGTGCTTATTGTTCTTCTAAATTAGGGATATCATCAGGCATAGAAGCTAACATCTGTTGAATTAAATCATATTGAGTAAAATTAGCATTTCCTTTCCAATGTTCCAAGGCTTCAATATTCTTCATTTTTAAAGCCATTTCTAATAAACTAATTCCATCACCATGAATATTAAGTCCAATTTCTTCAATTTCTGGTAAAGGATACTTAGATTTTTCCTCCATATATTCAATCACAGCTTTCTCTTTATCTTCATCATTATCATAATTACTTTCCACTTCCATTAATTCTAATTCTAAGGCTTCTATACTTTGAATAAAAACATTCTTATTATCAAAGAATTCATCAAAAGATTTAGGTGGCGTAGGAGTTTCATCTTCAAGTGTACTAAATAGCTTATTAACTAGGCGAAGTCTCATAGGTTCAGCCGCTCGCCAATTAATTCGTTTGTTAAAAAATTTAATAGCTTCAATAACTCTTTGAAAAGATCTTACTTCTAAAATCATTTCTTCGTCACTACGAAAGATAAAATAACCTAATGCTATGGGCTGCATTTCTTTAGGAATTTTATTATAAGATTCATCAAATATAATTTTTTGAGATTCTGCAGTATATAACCAATACCAGCGATCTCTAGATGAATCATAATCCATACACTTGAGTTTTTTAAAGACTCCTAAAACCGTCTTTTTATTAGACACTTGATAATAAATTCTAGCTGGTTGATATGGTTCTCCTGTTATATTAGTAATGAGACGTTCTTCTGGTTTATTTACCTGAATCATCGTTTTAACTCCTGCTTAGTTTATTGTATAATTGTGCTGTAGACAACTTCCTCAAATTCTCCTAATTTAAAGAAGCGATCAGAATTATTGGGACGACGTTTTCGACTACCATATTGATTAGGTTTTTCTAAGAGAAATACATACTGACAATTAACCCGATCTAATTGAGTTGTTTTATCAATTTTCCAATCTTCTAAACAAGCTCCTGTTAAACTCGCTCCAGTAAGATCTGTATTAATAGCGCAAACTTTGCTTAGATTAGCTCCCTCTAAATTAGCGGCTCTAAGACTAGCATCTGTCAGATTAGCTTGTTTAAGATTGGCAGAATTAAGATTAGCTCCGTCAAGATTAGCCCCTCGTAAATTAACTTTGCGGTAAGATTGTTTATAGCCACTACTGGGATTAATTAATAAGTCTCTAACAAAAGATTCAGCCAAAATTGTTTTACCAACTCTAGCCAAATCGAGTTGTTTAGCTTGATAAAAACGAGTCCGAGTGAGATTAGCTTCCCTTAAATCAGTGCTTTTAAAAGTGGCTTCACTAAAGTCAGCATCTGTCAAATTTGCTTGATAAAAGCTGGTTCCGCCAATAGTAGCAAAGGCTGTCACCAGGGGACGAAGCCAAGCATCTCTAGGATCATCTTTCATGGCACGCCAACCGAGATAAGCACTCAATAAGGTGATGGAGATCGCACCTAATGCCGAAATAGCACGGGAAAATATTTCCGCTTCTGCCACCACAATGGCCATAGCGATCGCCACAACTAAAGGAAAAACTCTAGTAATAGTTAAGGTTCCCGCCACTGCCCCTGCCGCCGTTCCGACAATTGTTCCGCCAGCCGCTACCGCGATCGCCAGCATAACATGGAAGGTAAAAACTAGGGCTAAAATAAAGGCCCCAACCAAAGAAAAAGGTAAGCTTTGGGCGATAATTAAGGCAATGACAGCAATAGCCATAAAGGTTAAAACAACGGCTTCTAGTCCTCCTTTTAACCCGTAATAATAACTACAAATAAAAAAGATGATTAAGATAATCAAGGCTGAACAACCCGCGACTTGATTGGTGGCATCAGCACTATCAAAAATTGACTCAATAAAACTGCTGGCAAATCCGGCAAATAAACCCGATAATGCTGCCATGAGCCAGGAAATAATCACTAAACTCCTTGTCCACCATGGGGGTTGTCCGGCTTTAGCGTGACAAAATTTAACTTTAGTTAGGGTTGCGTTCGTAAAATCGGCCCCGCGAATATCGGCCCCGCTAAAATCAGCATTGGAGAGGTTTTTGCCTTTAAAAGATTGACCAATTAGGTTTTCTCCCTGAAAATTTCGTTTTCCTTGATCATAAAGTTTTAGGACTTGAGACGCTTTCATAGTGTCAGTTTAGAGGTTGTTCTTCATTTTAAGCAAATACTCAGGGTAATATTGTTTAATTAATATCATTTTTAGGAATTACTTCTTAGAACCTTGACCGTTTTTTGTGGTTTTGAGTATCCTTAGAATTAAGCCTATATCTTTGTCCTAATATTATGAAGATTTTTCGCCTCATGCACTTGTCAACATCAGCCATCATCAATGGATTAATATTAAGCTCTCTTTTCTCTGCTTTCCCTACTTTAGCTAATGAAGTCCCGATTAAACCCGTAGAAGACGTTAAAGTTTTGGAAATCCCTAAAGGAAATTTACAAGATTTGGGGGAACTACAAGAAAGAAATACCCAACAATGGCAATGGGAAGTTGGAAAAGATTATGAAGCTAATCTAAATCAGATCGAGTACCAAGTTAATCCTAATACTATTAAATTAACTCCTTCTGTTGATTATCAAAAAGATGAACAAGAGTGGCAAAATCTTCATCGAGGTGATCCTAAAGAAACTGGTGCTGATTTCCCTTTAGCTGAATTTTAAGACAATTTCACTAATTTGTTCTGCGATAAGTACCGCGAGCAAAATTAATTGCACAGCCTCCGGCGCGGGTTTTGATATAGTCGTAATGGTTGATTAACAAAGGTTTTGCCTAAACCTGCCCTCTATCACTCACAAAGAAGTTAGATAAACCCGCCCGTACATAATTCATAATTCATAATTCATAATTCATAATTCATAATTCATAATTCATAATTCATAATTCATAATTCATAATTCATAATTTTATCTCGAATTGCTAAAGCGGTTGCGGGAGCTAATAACACCCCATTACGATAATGACCCGTTGCCAATAAAATATGAGAATAATTAGGTAATTCTTTAATAATTGGAGCGGGTTCTCCTTCAGGACGAGGACGCTTACCTAACCAAGTATAAACTACTTCTCCCTGACCTAAACTCGGACAAAAACTAATCGCTTGCTGTCTAACTTTTTCTAATAATTCTGCTCCTGGAATTACCTCTCCCATAGTATTAGGAAATTCTACAGTTGCACCGACCCAATAATCGGTTTTTCCCACCGGAACAATATGTACATCATCCCCAGTAATTACAGGTTGAAATTCAGGATTTCCTAACGGTTGATTTAAACTAATTTGTAATGCTTGTCCCAACACGGGGCGAATATCAACCGATGGAGTCAAAGAAGCAGTCAAACCAGTTGAACCCAACCCGGCCGCTATTACTAACCAATCAGTATCCAAGGTTCCCTCTGTGGTTTGAACTTGGTAGCATTGACGATTATTTGCCCCTTCTATGTCGGTTGTTAGGATTTTTTGGACTGTTACCCCAAAATTACAGTTAACACCCCTCAGAGACGCACCTTTGACTAACGCTTGAGTTAAGACTGTGGGATTAATCTGACGATCTTGAGGCGAATAAATGGCCCCTACCACGCGATCGCTTTGAATTTGAGGACAAACTTGATGTAATTTTGCTGCATCCCAAATTTCTAAGGAATAACCTTGATTAGCGCGAATTTTTGCCAAACTTTCCCAAGATTCTAAAGATTCATCTACGAACCGTAATGAAAGAATACCTTGACGGTTAACAGGGATAGATTCTCCGATGAGACTTTCTAATTCAGAGATTAAGGTTTCGTAGCGTTGCCAACTGTTTTGACGCAGTTTCCAGCCCCTTCCTCGCGTTTTATGGCTAATAATTCCCATTAATACCCCTAATGCTGCTCCTGTTGAACCGGATGCAGGTTTTTTTTCATCGATCAAGGTAATATTTAACCCCTCGATCAAACTGAGTTCATAAGCGATCGCGGCCCCGATGATACCTGCACCGATTATTACAATTTTTGTCATAAATGGGGTGATGAGGTGATGAGGTGATGAGGTGATGAGGTGATGGGGTGTGGGGGGAGTCTGAGTTTTTCGTACCCCTAAGACCTAACCCCCAACCCCTAAACCCTAAATTTAACTAGCTTGAGGGACAATATCTAAGAAAGCATCAAAATCCTTCAAAGCTTCACGATATTGACGTTGGGCGACCGCACTATTACGATCTTTAGCCGCAGCATCAATACTTTCCAAGTGACCAAAAAACTCTTTAGCGAGTTCGGCCGCTGGTTTTTGATCTTTAGTTAACAAAGAACGAGATAAACTGGTCATTTGTTGACGTAAAGCACCAAGAGGCCCATGAATATAGGTTCCGGTGTCGATCCAATTTTGCTCAGCGATAAATCCCTTTAACACTGACATATTAGAACGAGCTTCTGCAATAGGTTCAACGAAGATTTGCAGTTGTTCAATTTTTTCAGGAGAGTAAGTTGTGGGGATAACCGCTTGGGGGCCACCACCGCAACTAACACAGAAAATGGTAATAGCTACCAAGAGAACCGATAAAATAGACCGAAGACTTGACATAATTCTATTGTTACTATTGACAATGATTTACTGTATTATTGATTTTCTCAACAATTAGACCTTTTACAAAGCCTGACGACGCAAAAAGTTTACAATCTCCTCACTCACCTCTTGGGGCCAATGCTCTTGAGGATAATGTTTCGCTTCTTTAAGTTGGCTTAATTCTACATTAGAGTATTTGGTCGCTAATTGTGCAGGAACTTCTGAAGATAACCAAGGATCAGCCATTCCCCAGATAATTAGGGTAGGATGTTGCCAGTTGCTAAACCCTGTCTCTATCTCTGTCATCGTTTGGGAGAGTTTTAGGTTTTGGGTGGTACTTAATAACGCTCGACCGACCGCAGAACTTTTTAAGAAGGGTTTACGATAAACGTTCAAATGTTCATCGGGAATAACAAACCCGCTACCCCCTTCTAGAGTACGATCCACCAATAAGGGATCTTGTGTCACCATATCTCCCATAAACGGAACTCCCCACTGTTTCATCAACCAAGGCAGTTTGACACTAGGAGACAGAGGAGTATTAAGAATAATCAAGCGATCAATTTTCTGCGGGTGAGTAAAAGCATATTGTATGCCTACAGATGCAAGAAACCCTTGAACCACTAAAGAGAATTTTTCTAGACCTAAAGCTTCGATAAATGCACTTAACCCTTGTTGATAAGCTTGGGCAGTATAGGCAAACTCCCGTTTATCTGGCTTTCCTGACATTCCTGACCCGATCCAATCAGGAGCGATCGCCCCAAATCCATTATCAGCTAAATTAAGCATCACATCACGCCAAGTATAGCTATGGGACGGCAACCCGTGCAGCATCAACACTGGGGGTTTATCACTAGGGTTTTGGGGGGTAGTTTCCCGATAAAACCAGCTTAGAGAGTCAACGATGAGGGAATTTTCTGTCATGAACTCGTGATTTTGTTATCTTAGTTGATACCCCATGATAAAACTTTTATGGAAGTGGCTAATCGATTTGCTAAAAGTTTAAAATATCATCTTATTTTAGCCACAAAATCTAATAACTGATGAGCTAATTCCAATTTACTACAAGAATCTATCTTTTTTTGTTGTCCCTTAGCATGAATAAATATGGCTTGATTATTATCACTCCCAAACCCTGCATTATTTTGATCAACCGGATTTGCTACAATAATATCTAATTGTTTACGTTTTAATTTATCTATAGCAGGAGTCACAATATCTCCCGTTTGTGCCGCAAATCCAATTAAACATTGATGAGGTTCTTTAATTTTTCCTAATTGAGCAATAATATCAGAAACACTCTCTAATTCTAAAGATTTTGGTAAGGTATTTTTTGGTAATTTGACTTGCGAATATTGAGCGGGTTTAACATCAGCAACCGCCGCCGACATAATAATTATATCAGCCTCAGAAAAATGAGTGAGCATTTCCTTTTCCATTTGCCCTGCACTTACAACCGGAATTCGTCTATAATTAGAAGGAGTAGGCAGTAATTCTGAGGCAATGGGACCATGAATTAACGTAACCACTGCCCCGCGATCGCGGCTTGCTTGTGCCAAAGCTAAACCCATTTTTCCCGTAGCAGGGTTGCCAATAAATCGCACCGGATCAAGATATTCTCTTGTCCCTCCAGCACTAATTAAAATCCGTTTTCCCTGGAAATCTTGTTGACCTTTGGTATATAATAATGACTGGAGTTTAGTGATGATTTCTGAAGGTTCCGCCATACGCCCTGATCCCACGCGATCGCAAGCTAATAAACCGGCCCCTGGCCCAATGGTATGATATCGAGAATATTCCTGTAATTGCTGCCAATTACGCTGTACCGTTGGTTGTTCCCACATATCCGTATTCATGGCGGGAGCAAGCAAAATCGGACAATTAGAGGCTAAAACCGTGTTAGTTAAGAGATTGTCAGCTAAACCAGAGGTTAATTTTCCCAAGGTATTAGCCGTTAATGGGGCAATTAAGAACAAATTCGCCCATTCTCCTAATTCTATGTGTAGGGGACGGGAGTGGATAGGTTGCCAAAAATCAGCATCCGTATAAGCTTGATGACGACTGAGGGTAGAAACCGTTAAAGGAGTGATAAACTGTTGTGCCGTGTTGGTGAGAATGACCCGGACATTTACCCCTTGCTGAAATAAGGAAGAAATAACCTCACAGACCTTATAAGCAGCGATACCGCCACCCATGCCTATGAGGATGTTTTGTTGGTTAAGCATAGATTATGCTTCGTCGTAAGCTTCGATATCGAGCAAATAAAGATAGGGTTCAGCTAATTCTTCTCGTTGAAAGGCGATGGCCCGTAAGATGTGCCAATCTTGCAGGGCTTCAAATGGATTGATATAATCATCCTGTTCTAAGCGTCCGGCTAGATTAGCTACATCTTGGGCAGTCATCCTTGAAATATCTTGACGACTTAAAGTCAATGTAGTCATCTTGTACCTCCTGTCAAAGCTGCCAAACATACAGCCTTCCCTATTGTATCCTTATTAATCGAGATTCCGAGCTTGATTTACATTAATCTTATTTTTTACCATTTTAATTCATATTAATGGGGATCGCAACAAGTGTCTAACCTTGAAAATATGCCTCTCCCGTACCTGTGGTGATAAGTAAAGCTTATAATTCCTAGGATGGGTTAGACACTGCTATGATTTTGATGAAAAACGCATAACTTTTAAGGCGCGTCGTAACCCATCATCTTAAGTATTGTAGCTTATTATACATTTTATACCAAGATGTCGGGAGAGCCAGTTTAACTAAAAAGATGACATTTGTTCATAATAAATTTGTGGTAATTTCAGACTTTTTTTATCTTGATTAACATCGGTTTTACCTGGCTTTAATTTAGGGGGTAGAACTTGTCTAGATGAAGCGAAGGAAGATACTAATGGTTGTCTAATTTTACTCGGTTTTGGCAATTCTATTGTAGCAGGAAAAGCGGTGACTTTTTGTGGTAGTTCAATATCAAATATATAAGAAGTCTTATCTTCTGTACTCAATAATTCAATTGTATAATTAACTGAATTGTATTCATTGGTATTAAGAGTGAAACTATCTTGATTAATTACTACTCCTGTCATTGCCTCTAATCGAACTTCTCCTGATAAATTTTCTGCTTCTTTTTCCTCAGAAATCATTAAAATTTGTTCAAAATAATAAGGGAGTTTTTCATCATATAATACAGCCTCTACAGTCAAAACAATTTCTTCGGTTTCGGGATGTTTCAATTGATAACAAATTTTCCCTGTTAATGCTAAGTCAGCTTGAGTATCGGTCGCTTCAATTCTACCTGATACTGTAAGGGGTTGTCCTTTATCTCTAGTTAACTTAGTTTTCTCTAATTTTAGATTAATAAAACAGATTTTATCTTCTTCTTTTTGATCTAAAGAAACTTCTAAACACTCATTAGTTTTAGTTAATTTTGGTTCAATTTGTTCTCGTAATAATTGTTTTAATTTTTCCAAATAATATTGAGCTTGAGGATTAGAAGAATCAGCTATAGATACAGAAACTTCTTGGGGTTTATCCTCCGGTTGCTCATTTTTTATTTGAACTGGTGTCTCTAAAATATTAAGGATGAGACTTTCTTGCCAAGTATCTCCTAAAAATTCGGACATGACATCCCCACAACAGCGAAGTTCCCAAGAACTTCCCCCATTAAATTCAGTAAAGGGAAGAATCATAACTAACCCTTGTGCATTAATATGACGATTATACTGATTCTGATGGAGAACTTCTTCTGTTATAATAGGTCTATGGGTGAAACGAACCTCAATATCACTGTTAACTCGATTAGATCGAGCCATAATGCGATATTTTCCCGCTTCGAGTTCACAAGTGGAGGAGGTGAGGGGATACCAGAGGCGATCGCCCTCTTTTTGCAGCATAAATTCCCAGGCTTTCATCATGGTTCATGTGTAGAGTGACCCGTTGTTGCTTTATGTCGCTCAATTTGGGCTTTGAGTTCCCCGACTTGGCGAAGTAACTCTGTTTGAGATAGTTCTTGTTGTTCTTTGGTGGCCATCCACTTGACTTGCACAGTCTGAGTGGCTGCTTCTGTATCTCCTAATACTAAACAACCGATTGCCCCGCTACGATCAGCCCGTTTAAACTGTTTGCCAAAAGCACTCCCACTTAGGTCTAATTCAACGGTTAACCCTTCATGACGCAATTTTTGGGCTAAAACTAAGGCCTGTGCTTCTGCTGCTTCTCCCTTGGAAACTATATACAGATCACAGCACATATTAGGCACAGTTTGCTGTTGTTTTAAGAGAATAATTAGCCGTTCTAACCCAATGGCCCAACCAACGGCTGGAGTATCTGGGCCACCTAATTCGCTGATTAGTCCATCATAGCGTCCGCCGCCACATACGGTTGCTTGGGCCCCTAAATCTTCTGATTGAATTTCAAAGGCGGTATGGGTATAATAGTCTAAACCCCGAACTAAGGCAGGATTTAGTTGATAATCAATGCCTAAATCGGTTAACAGTTGTTGTACTTGGTCAAAGTGTTTTCGAGATTTTTCTCCCAAGTATTCCAGGATATTGGGGGCATTAGCGTTAATTTCTTGGGTACGCTGATTTTTACTATCTAAGATGCGTAAGGGGTTGCGTTCTAGACGATCTTGTGAGTCGGGATCTAATTGGTCTTTGTATGGTAAAAAGTAATTAACTAAGGCCTCACGGTATTCTTGTCGATCACTGCGATCGCCAACTGAATTTAGATTTAAGGTGAGACTTTGCAACCCTAAGGTTTTGAGGATATCTGTAGCTAAGGCAATGACTTCTACATCGGCTCTAGGATCAGCACTACCGATTAATTCTAGCCCAATTTGATGAAATTGTCTTTGACGACCCGCTTGAGGTCGTTCATAGCGAAACATAGGCCCTGTATACCACAGTCGTTGGACTCCACCGGAAGCATAAAGACTATTTTGTAAGAAAGCGCGAACTACTCCTGCGGTTCCTTCAGGACGTAAGGTAACAGAACGAGATCCGCGATCACTAAAAGTATACATTTCTTTACCAACTACGTCGGTTCCTTCCCCAATACCCCGTTCAAAGAGGGAAGTTTGCTCAAAAATGGGGGGACGAATCTCTTGATACATGGCCCGACCGAGTATTTGGCCGGTAATAGTTTCTACATATTGCCAGTAACCAATTTCTTCTGGCAGAATATCTCTTGTTCCTGGTAATGTTTGAATTGTACCCATTGGGGTTGTACTTTGTGTTAAAACTTTCAACGTACAAGATAACGCGAATTGAGGGTAAATGCAGCTAAGCCTATACGCATTTAAAATCAGAAAAAATCTGGGTAATACTCTTGTTACAATAAGTTTAGCCCCAATAGCCACGGATAGGAGGCGTGATCTCATGCAAGCTATTTACATTCCCCATTTACTGCAAACAACCAATAGAACCCAAACCCTAACACTAGATGACTTTATCTCTGGTTTAGATACTTTAACTCCCCTTCGTGGGAAAATGAGTATTAGACACGGTGGAACCTTTTTGGAGATTATTGTCAAAGCGGAAACCATTATTACGTTGACTTGCGATCGCTGTCTGCAACAGTATAATCAACGTCTCCCTCTCCAGACTTCTGAAATTATCTGGCTAGACAAAAATACCGATTTGCCGCAAAATATTCCTCAAGAGCGAGAAATTGCCTGGGAAGATTTATCAGAGTCTCTTTCTGTTGATGGACATTTTGAAGTTGATACCTGGCTTTATGAACAATTGTCTCTAGCCATGCCATTAAGACGATTATGTGGTAAGAATTGTCAACAACCCACTGTTATTTCTAATGAGACTCAAACCGTAATGGATGGTCGTTGGGCTTCTTTAGAGTCTCTTAAACGACAATTGTGATCCTAAAATTTGCCAAGGAATGGACATTGAATAATTATCAATTGTCCATTGTCCATTATCAATTATAAATTATCAATTATTTATGGCAATACTACACGGAAGTTGGCTCAAAAAATCTCAACATAGTTACTTTTTTATTTGGGCAGAAGCTTGGCGTAATTTATCTGATTATTCACCATTAGATTCTTTAATTTATTCTCATCCCTTTACTTTAAATCAATCTGAATTAATTGAGTATTTACAGTCTAAAAAGTTATATTTAACTGTCAATAAATTTTCTTCTTGGCAAACTGAAATTATAACTTTACCTAGTCAAACTATATCAAAGCAAAAAATTAATATTCCGTTATTATCGTCTCAATTTAATCCAGAACATACAACTAATCTAAAAGATTCATATTTTTTACAAGATTGGCAGGTAGAAGGTTTTTGTATTTCTGCGAGTGAAACCATTCAATTATTAACAAAATTACCGCTAGTTTTATCAGATAATACTGACAGTTATTTAGGAGAAGATATAAGATTTTGGACTCATATTTATCGATGGAGTCTAGATTTAATTACACGCAATAAATTTTTACCAGGGATCAGGAGTTTAGAGAATAAAACCTATCAAAGTAAATGGTATCCTTTATTAGATAGTACCCTAGATCAAGCTCGATTTGCTAAATTTATTCAACTAATGCCAACAGCTTGTATCGCTTATCAGCAAATTGATAAATTTAAGTTTGATCAAGAGACATCTTTTTTAGAAAAACAACAATTAATCCTTGATTTTCTTGAATACATCCTTGACGGGAAAATTAGATCTTTATCAGGTGCAAAAAACAGTATAACCCAAACCTCATTAATTCAAAATTGGTTACAATCATTAACAAAAATATCTTCTAATTTTACTGCGTCAGAAACAGAAATAAAACGACTGGATAATGCCTTAAAAAATTGGAGTTTATCTATACAAGAATATATTATCACTCCTGATAAGAAAAACTTAGGAATTAATCAATTTAGGGTTTGCTTTCAGTTACAACCACCCACAGAACAAGAAAAAAATACAGGCAAGGATAACTGGAAACTAAAGTATTATTTACAAGCCTTAGATGAGTCAGATTTTTTAGTAGAAGCTGAAACGATTTGGCAAAATCCCATTGAACAATTATTCTGGAAAGGACGAACTTTAAATAATGGTCAAGAAATCTTATTAAAAGGCTTAGGATTAGCTTCTCGTCTTTATTTTATGATAGCAGAAAGTTTAGAAAAAAGTTGTCCGACTTATTGTGAATTAAATCCGATTCAAGTTTATGAATTTATTAGATCAATTGGTAGTATTTTAGAGGACAATGGTTTAGGGGTTATTTTACCGTCTAGTTTAGCTAAGGGAGTAGAGGAGAAGCGACTAGGGGTTAGTATTGAAGCTAAACTAGAGGCAAAAAAAGGAGAAAGACTCAGTTTAAAAAGTTTACTAAATTATCAATTAAAAGTAGCTATAGGTGAGCAAGAAATATCTCAAAAAGAGTTTGAAAAATTATTAGAACAACGCTCACCTATAGTGGAAATAAATGGGGAATGGATCGCTTTACAACCGAGTGATGTTAAGGCAGCACAGAAAATTTTAGCTAAGTCTTATGACCCCATTATACTATCAGTAGAAGATGCTTTACGCTTGAGTATGGGGGATAATCAAATCATTGAAAAACTTCCTGTTGTTAATTTTAAAACTTCAGGAGTTTTAGAAGAATTAATTAATAATTTAAGTAATAATCAATCGATTCAACCTATTACCCATATAGCTAATTTTCAAGGAGAATTACGACCTTATCAACAGAGAGGAGTCGGCTGGTTAGCATTCTTAGAGAAATGGGGATTAGGTGCTTGTCTTGCGGATGATATGGGGTTAGGAAAAACTCCTCAAATGATCGGATTTCTTCTTACATTAAAAGAAGAAGAAATGTTAACAAAACCGACTTTAATAATTTGTCCTACCTCGGTTTTAAATAATTGGGAAAGAGAGGTTAAAAAGTTTGCACCAAGTCTATCAACTTTCATTCATCATGGAGAAAAAAGAGCTAAAGGTAAAGCATTTATTAAAGAAATTAATAAAAAAGATTTAGTAATTACCAGTTATTCTTTAGTCTATCGAGATCTAAAAACTTTGCAAGAAATTCAATGGCAAGGTATTGTTTTAGATGAGGCACAAAACATTAAAAATTCCCAAGCGAAACAGTCTCAAGCTGTGCGACAATTAAACACAGGATTTCGAGTTGCTTTAACCGGAACCCCTGTAGAAAATCGCTTATCAGAATTATGGTCAATTTTAGATTTTCTCAATCCAGAATTTTTAGGAACAAAGCAATTTTTTCAACGTCGTTTTGCCACCCCAATAGAAAAATATGGAGATCGAGATTCTTTACAAATTTTAAGATCTTTGGTACGTCCTTTTATTCTAAGACGTTTAAAAACTGACAAAGATATTATTCAAGATTTACCCGAAAAACAAGAGATGAATGTCTTTTGTGGTTTATCAGCAGAACAGGGTAAATTATATCAAGAATTAGTGGATCATTCCTTACAACAAATTGAAGAAAGCGAAGGAATTCAACGACGAGGACTTATTCTTACTCTTTTGTTAAAACTAAAGCAACTTTGTAACCATCCGTCCCAATTTTTAAAGGAAAAAACCTTAAATTCTGCCCAACGTTCTGGTAAATTTCTCAGACTAGAAGAAATGTTAGAAGAAGTATTAGAAGAAGGCGATCACGCTTTAATTTTTACCCAATTTTCCGAGTGGGGCAAACTTATGCAGCCTTATTTACAGAAAAAATTTGCTCAAGATGTTCTATTTTTATATGGGGGAACTCGTCGAGAACAAAGACAAGAAATGATTGATAGGTTTCAAAATGATCCTAATGGCCCCCGTATTTTTATTCTTTCCTTAAAAGCAGGGGGAACAGGATTAAATTTAACCCGTGCGAACCATGTTTTTCATATTGATAGATGGTGGAATCCTGCGGTAGAAAATCAAGCAACTGATCGCGCTTTTCGTTTAGGACAAACTCGCAATGTTCAAGTACATAAATTTGTTTGTACAGGAACTTTAGAAGAAAGAATTCATGATATGTTAGAAAGTAAGAAACAATTAGCAGAACAAACTGTTGATTCAGGAGAACAATGGTTAACTGAATTAGATACAGATCAATTACGCACTTTATTACTCCTTGATCGGGATGCTATTATTGATGAATCGTAGGGGCGGGTTTCCGTAGGGGCAGGTTTTTTACAGGAGTTATTTTGTAAAATACCTAAAACACGAGCAACATCTGCCACCCAAGGGACTGTTGAAATACAATAACCTTGCCAGTTTATCTCAAGAGATAACCAGTCAGGAATAGAGTGTTCATCGAAGTTAGTAGAAGCTTTATAATCTGCTTGAAAACAGTAAATATTACCAGTATTGATCATTATCTGATATATCATTGATTAGGGTTATCCAGATTAACAAAACTATATAAGCAAAACTAGGTAGATCAGAGATATTTTTATGATTTTTTTTGTTATACTATTATTTACTCAGTCAGTCAAAGCTATGCTAAAGAATAAATATCTGCTACTTAACTAGGGGCTTTCTCTTTTAGCCATGCAAAATTGGATCAATAGTACAATACCTAAAGTTCCCCCAGAAACCCGTCAAAAGTTACAAAAAGAACTATCAGAAGAGTCTACCCTTGATACTAATTTTCTGGTGTTAAATATCAGTGCTTGTCTCATTGCCACCTTGGGATTGCTCACTAATAGTGCTGCTGTTATCATTGGTGCTATGATTGTCGCCCCCCTCATGCTACCTTTACGGGGACTAGCATTAGGTGTGTTAGATACAGATAAAAGATTAGTCAAAAGTAGCTTAATTACCTTGGCTATTGGAACGGTAGTAGCTATCATTATCTCTGGGTTAGTGGGCAGATTATTTAACCTTCCGGCCGGTTCTTTTGGCCCAGAAATTTTAGCCCGTACTCAACCAAATTTAGCAGATTTAGGGGTAGCGATGGCTGCGGGTACAATTAGTGGTTTTGCTAAAATTAGACCTAAGCTAAGCGATGCTGTGGCAGGTACAGCTATTGCTGTGGCTTTAATGCCCCCCTTATGTGTAGTAGGAATTTCTTGGTCTCAGGGGGCTTGGGGCTATGGTAATGGGGCATTTTTGCTCTATATGACCAATTTTTTAGGCATTACCTTATCCTGTCTCATTGTCTTTGTTTTAGGAGGCTATTCTCTTGAGTCTCGTCAAACCAGCAAAGCTTTAGTCGGATTTTTGCTGATGACAGGAATGCTTACCTTACCCTTATTTTTCAGCTTTGGTAATTTGATCCAACAAAAACAATTATCAGCTAGAATCAAACAAATTCTACAGAATGAAACCATTACCTTGGGAAAACAAGCAGAATTAGTCGGTTTTGAGGTTCAATGGCCTTCCTTCCCTTGGAGTCGTCAACCTCCCATTGTCTTGTTAACAGTTCGAGAAAATACTGATAGTCCGATCACTCCCACTCAAGTTAGTTTAGTGGAAGACCTCTTAAAAAGAGAGTTCAATCGAAAATTTACCCTGATATTTCGTGCTAGTCTAGTGCGAGAAATACGATCAGATAGTCCCAATCCTTAATTAACTGCTTTTTCATAGCCAAAATACCCCCTAATAAGGCTAGAGAGTCAGAAAAATAAGGGTTGATGTTGATTTTGCTACTAACGACCGATTTTTCGCGCTTGATTAACTAATCCAACACTAATATAGCGGCCATAGTTATGTAGACGATCCTGTTGTCCCATTCTGTCAGGAGATTTAAACATATCTGTTAAACCGGCCCCCAAAACCATAACGGTGAGAATAAGGATCAAATAATTGCGGATAATGATGTTTTTATCAGTGGTACTTGATAGCATCTTGATTTAGGCTTTTATAATTATAGCCTGGATATTATGAGTAAAACGCCTATGAATAGTGAGGTTTGGCTTAATACCACCCCAATTCAAAGGATAGGGTAGACTTAACTAAATTGATATTGCCTCCCAGCATAACACTTTTGTCAATAATTCATCATATAAGTACCGTGCGCAAAATTAATTGCACAGTCAAGGCGCGGGTTTTGATATAGTCGTAATGGTTGAGTAATAGAGGGCGGGTTTATTGAAATTTTTTGTGAGAATCATTGATTTATGTAAAAAACCCGCCCCTACAAAACCCGCCCCTACAAATTTTGTGTAATTAATTTTGTTTACCTACTTATATCGGTTAATAAAAAATACATGGAACATTTTTGGTACGAAATCCTAACCTTTTGTCAGATAACCACCCAGAAGATCAGTCATCAACTCATGGCGGATGTGGGAAAATTGTCTCCAACCCTTAAAGAAGATGGTTCCTTGGTAACTCAAGCTGATCGCTGGGCCGATCAAGCTATTAGAGAAGCGATCGCGGCTAAATTTCCTGAACATGGGGTATTAACTGAAGAAACCGCCCATATTTTCCCTAATACTGACTGGTGTTGGGTTATTGATCCTATTGATGGAACGACAAATTTTACGCGAGGTATTCCTCTTTGGGCTATTTCTTTCGGACTACTTTATCAAGGAATACCCGTATTTGGGTTTGTTTATTTACCTCAAGTACAACAATCTTTTTATGGTTATTGGTATGGAAAAAGTGGGTTAACTGGCCCTATAGGTGCTTATCTGAATGGAGAACCTATTCACACCAGTTCTGATACTCCTAGTAAGAGTCATTTGTTTAATTTATGCGCTCGTAGTATTAAAATTCTTAGACAACCTTTTCCCTGTAAAATTAGGATGCTTGGTATCGCCAGTTATAACATTTTATTAGTGTCTTCTGGCGCAGCTTTAGGGGGTGTGGAAGCGACTCCTAAAATTTGGGATATTGCTGCAGTTTGGGTGATTCTTCAAGCAGCAGGAGGCTCATTAATTTCCTTAAAAGATGAAGCAATTTTTCCTTTAGAAATAGGTCGTAATTATGCGACTTATTCCCTTCCTTGTTTAGCCGTTAGTCGGTCTGAATTAATTCCTTTGTTTAAACCATTAGTAGACTGTATTGTGTAGATTGGGTTGAGTTTGACTTGACTGATTGATCAATTTCTGTTACATTAAATTGCGTTTGATATGTTCAAAATAGAAACATAAATTATGAAATTAAGACAATTAGGCATTTTTGCCATAAGTTCTTTATTGATTTCGAGTACATCTGCTTACGCTGCAAGTATAAAAGTTACTAGTGGAAGCGTAAAGACTAGTATTTCAGTTATGGGATTAGAACCTAATACTAAATATAGTATTTTTATAGGTTCTAAACCAGGAAAACCTAGTAATCTAAATGGATATGAGGATAGAAGTGATATTTTTACTGATTTAATAACAGATCAAAATGGAAATGGACAGGCAGAGAAAAGAGGAATTTTAGGTTTTCCGCTTAATGATCGTTTTATTTTTATAAGTAAGGATGGTAAACCTAACCCAGTACTACCACCTCAAGGAGTTCCTGAACCTTTAACAATTTTAGGTGCAGTAACGGCAGTAGCTTTTGGAACACAATTTAAACGCAAACTTACTCAATCAAAAAAAATGATGAAATAAATAGCTAAATATTGGTGAAGACGAGATGGCATTCAATAATTATAAATTATTATTGAATGCAATTTTTATAAAAAAGCTAATAAGTTTTTAAAGATTAGTCACTATTGAGAGGGGTGTAATGGGATAAAATACAAATTTAGTTGATTATTAAGTAACTAATATGGTTAATCGTAAAACATTAGAATTATCAACAATTAAATTATCCTATTTGGAGTGGAATCAAGGACAAGAACCCCTCTTACTATTACATGGATTAGCGGATCATGGCTTAGTTTGGTCAAATTTAGCAGAATATTTAGCCCCTAATTATCATATTATTGCCCCAGATTTACGGGGACATGGAGAAAGTAGTAAACCAGAAATAGGTTACAAATTCTCCGATTATATTACAGATTTAGAAGCATTAATGAATCATTTAGGTTGGAATTATGCTCATATTATATCTCACTCTTGGTCAGCTAAATTAGCCACAATTTGGGCAACGCAAAATCCCGATAAATTTAAAAATTTAATTCTTATAGATCCGTTCTTTATTGATAAAATGCCCTCAATATTTAAAATTACATTTCCTATTTTATATAAAGTATTACCTTTCCTCAAAGCAATGGGGCCATTTAACAGTTATGAACAAGCAGAAATCCTAGCCAAAACATTAAAACAATATCAGGGATGGAGTCCCTTACAACAGGAAGTTTTTCAACAAGGAATGAGACAGAAATCTAACAAAAAATGGGTAAGTAAATTTGTCGTACAAGCCCGCAATGAAATTTTTGATGATGTCATGAAATGTGCCGGATTAACTCAACCTATAAACATTCCCACTCTCTTTATTAAACCCCAAAAAGGACTTAATAGAACCGAATGGCAACTCAAACCTTATAAAACATATTTAAAACAATTACAAATACAAGAAGTACCAGGAAATCATTGGGCTTTTTTAGTAGAACCAAACCCATTTAATCAGACAGTTGAGAAATTTTTAAAGGAACAGAAAAGCTAAACGTAGGATGCGTTCCCAATGCATCCTCTATATCTCTAAATGTAGCATGCCTTCCCAACGCATCGGAACCCATCTGTGTATATCTCCAACCTATTTAACCATCTTCGTATAAGTCCTATTAAAATTAACTCAGTCTTAAAAAAATATTGACAATGAAATTCAGTGAAATTGTAGAAAAACTCAGTCCATTAGTCACTAATTCTAGCTTAACCACTAACAGCGATCGCAACCCAGATATTATCGGAATCGCCGCCATTGACGAAGCCATCGCCGGACAGTTAAGCTATATTGAAGGATCAAAATTCGCGCCTATGGTCACAAAAACCGCCGCCGATGCCCTAATTTTGCCCCGTGACGAAGACTTGCAAATAGAAGCAACCCAAAAAGGACTTGCTTGGATAAGCACCCCAGAACCCCGTTTAACCTTCGCTCAGGCGATTAACTTATTCTATCAACCTTTTAAGCCTACCCCAGGTATTCATGCCACTGCAGTTATTGACCCGACCGCTAAAATCGGTCAAGATGTGTCTATTGGCCCCCATGTAGTGATTTATCCTGGTGTTACCATTGGCGATCGCGCTTGTCTTCATGGCAACGTCGTCATCTATCCAAACGTAACCATTGGCGATCGCACTTTACTCCACGCTAATTGTACCATTCACGAACGGACACAAATCGGGCCTAACTGTGTGATTCATAGTGGTGCAGTCATTGGTGCAGAAGGGTTTGGCTTTGTTCCGACACCAGAAGGTTGGTTTAAGATGGAACAATCAGGCCATGTCATCCTAGAAGAAGGAGTAGAAATCGGCTGTAATAGTGCCGTTGATCGCCCTGCCGTAGGAACAACCCGCATCGGCAGGAATACAAAACTAGACAACTTAGTACATATTGCTCACGGTTGCCAAATCGGAGAAAATTGTGTCATGGCATCACAAGTTGGGTTAGCTGGTGGGGTAAAATTAGGAAAACGGGTCATTTTGGCTGGACAAGTAGGCATTGCCAATCAAGCTAAAATTGGAGATGGAGTGATTGCCACTGCTCAGACAGGAATTCCCAGTGATGTAGCTGCCGGAGAAATTGTTTCTAGTAGCCCTGCTGTTCCTAATAAATTATATTTAAAAGTTTCAGCAATTTATAAACGTTTACCTGAGATGTATCAAACCTTAAAAAGACTGCAAAAAAAACTAGAAGATAGTTAACTTAAAAAATGTCAAGTTCTTCATCACGTTGATCCATTTCATCTAAAGTTTGCCATCCGGGTTGCCAAAGAGAACGATCTTTGAATTGTTGAGCATTTATCCAAAAACGCACCTGGGGATCACAAGATGCTACCATTTCAGCAAAGACCCATTGTCCTTGATTTTTACGGTTTATTACTTGAAAATGTCGCCATCCCCAGGTTGTTTGTTTAGCTGTCCATTTCGAGCCTAACAGATGAGGAAACCTTTGTTTTTTTATCATACACCTGAACGATCATAACTGTGATTGTGATCACTGCCTAAAGGCTGAAAATAGGTTATTTTGTAATCAAATATAGTATAAAGGATAAACCAGGAGATAAACCATGAAGCTCGAATTGAATGATCTTGATAATGGCATTAAACAGGTTAAACTGTGCGGACGACTAGATTTTAAAGGAACGAATGAAATTGAAGAACCTTTTAAGACTCAGGTTGAAAGTTCAAAAAGTCCTGTTTTAGTTGATATATCCGAGGTTAATTTTTTAGCATCAATTGGCATAAGATTTCTTTTGTCAAATGCTAAAAAGTTAGTGAAAATAGGAGGAAAAATGGTAATTCTTAATCCTCAACCGATGGTAGAAGAAGTCCTAAAAACTTCAGGAATTGATCAACTCATTGAGATATACAATGATTATGAAACAGCTTGTATCGCTTTAAAAACAGCCATCTCTGACTAACAATAGAAATAAAGTAACTAATGAATATGTTAATTATAGACTTGCACCAAAATTCAGTAGTTGATTATAACACTTATGAAATCAGTTTGAGCAATCAACTTGAAGAATTAGAAAAGCTGACTGACTGGTTAAATGAATTATCTGAGGACTTAAAAATATCGCCACAAACTGCTTTTAGGATTGACTTAATTTTAACAGAGACAGTTACCAATATTATTGAGAATGCTTATGATGATGAGCCAATACACTTAATCAAAATTAAATTACAATATCGTCATGGTAGAATAACCCTAAGAGTAGAAGATGAGGGCATACCATTTAATCCCTTAGAAAGACCTGAATTTGAGTTTACGAATAACCTAGAAGACGTTAAAATTGGAGGACTGGGAATACATTTAATTCGTAGTTATAGTGATGAATGCCACTATCGTAGAAAAAACGATAAAAATAGATTAGATGTCGTAATTTACGACTTACCCCAAGAACAAATCAAGGCAGAATAATTCATTCAATCAAAAAAACTCTGGTTAAAAAAATGGAGAACTATAACTTTAAGACAGAAAGCAACATTATTAACCAGAAAATAAGAGAAAATAATAACAATAAGGCAGAGTCAAAAAATCTAATTTCTGCCGAATCTCTCGATTGTGAATTTATTAGCCAATTTGAGCTTTTTTTAGGAGTTGAACCAGAATTAATTAGACTCTTACTCTCAAAATGTCAATTAAGAAATTTGACAGTGGGAGAAATTTTGATGAGTCCAGGGGAAGAAAATCAATATTTATATTTATTATTATCAGGACATTTACGAGTATATTTAACTGATTCTGGAGATGCAAAATTTAACCGAGAAATGGGGTTTAAAATTATCCCAGGAGAATATATAGGAGAAATGTCAATTATTGAAAATAAGCCAGTATCAGCCTATGTAGTAGCTGCCGAAGATTGTCAATTATTAGCCATACATGAACAAGTTTTTTGGGGAGAATTATTTTGTCTTCCAGGGGTACTAAAAAATTTATTACAAGGGTTATCAAACCGAATGAGAAAACGGGATGAAATTACTCTAAAAAACTTACAAAAACATTTAGAATATGAGCATTTACAAAAAGAATTAGCTGCAGCCAGTAAAATTCAAACTAATATTCTTCCCCATGATATGCTGTTATTTCCTAACCATACTCAAGCAGATGTGGCAGCAGCTATCACCCCAGCAAAAGAAGTAGGAGGAGATTTTTTTGATGCCTTTGCTTTAGATGAAAAACATATTTGTATTGCGGTTGGTGACGTTTCAGGAAAAGGAATTCCGGCCGCATTATTTATGATCCGAGTCATTACTTTATTACGAATTAGTGTTTCAAGAATTAATCCTCTGGGAACAATTATAGAATCAATTAATCGTCATTTATGTGAGAGTAATGATGATTGTATGTTTGTCACAATGTTTGTCGGAATTTTCGATGTCAGTAGCGGTAAACTAACTTATGTGAATGGGGGACATAATAAGCCTTTTTTTGCCAGAAAAGGGAATGATTTTGAGTTACTTAATGTTCCCAACGGAATGTTACTAGGTATCTATGAAGACGCTGAATATAAAGCCGCCGAATTAAACTTAGAAATGGGGGACACTCTAGTTTTATATACCGATGGAGTAACGGAAGCAGAAGATCAAGAAAGATGTTTTTTTTCCACAGAGAAAACTGGGGAAATTTTGAATACCCTTAAACAAGAAATAACCGCCCAAGAAGTGGTTAACTCCTTACAAAAAGCCGTCTTTGACTTTTCCCATTCAGTTCCTCAGTCAGACGACATTACAATTCTAGTTTTACGTTATCTTGGGAAAAACACTTAGTTCGTGCAATCGCCCTAATTTCCTTGTCTGAGTCGTTATAATCAAGCGAGTCATTAAACGATTGATCTGGTGTGAGTGTTAATGTTATGCCTTATAATTTGTCCCAAAGAATTGTTCTGTCCCTAGTGGGGATGGGATGGATACTGACTTCCCCCTTAGTTTCCCTCCCGATACTGGCTCAGACATCAGTACGGCCCTTAGAAGACGTACCCCCCTTCAAACCCTTACCATCTCAACCCTCAGAGTTACTAACCGAAACCGAATATACTTTAGGGGCCGGCGATCGCATTAAAGTCACTGTTTCTCCAGTACAAGAATATGGGGGAGATTACCAAGTATTAGTGGATGGAACCTTAGCCTTACCCATTTTAGGGAACATAAGGGTTGAAGGATTAAGCATTACTCAACTAACAGATATTCTCAGCAAACAGTACGCCCAATATGTCAAACGTCCTATCGTTACCGTTAGTTTAACGGCACCCCGTCCCCTAAGAATAGGAATTGCAGGAGAAATAAATAGTCCAGGGAGTTATCTACTTTCAGTTGCGGAAGGACAAAAATTTCCCAGTGTCACCCAACTAATTCAACAAGCAGGGGGACTTACAACCGTCGCAGATCTCAACCGCGTACAAATTCGTCGTCAGTTTAAAGGAGAAACCCTGATATTAAACCTCAATTTATGGAAATTGCTCAAAGAAGGCAATCTAACCCAAGATATTACCCTACGAGACGGTGACAGTATTTTTATTGCCACTCAAGCTACTATTGATGTTGCCCAAACTCGGTTACTATCAGATGCTAATTTTGGCATTTCTGCTAATCAAGAAATCACTGTAGCTATTGTCGGAGAAGTGAACCGTCCTGGTTCTTATCGAGTGATTCCCCAAAGTAATACAGGGAATGCAGGGACTACAGGGAATACCACCCGCAGACAACCCCCTAGACTGACTTTAGCGGTTCAACAAGCTGGAGGTATTAAACCCTTAGCGGATATTCGTCAAGTAGAGATTCGTCGCTTTAACCGTGATGGTTCTCAACAGATCATTCCTGTGGACTTGTGGAACTTATTAGAAACAGGAAATCTTGAAGAAGACGTAATTCTACAACAAGGAGATACTATTACCATTCCTTTAGCTAAAGATTTGCCCTCAGATGAAGCACAATCTTTAGCCACAGCTAGTTTTTCTCCACCTACGATCCGTGTCCAGGTCGTGGGGGAGGTGAGACGGCCAGGGACAGTAGAGGTTCCCCCAAATACTCCCTTAAACCAAGCAATTTTAGCGGCCGGTGGCTTTGATCAACGACGGGCCGCTCAAGGTACAGTTGAATTAATTCGTCTTAATTTTAACGGGACAGTCACTAAACAAGATATTGATATTGACTTTGCTCAAGGGATTGCTGAAAATGACAATCCTATGCTGAAAAATAATGATGTTGTCCTGGTTAACCGTAATTTATTAACGGTTGCTTCAGATACTTTGACTACTATTTTTAGTCCTTTTGGAGCTTTAACTGGATTTTTTAACTTTGCTAATTTGTTTGACAGTAACAATAACAATTAAATTCAATAATCAATTAATAAGCTGTTGTGCATTTAAATTGGGATTAGTCAAATAATGACAACTTTTCTCTCTATCGTTTTAACGGGAATTTTTAGTTTTATTGCGACTAATTTAGATGATCTTTTAATTTTAACTCTATTTTTCTCTCAAAAAGAGCATAAATCACAAGTTTATTCTATTGTTATTGGTCAATATCTGGGATTTACCATTATCATTTTAGCCAGTCTGCCTGGATTTTTAGGTGGATTAATGATTCCTAAAGAGTGGATTGGTTTTTTAGGATTAGTTCCTCTAATTATTGGCATAAAAAGTTTATTTAATCAAGAAGATAATAATGATGACATCAAAATTAAATTAACTCAACCTGTCTTTAATGGTGAACAGAAATCTAATTCTTGGATAAGATATTTTCGTAGATACTTAAATTCTACAGTTTTGTATGTGGCCTCAGTAACCATTGCCAATGGAGGGGATAACATCAGTATTTATCTTTCCTTATTTTCTCAGAAAAACCTATTAGATTTAACTATTATTTTGCTGATTTTTTATTTTTTGGTTGGGGTATGGTGTTTTTTAGCTTATTGGCTTGTTAGCCATCAAATTATTGCGAAAATTTTCCTAAAATATGGCCGTATTATCACCCCGTTTGTTTTAATTAGCTTAGGAATTTTTATTTTGATTGATGGATTTTAACTCTAAAGAGTTAAGCTAGAAAAACAAAGGTTGCCTACGCAACCTAGAATTTAGTCTGCGAAGGCGGACTTAGTTTCTATAGGCTCAGACATAAGGTCTGTAAATAAGGGTTGTACTTATAATTTATAGACCCGGAAAGTCTCACCAATAATTTACAAATCAGCAACAAACCAACCCTATGAACGTCTTTCGTAAAAGAAAGTTACCACTAAACCTGTCGATTGGGAAAGGATTGAGTAAACTAACAATAGAATAATTTTGAATCGTTAGCTCATAGGATCAATCATGTTTTCTGTTCCAGTCTCTATGGTAAAAGGTTCTTTAACCGCTCTGGGCTTTACCTTAGCCCTCATCTTAGGGGCAGTTCCCCTCAACGGGGATGTCAAAACAGTCCAAGCCCAAACCCAGCCCCCTAACAGCCCCTTAACCGTCCGTTCTGATATTCAAGAAGCCAACTCAGAAACCGGAGTGGTAACAGCAAGAGGGAACGTGCAAATCTTCTATCCTTCCCGTCAACTTCAAGGAACAGCCGTTCAAGCTCAATATTTTAGTCGAGAACGCCGTCTGGTTCTCACAGGCAATGTTTACGTCTTGCAACAAGGCAATAGTATGCGAGCAGAAAGTATGACCTATTTAATCGATGAAGGACGATTTATTGCTACCCCAGACACCAAACAACAGGTAGAATCTATCTATCTTGTCACTGAAGCTGAGGAAACACCCCCTGAACCCGCTTCTGTTACCTCTCCTCCCCCTCTAATACCATCAGATGGACTTATTCCCCTAAGATAAACACATTTTAGCCTTGACGCTTTACTCCTTCAACTCCCAACTTAATAATGACCAAAAAAAGAGGTTTCAAGCCTCCTATGAGCAAGAGGATAGAAATAAATTTATTCGTTGCTTCAAGCTAACGACTCGTTTGCGGTAGTAACTGATAACTGATAACTGATAACTGATAACTGAAATGACACTGGTTCTAGAAAACATCCATAAATCTTACGGCAAACGAACAATCGTTAATCGCGTTAACCTACAAGTGGCCCCTGGCGAAATTGTGGGACTTCTCGGCCCCAATGGTGCGGGCAAAACCACGACATTTTATATTGCCACAGGTTTAGTTAAACCAAATATTGGTCGAGTTTGGCTTCATCAACGGGATATTACCAGTTTACCTTTGAATAAACGGGCCCGCTTAGGAATTGGTTATATGACGCAACAAGCCAGCATTTTTCGCTACTTGAGCGTTCAAGAGAATATCCAATTAGCCCTAGAACAAACGTCTGTTCCGTTTCGGGAACGCACTAGACGTTTATCTCAACTACTTAGAGAGTTTAGTCTAGAAAAAGTTGCTAATACCCAAGGTTCTCAAGTTTCTGGAGGTGAACGACGACGTACTGAACTAGCAAGGGCCTTAGCTGTCGGGTTAGATGGGCCGCAATTTCTGTTACTCGATGAACCCTTTGCCGGAGTTGACCCCATTGCTGTTTCAGAAATTCAGACCCTCATCGCTCAATTACGGGAACGTCAGATGGGCATTCTCATCACAGATCATAACGTACGCGAAACCCTAGCGATTACCAATAGAGCTTATATTATGCGTGACGGCCAAATTCTCGCGGCCGGTAGTGCTGAAGAACTTTATACTAATCCCTTAGTCCGTAAATACTATTTGGGAGAAAATTTCCAATTTTAACCATAAATCCCCATGAATACGGCCCAAGTTAAAGCATTTAAAATGAGTTTACGACTCCCTGGCTTTTCAGTCATGGATCGTTATCTTTTTTGGGAACTTTTACTCCCTTTCTGTTTTGGTATGGGGATTTTTACCTCATTAGGAATTTCCATCGGGACTTTATTTGATTTAGTACGTCGTGTCACTGAATCTGGTTTATTATTAACCGTTGCTCTAAAAATTCTCTTATTAAAGATGCCAGGGTTTATTGTTCTGGCTTTTCCCATGGCCATGTTACTCTCAGCTTTGATGGCTTATAGTCGTCTATCAAGTGATAGTGAATTAATCGCCATGCGGAGTCTAGGAGTCAGTGTTTATCGCTTAGTCATCCCTTCTATTCTCTTTAGTTTAATTGTCAGTGGAGCAGCTTTTATTGTCAATGATTGGGTCGCTCCTGCTGCCACTCACGAAGCAGCAGTTACCCTAGAAAAAGCAGTTAGTAAAGAGCGTCCCACATTTAAAGAACGTAATATTGTTTATCCTGAATATCGAACCATCGATCAACCTGATGGCCAACAAGAAAGCGTCTTAACTCGTCTTTTTTATGCCGAAGAATTCGATGGGGAAAAAATGGCAGGATTAACTATTCTTGATCGTACCCAAGAAGGGGTTAATCAAATTGTTACCTCAGATTCAGCTACCTGGAATATTTCTACGAATACCTGGGATTTTTTCAATGGTACTATCTATTTAATTGCTCCTGATGGTTCCTATCGTAATATTGTACGCTTTGAACATCAACAATTAGCTCTACCTCGTATTCCCCTAGATTTAGCCAATCGCCGTCAAAACTTCACAGAAATGAGTCTTAGTGAGACGAAAGAATACTTAAAAGCTATGAAGTTAAGCGGCAATGAACAAAGAGTGCGTAAAGTACAAGTACGTATCCAAGAAAAGTATGCTCTACCCTTTGTTTGTTTAGTCTTTGGGTTAGTCGGGGCCGCTGTAGGGGTTAGACCTCAAAACACCAACAAAGCTACCAGTTTCGGCATTTGTGTCGGGTTAATTTTTAGTTATTATCTCCTCTCCTTTGTCACAAGTTCTCTCGGTATTTGGGGCATATTAACCCCCTTTTTAGGAGCTTGGATGCCTAATCTCTTGGGATTAGGCGCAGGAAGTCTATTATTATTTCAATCAGCACGTTTACGATAATTTTTATGTCCCAAACCCCAGAATTAAGGATTGGTTGGCTTTATCCTAATCTCATGAGTACCTATGGCGATCGCGGTAATGTCATCTGTGTACAACGCCGTTGTCAATGGCGGGATATTCCTGTTACTATTATCCCCCTAGATCAACAAACCGAAGATTCTATCTTTTCTACAGTTGATCTCATTGTCGGCGGTGGGGCCCAAGATCGTCAACAAGAAATTGTCATGCGGGACCTAAAAGGAGCAAAAGCAGACGCATTACGCCAAAAACTTGATCAAGGAACCCCCGGAGTCTTTACTTGTGGTTCTCCTCAACTCCTGGGTCATTATTACGAACCCGCGTTAGGACAACGTATTGAAGGGTTAGGATTACTTGATCTCGTAAGTAAACATCCTGGGCCAAATGCACCCCGTTGTATCGGTAATGTGGTCTTTGAACTGACTGCTTCACCCATTGCTGATGACCTAAAACAACAACTGGGAGAACCCCCCATCGTCATCGGGTTTGAAAATCATGGGGGTAGAACTTATTTAGGTACGGTTCAACCTCTGGGACGGGTTATCAAAGGCTATGGTAATAATGGGGAAGACGGTTATGAAGGAGCATTTTATCATCATGCGATCGCCACTTATTCCCATGGCCCTCTCTTACCTAAAAATCCCTTTTTGGCAGATTGGTTAATTAAGAAAGCTTTAGAAGAAAAATATCAAACAGAAATCAATCTGACTCCTTTAGATGATACTTTAGCCTATGAAGCACGTAAAGCTATGTTAAAACGCCTAGAAATTTTAGCTATTAAATAAGACTTTAAAATATTGTAGGTTGGCATTAGAATAGACCCAATCTTTTTCATTTAAGGAGTTTAAGCGATGAGTCAGACAATAATAGAATTGGCTTACGAGAAAGATTACCACCAATGGACAATAGAACAGGCTCAAGCCTTACGAGAGCTTGTTAACACCCATCAGGAATTAAAACATTTAGAGGGTTTGGACTGGGATAATATTATTGAAGAGATCGAAGCCTTGGGACGTAGTGAATATAACGCCGTAGTCAGCTTATTAATGAGACAAATTGAACATCGTTTAAAGATTGATTACGTTCCTTTGCCTGAATGTCGTAACAAGTGGAAGTCTGAGGTTATTGCTTTTAAGAAAAATCTAAAACGCAAATTAGCTCCAAGTATGAAGCCAAAGCTCGACAAACAGTTTTCAGAAATTTATCAAGATGCCGTCGAAATTGTCGAAGCTGAATATGAAATCAGCTTACCTAAGCAATGCCCTTATAGCTTAGAGCAGCTACTACCTTAATGTTTAGAGTGGCCATCAGTTGAGGAACAAAACCCAACAAACCCAAATCAATTTTCAATCTTTGTAGGGGTCAACGGCCGTTGACCCCTATATTTTTTAAATTGATTAAATTCTAACCCAGCATAGTCGGTCTTTCCTCCTTATCAGCATCAGGAGAGAAAAGATGACCCACAGCTAAAGTTTCTTGAGTTTCACCTTCTTCTATTAAGAGTGATTCATTTTCCTCTATTTTGTCACTTATTTGATAGAATTCTTTACCGAGATTACGAGCTTTTTCATAACTTGTTATGTCCCCTTTTTCAAAATAATATTTTGCCGCTAGACGTAAATCTTCTACTGCTTGTCTTCTTTGACCTAATTCAGCTAAGAGAATGCCTCGGTTATGATAAGCTTGAGCATAAGTAGAATCAAAATGTAGAGCTTCTGTATAATTTTCAATAGCTCCTTTTTTATTTCCTAATTTTTGATAACTTAAACCCCGTTTATAGTAAATTTCTGGGCTATCAGGATGACGAGGAAGATCTTGGGAAAAGGTTTGAATCTGCAGTAACTCTTTAACAATACCTTCAATTTCTTTTTGTTGTGAGTCTAAAGAAGTAAAAACTTGATTAAGTTGTTGATTTTCCTGTGCTAAATCAGCAATTAATGCCTTAGATTCTTCTAGTCCATCTGAAAACTTAACAAATTGGATTTGATAATCTTTTTGTTGCTGAATTAACTGATCATTAAACAGATGTTTAACTTGTTCCACTTGTTGTGATAGAACAGTATTTTTCTGAGTAATTTTTTGACTTAATTGAACGGTGTTTGCTCGTTGAACTTGAGCCATTTTTACCGTCATTTGTCTACGGTTAGCCATTTGCAAAGCCACAGATAACGACAGAGGAATAGTAGCAAACGCCATATTATTTAAGAGAGAACCAACTATCCCACCAACCAACCCAACACCTGAAATAATATCTAACATTTCAGGCAGATTATTTTCTGTTTCTTGATTTTCTAATTCTTGATTATCTACTTGAGGTTCCATAGTCTTAAAATTCTAATCAATTTTATGATAATAATGACAACAAATCTAGTCTAAATATTCCTCAGCTTGATGAGTAATAATCTTACAATGTGACTTAGGTGAGGCAGCACAAAGTAAAATATATCCAGCATCAAGTTCATCCGGTCTGAGGAAAGAAATTGCTTTTTCTGTTTGTTCAACTGTTCCTTCTACAACTCTAGCTAAACAGTCAAAACAAGAGGCTGCACGGCAAGAATAAGGATGTTTTATTCCTTGAATTTCTGCCATATCTAGTATATATTCTTCATCTGAGACTTCAATTGTTTTTGCTAATCCTTTGTTTTCATTAACTAAGGCAACATTAAAGTTATGATTATCAGTATTATTCATGGTATATTTTCTCAAAATTTAATGATTAAGTGGAACTTAAATTTAAGCTCCAAGAATGGTACAATCTATTTGTAAGGCCGGCAAAATAAGAGCCGCTTCTTCAGGAGTAAGATATTGTTTAATTACTTCTTGAATAATTGGGTAATGAGTTCCAACAAAGTATTTATAACCCACGGCCCGCACAATAGTTTGTACCCAAATTAATAATCCATCTCGTAACCGATCAAGATCATTAATTAACATGGCAGCACTACTATAACGAACAGCATTTTGACGATCACGCCGACAAATTTCTTTTTCATGTTGTCCCATAAAAAATAAAGAATTATTTTTGTTTAATTCGTGCATTTTTGTTTCTACTTCCACCAGAATAGAAGATTCATTTTCTCTAATTTTTTCATAAGTACGAATCCTTTGCTCTGCTGAATTCAAATAATCTTCAAGAAATTGTAATTCTTGATCAGTAGCATATTGACCATCAGCCTGTAAATTTAACCGTGATAATTGGGTTAACATTGTCTAATTTTCCTCATTTTGATTGATATTTTTGAGTTCAGAATATTTATAAAATGTTAATTTTTTATTGTTTAAATATCCTGAGTTTTTTGCAAATAATCAGATACTTCTACCTTAGTATTGTTGAGTTGAGTAATCATAGAACGAGTGACTAATTTACCCGCTTCTACTAATACTGAACCTGTCAAAGGATGTAAGATATCTTGTTCAGCACGACGGCCAATTAAATCTTCAATATTGTCAATTTGATTGACATACATCCCAGAAGGAACTTCAACCACAACTCCCGGCCCAATAACCCGTGCTTGACAAGCAAGTCGAGAGAATTTTTGAGCCGTTGTAATCACTTCTAAGGTTCTAATTTCTCGTCGGTTAACAGGGGATAAACCGTCCGTTCCTTCTTTAATAAAGACATGGCAAGTAGAACACATTCCTCGCCCTCCGCACTCCTTCAAAACATTAAGTTCATTCTTTAATAAAGCACTGAGAATATTGTCATTAGTTTGAATAGAAACTTCTGTATTCATCGGATCGAGTTTAACAATTTTTGCCATTTTAAAAGTCTCCTTATTTTAATTAATAATAGATTGATTACGACACAAAAGTTCCATAATCGTTCCATGATCATGTCCTTCTTCTAACCAAGCTGAAGCCGGATTAATTCTTTCAGCTATACCAATCACAAAATCATTACAATCGGCTCCCATAGACTCACAAGATGTTTGGATACAATGTAATTTTTCTTCAGTAATTTCACTTAAAAAAGCACTTAAAATTCCTGCTTCAAAAAAACACATCGGACGTTTATTTTGGGGAGCAAATTGAGCAAAGGGAGAATTGATAATTTTAGCAAGTAAAAATCCCTGTTGATAATATTTAAAATCAATTTCTAAAGTTCCCCATCCATGAGTTTTCCAGCATTGTTTTAAACATTGCAAAAATTCGATCATTTCCATGCTTGCTAAAGGTTTACCATAATATTTTCCAACTTCTTCTGCAAACCGTCGATAAAAGCTTTTACCCCACCAAAGGCCACAACTAAACAAAGCAACACCACTTCCTTGACCTAATTCGTTTTCTAAAGCTGCATAAAGAGCTTGTAATAAGGTTTCAGGTAAAGCTAAAAGACGAGAACCACTACGGTTTTCAAGCAACCCAAATTCAAAGTCACCTTGAACATAAGCATCAGGAGAAAAATAGTTACCCTTAACTGGATTATCTTGGATTAAATTAGCAATATCAATCATGCTTATTCTCCGACTAAAATAGGTTGAAGATTGGTGTTAGATTCAAGTAAAGTATGATGAGCTTGAGATAAGAAAGGTTTAAGTAATTGCCATTGTTCTTGAGGTAGCATCTCGTATAAACTGTCTTGTAATCGCTCATAAAGACGCTGTTCTATGGCTACCATTTCATGAGCATGAATGATATCGGTTAACCATTCTAAAAGTCTATGTTGGAAATAATCAGGGTTATTGAGTAACATGGCCATAGACCCATAACGCATCACCGCAATCCAATGTTTTAATGCTCTTTCAATGAGTTCAGTCTTAGTGTTAGGAAAGTCTCTTAATAAACCATTAGCAATGGGTTGAAATAAAGAAATCTCTTGATCTCGTAACCATTTATAAGTAGCTAACCGTTCTTTTAGAGAATTTACTTGATTTTTAAAGTTGGCAATTTCTTCTGGTTGAAGATAATGATCTTCAGCCGCATAAAATACTTCTTGAAAGTCTATTTGCATGGTGTTTCTTTAGAATAAATCTGATAAATTATTCACATTGAATTCTGGAGGAGTGATAGAAGGTTTAGGGGAGGGAGAAGATAGCTTAGGAACCACTCCTACTTTGTTATTATTTCCCCAAACTATGCCTCCCAAAAATGTGCTAACTGGGAGAGTGACTAAAGCACCAGAAACCTCTTGAGTTGATTTTTCTAACGGTTTAAATGATGGTTTACCAGTCCAATTTGCTTGTTGGATAAAGTCTCCTAATTTGAAACATAACCAAGAAGGAGGGTCTTCTAAGATGGCTGAGGGTTCTAATTTTTGGGGAATACCTGACCAATTATAGGTACTAAAAAAGTAGTCAACCCTTAACCCGGCCCAGGTATGCTGACTCATCACTTGAGATACTCCCCATTTTGTAGGCGTTTTTCGATATCTTTCGCGTGGGCCCCCTCATTTAGCCAAAACGTAGCCGCATCAATGCGATTTTGTTTCCCTAAGAGGAATTTACAAAAGGTTTCCCCCATGGCATAACATTGAATTTCGATACAGCTTAAGTCTTTTTTGACTAAATTGCCAAAAAATCCGGCTAAGAGTCCGGCGTAAATGTGACAGACGGGTTTACCCACATCTCCTAAAGTTCTTGCTACAGCAGAATCAAAAATATTGACGAACATGAAACCGTTTTTCTGTTCGCTCATATCTACTTCCCAGTTACCCCAACCTTGAGCGGTAAAAGGCCACCACCAAGCCTCTAAAACATATAAAAGATTGAGTTGATTAAGAGGTTTTTGGTATCCGTATTCACTATAAAACCATTTTTGAAAAAAGTCAGCATCTCGTTTACCCCATTCAAGACCAATACTATAAAGGACAACTCCTGCGGCACTTCCTACTTCTTGTTCGAGTCCTTCCATTAAACCAATGATAAAATCTTCACTGGTGAGAATATTACGGGATTCATTCCAATCAATAATAGTACCTGTATTAGTTTGAAAACAGAAAAAATCGTCTAGTCCATAATGATGATGTCTTTTGGGATATTTTTTCTTTAAAATATGCTCTGCTTGTTGAGAGAGTTTCTGTGTGGGAATTGAGGTGAAGACCATAGAATAAAAACCTCAAAATATTGGAAAACGTAAACATTTAGTCAACTTAATCTCATTCTAAAAAATTCTGTGTTTCTTTTCCTCTGTAGTTTTGGGTAAATCCCTGGCTAATTGCCCTTATTTATGGGTAGAATTACAGAAGAAAATGACAATTCATGCTAAAATTGATTACAGAAACTACACAGACTATAAAATTAGTCGAATATCTTGAAGCAAATTTACATCAATGGGTGCTGTTGTTTAAGCTCTTATTAGACTTTGTTTCTGTGGTTTGTGTTGTCTATGGTTTTTTTGTTTCAGTCCGTTCGGTCATAATCGCTTTTCCTCGTAGTCGTTCTTTTCCTTTGGCCCAACTGCGATTAGAATTTGCCTCTTGGCTGGCTTTAGCTTTAGAATTTCAATTAGGAGCGGATGTGGTGGCAACTACTGTGGCCCCTTCTTTTGAGGCTTTAGGCAAATTAGGTATCATTGCTGTGATTCGGACTTTTCTTAACTATTTTTTAACAAAAGAACTAGATGCTAAGCGATCACAAGATAAAGTATCTTAATATTGAAGTAGGGGCGGGTTTATTTAACTTTCTTGTGAACATAATGGACTTATGTAAAAAACCCGCCCCTACAAAAAACGCCCCTACAAAAATACCCCACAATTGGTATTGATAGCAATCGCGTAGTTAGGGAACAATCAGTCTCCGAACAATTAGTTAGGGAACAATAAGCCCGCGATCGCCATTGCCCCGAACACCTCAGAAATAAGCAACAATTAGGGGAATGGTACTTAAGCCAGCCCGTTGATAGGTAGCCATTAACCGTTGAAATTGGGCTCTCCTGCACTTGTGGTGATAAGCACGGCTTATTAAAATAAACAAGCGGGGAAACCAGTAAGCGATCGCGCACCACACCATCACCATGGCCAAGGTGGCCAAGATACCAAAATTTGACCAATGGCAAATGACCTTAGAGTGTCCCCGATGGCCGCTTTGGTCATTTATGATGGCAAGGATTAAGTGCTGAACTCTTTTATATATAGAGATACTTTTGTCGCCTCTATATAGATGAGATTTTTCAGGGTTTGGCATAAGGCTCTGGCGGTGATGGATCGGAGTGAGTTGATGCCAATTGGCACAAAAAAATATAGTCATTAATTTTCTGCCAATTGGCACAGTTAATTAGTTTCTAAAAACTCCTTACCTTTTCAGAACGAATGTTTTTAGGGAACAAATCCGCGATCGCTGCCATTTGGCACAAGTTAGGGAACACACAGAGCAGTTAGACTTTACTGATGGTTAACTCGTTTGATGGTTCTGAGATGGGTAAGTCATTACGAACATTCGATACATCGATATCTAATGACTTGGCCAGAGTTTTAAGGGATACGCCAAGATGACCGCATAAAAGCACAGCACTATCAAGCTTAGGCATTCTCTCCTTAAGAACCCATGAATTAATAGTCCTTTCAGAGATATAGCAATCGCCAGGGCGATTAGGACATAGAATAGAGAAAGACCCTTAAACTTTTCTTCTCTATGGCTAAACCCTACAGTTATGACCTGCGCCAGAAAGTCATTAATGCGGTCTCGCTGCGCGAGTGCGAAAGCACCGAGCTTGATGGACTCAAAAAGAGTGAAGCAAGCGAACTATTCAACATTAGTCGTAATACCATAGATTTATGGCTGAAGCGTCTTAAAGAAACAGGAGACTTCGCTAGACAGAAATTCTCTGAAGAAATAGCTAGATATAAACCTGAGCAAAGAGTTTATATAGATGAGGCGGGCATGGATAATAGAGAAGATTATGGCTATGGTTATAATGAAAGAGGAAAACGTTTTTATGCACTCAAAAGTGGGAGGAGGGAAGGACGAGTTAATATGATTGCTGCCTTGTGTAATGGAGAGCTGTTCGCTCCGTTTACTGTTGAAGGAGCTTGTAATAGAATCGTTTTTGAAACGTGGCTAGAAACTTGTTTGATCCCATCACTAAAACCGGGTCAAATAGTGATTGCCGATAATGCTACCTTTCATAAAGGTGGACGTATTAAAGAATTAATTGAAGCTGCTGGTTGCCAGTTAAAATACTTGCCACCTTATTCACCTGACCTTAATAAAATTGAGCGATGCTGGTCATGGTTAAAGAGTCGAATTCGTAAAAAAATTAGTCAGTTTGACTGTCTCCGGGATGCCATGGAAGATGTGCTTCGCACAGTGTCCTAACCGCCTTGGCGGTTGCTATACCAGAATATCTACAATTTATATTATGGGAAGTTGACAGATTTGCAGATAGAGGTAAAAAGACCCCTGAGTTACAGGGGTCTTTTAATCCGTATAATAAAACCCAGTAGATAAATGTGTAGCTTACATTTAAAGAAACTGATTAGGATGCAGGTTGAACGCGAGCGTAGAAACTACCCCGAATTTTTACCTCAAGAGGTTCTTGCGCGCCTAAATCAGTATCAGAAGGCTGTTCACTTTCAAACACCCCACCAATTTCTCCAGTTTCCTTATCAACTTTAGTGACTCGTAGAGAAATAGACCCTTTACCAATAGGAGTTTGCTTCACATTAGCATATTCGTCATTATCAGCCGTTGCAGGTAAAGCAACCGCATTATCATAACCAGTAGCTAACCCACGACCTTTAGGATCAAGAAAAGTTGCCCCCCGATAAGAAGGAACTTTAAAAGAGCCTTCAAAATCAGTAGAACTGTTGATAGAACTGAATCCAGGTTCAGTAATACCCACTAAGTTTTTGATAGTAAAGAAGAAAGGAACTTGTTCACCACCAGGTAACTGAACTGTCACAGGTTGAAAATCCATCCCTTCTTTTTCAGAAAAGGTTAAAACCCCATCGTTACTGACGGTGATTTTTCCAGTAATTTGCTCTAAACTGGTTGTATAACGAGTTAAGAGCTTCCCAGCAACATATTCTGCCTTTTGTCGTTTATTAACAGGTTCTTCCTTAACAAAATATTCTTCGGGTTGAAGACACAAATCTTCAACTAAGTAAGTTTTACCTGCTTCAACGGGTAAAGAACCCCGTGTAAATTCAGACATTTGGGGGCATAGATTAGCCAATCCGGTATTCAAAATCTCATCATAGGTTAAATCCTGGGGATTAACCGCATTAGCAGGCCCATCACTACAAGCTGTTATTAACCCTAAGCATAGAGCCAAAAAAGCAATAATTAATGCACGAAACTTCATGATCATCCTCGCTTTGTCAATCTCAAATTTTAATTTCTTGTCCCTATTTGCATCACTCGTTAAAGAGATAACAGATAGCATCTCGGACAAGTTCGCTAAATTGTATCGGGATCTACTCTACCAAAATTTCGTAACGCCCCTACTTTAAAAGTTGAGAATTCTTTGGACTCAGAATCTCTTATGATGGGAAGACTAGGGCAAAGATACAAGATTAACCATGCAGCAACAAGAAACACAACAGACAATACAGTCGTCTTTGCTCCCAGAAAGCAGTTCTTTCTCGGAGTCTCTTAAAGATCTTGTTGTCAATGTCAACAGTTTAGCTCATCAATGTGAGGGGGATAGTCAGAAATTACTAGCTTTACTGCGTATCCTAGAAACTCTCCACCGAGAAATTCGTAGTGATATGTTTGAACCTTCCTTACCCAATACTCGTAACTCTCTCTATGAGATTCTCAGAGAAATTGAGGAAACTGGAGGTTGGCCCTACATCGAACGGATGAAACTGCAAACCCTGATTCAATGTCTATCTGAGGAAACCCCCCCTAACACTGAACTTCAAGAGACTCGATGATTATTGTTATAACGAATTCTGGCACCTGCCCATTGTAATTTTTCTCTGAGGGTTTGATAAAAGGAGTAATTTTCCCGCAAAATAATGAATCTAGCCATACAATCAGCCATTCTGACAGAGGCCCATTGTCCGGGCCAAATAGACGTAGCTAAAGAACTATCTGTCCATAACTTAGTATTTAATTCATAATCCCCCAAGGGCCAAATATTGACTACCGAACGGGGAGGAATAACAATAGGACGACTTGAAAGACTCAAAGGACAAATAGGAGTCACGGAGATAGCATCCATCCCTGGATGGATAATAGGGCCATTTGCTGACGCACTATAACAAGTTGATCCCGTAGGAGTGGCCACTAATAAACCATCTCCTTGATATTGATCTACTATTTGCCCATCTACTTCCATTTCTAACACCGCCGTTGGCATTCGGTCAATACTGGCGGGTTTAACACACATTTCATTGAGACAATAAAAACGTTCACTACTTTGTTTAGGAGATAAGCGATCGCCTTCAAATAAACGCGCTTCTAACATCATCCTTTGTAACATAGCATAGCGATCGCCTTGAAGACGATCCCAAACATTTTCTGTATCTTCAAATAGTTCAAAAGGTTCGGTCAAAAACCCTAGATGTCCCCCCACATTGACCGCTAAAATAGGAATTCCTTCGGGGGCTAATTGTCGGGCAGAGGCTAATATGGTACCATCCCCCCCTAAGACAACAGCTAGATCAATCTTATCCGTTACTGAAGACAGAAACACTGGATAAGGATTATCTTTAAACCCACTCGGCCCCATTAATACTTTACATTTGCGGGCTTCTAATTGCCGAGAACAGGTCTGGGCCCAAGATTTACTTTGAGCATCCCCCGCTTTATAGGCAATAATAACTTGTTTAAGTTCCACTGATTAATGGTCTTATCCTATATGGATAAAGGTTTTCAGGTTTGAGATAAACAGAAGTAGGTATTTAACTTTTGTATTACTTCAATTGGGGTGTTTTAACCCCTTAAATCATGATATCTCACCTTGTTAATACTTCACTTATACTTCATTTATGTTTTAAGTCAGGACAACCTAACTAATATAAGCAATACCTATAAATTATTATAACACTAATGTAGTATCAATTATGTTACATTCAACCAACCATTGACTCTAGATCTCTTAACTTATTACAGTATAAACATTGAACGCTCAGGAGAAAGACACCCTCGATACAAGTTCTTAAGTCAGAAGTTGAGTACTTTTCCCCCCTAAAACTAAGATACAATCAAAATTAGCCTAGTCATATTTCAATGGCTCCTCAAGATTTATTGAACACAAGAGGAAAAATATAGCATGACCCATACTAACTTGGTCAACTCTCATACAGATAACACTTACGGTACAGCCTATCAGGTTCTTCACCCTCATTATACCAATCAACCTGAATTAGACTTAGAAGCCATTAACCAAACCTTAATTAATGCTAATGCCCAAACAATGGTTCAATGGGCAGTTAATACCTTTGGTGATGGTTTAGTGATGAGTACCAGTTTTGGTATTCAAGCGGCCGTGATGTTACATCTAGTGACTCAAGTTATTCCTGATATTCCGGTGATTTGGGTCGATACAGGCTATCTTCCCCCGGAAACCTATAGATTTGCCCAAGACTTAACCGAACGCTTACAGCTTAATTTAAAAGTTTATCAATCTCCCCTCAGTCCTGCCCGCATGGAGGCTCTTTATGGTAAACTTTGGGATCAAAATGATGTGGAATCTCTCAATCGCTACGATTTAATTCGCAAGGTTGAACCGATGCAACGGGCCTTACAAGAGTTAAATGGGACAGCTTGGTTAGCAGGTTTAAGAAGTGATCAAACTAATCACCGTAAATCTCTTTCTCGTGTTGCTAAACAAGGAAATCATTATAAAGTTCATCCGATTTTAACTTGGACTTCTCGTGATATTTATCATTATTTAACTGCTTATGATCTTCCTTATCATCCCTATTTTGATCAAGGATATGTTTCTGTGGGTGATTGGCATTCTAGTCGTCCGGTAATGGCCGGGGATGAAAATGAAAGAGACAGTCGTTTTCATGGACTTAAACAAGAATGTGGTTTACATCTTCCTTTAAGTCCAGAAGCAGCTAAAAGTTTGGATTCTAGTAACCTTTAAAATGTAGGTTGGGTTGAGGAACGAAACCCAACAAATATTAAAATGAAATAATCAGGGTTCTACCGAACTTGTTCTGCTAAATTATCACAAATAATAGACTTTAACTCGCTCAGAGTGAAGCTATACAAACAAAGGTTGCCTACGCAACCTAGCATTTAGTCCGCGCTCGTCGGACTTAGTTTTTATAGGATCAGACATAAGGTCTGTATAAGATTAATTGTTGACCTGAGTTCGACATAAGGTAATTTGTGGAAAATTCGCTACAAGCAAGAGTCTGGCAACCCTTATTCTCTCGTTGAAAAAATCCGAACTCCGACCTCAGGTTGTTGGGTTTCATCCCTCAACCCAACCTACAATAGGAGTTCTTTTTATAATCTTTGTCTCTTTATATCTATATATTCTTTAACTAATTCTGCTAACTTTTCAACTTCAGATTTTCCTTCTAAAGCACATAAACCAGCAAACGCTTTTCTTTCTTCTGTTGTTAGATAATTATGAGAATTTTCTGTAGATTTTGAGTCAGAAGTAGTTTTTGTTGAATTAGTTTTAACATCAAAAACATTTTCCAGATCGTCGATGAATCCTTTTAAATCACCTAAAAACTTATTATTAAAACTCATCTCATTTTTACTCCACTATATTTTTTTAGATCATAACCTAACTTTTGTTCTAATGTTTGTTAACTTTATTTAAAACAAAGCTGTATTTTTACGGAAATTAACCCTTAAAAGTCACTTAAATGGTATAACAAAGAAAGCTAATCTAAATCCGCGATCGCTAACAAATGGGTTTTGAGCGATCGCAGATAAAAGAAAGGGATAGACTAACCCTTGTTTCGTTAAATTTTATTGAATATTAATCCTAATTATGTGTGCATCTAATCGGATTTGGATTTATGATACCACCCTCAGAGATGGGGCCCAACGAGAAGGAATTGCTCTATCCTTAGAAGATAAGCTCAAAATTGCCCGTCAAGTCGATCAAATGGGTATTCCTTTCATTGAAGGTGGTTGGCCCGGTGCAAATCCCAAAGATGTACAATTTTTCTGGAAATTACAAGAAGAACCCCTCACCCAAGCTGAAGTAGTCGCCTTTTGTTCTACTCGTCGTCCTAATAAAATTGCCGCCGAAGATCCCCTCTTAAAAGCAATTCTAGCCGCCGGAACCCGTTGGGTGACTATTTTCGGAAAATCTTGGGATCTCCACGTTACAGAGGGGCTTAAAACCACCCTAGAAGAAAATTTAAAGATGATAGCAGATACTATTGAGTATCTTCTTAGTCAAGGACGGCGGGTCATTTACGATGCAGAACACTGGTTTGATGGTTATAAACAAAACCCTGATTATGCCCTAAAAACCCTAAAAGCGGCGAAAAATGCCGGGGCAGAATGGTTAGTTTTGTGTGATACCAATGGGGGAACCTTACCTCACGATATTAGCCAAATTGTCCAGGATGTGGCCAGAAAATTAGAGATTAAACCGGATACGGATTCTGTGCAGTTGGGTATTCATACTCATAATGATTCAGGTACGGCCGTTGCTAATGGTTTGGCCGGGGTCATTGAAGGAGTCAGAATGGTACAAGGAACCATTAATGGTTATGGGGAACGATGTGGCAATGCTAATTTATGTACATTAATTCCCAATTTACAGTTAAAAATGGGCTATGATTGTTTAACCGAAAATCAGTTAATTCAACTGACAAAAAGCAGTCGTTTAATTAGTGAAATTGTCAATTTAGCCCCGGATGATCATGCGCCTTTTGTAGGACGTTCTGCTTTTGCTCATAAGGGAGGAATTCACGTATCAGCAGTGCAGAAAAATCCCTTAACTTATGAACATATTAAACCGGAAGAAATTGGCAATGAAAGACGTATTGTTATTTCTGAACAGTCAGGTTTAAGTAATGTTTTATCCAAGGCTAAAACCTTTGGAATTGAGTTAAATAAGGATGATATTGCTTGTCGTAATATATTAGAAAAAATCAAAGAATTAGAACATGAAGGCTATCAATTTGAAGCAGCAGAAGCGAGTTTTGAATTATTAATGCGTCAAGCTTTGGGACAGCGAGAAATTTTATTTCAACTGCAAGGTTTTCAAGTTCATTGTGATAGGTTGTATGGGGAAGGAATGCCCTATACTAATGCTTTAGCGACGATTAAAGTCACTGTGAATGGAGAAGATAGATTAGAAGTTGCTGAAGGCAATGGCCCCGTTTCGGCTTTAGATAGTGCCTTACGAAAAGCCTTAGTTAATTTTTATCCTAAAATTGCTGAATTTCATCTAACTGATTATAAGGTGAGAATTTTAGATGGAGGGTCAGGAACTTCAGCAAATACTCGTGTTTTAATTGAGTCGAGTAATGGCAAAGAACGCTGGACAACATTAGGAGTTTCTCCTAATATTTTAGAAGCCTCATATCAAGCAGTAGTAGAAGGAATTGAATATGGATTATTATTAAATTCTGCTATTAAAGAGACTGTTAAATAGATATTGATTATTTTATCACTAATGTTCATTCATTCTATATTTGTGTAAGTTTGATGAACAATACTCTAGACCTCTCTATAATACTATAAGATTAAAATTATAGAGTATAATTGAAGTGAAAACTAATTTAGTAACACCGACCAATGGACAATTACACTTGGAAACATATCCAGAAACATCCTCAAGAAACAAAAAGATTATTAGGAATTGATTATCACCAATTAAGGCAACTGATAGAACAAGGAAAAATTCTGCGCCAAAGAAAACAAGATGAAATCGAAAAAAAGAAAATTAGAATTATCAAAGCAGGAGGAGGAAATCATCCTAAACTCTCTGAGGAAGAACAAATTATTTTAATGTTAGTTTATCTAAGACATCACTTAAGTTTTCAATTGTTAGGCTTACTTTTTCAGATCAGTGAATCATCCGCTCATAAATTCTTTGATTATTGGCAAAAAATATTTCAAGATGAGTTACCACCAAGTCTCTTAGAACAAGTAAAAAAGTGTCAAGAAGAAATGGAAAAGATTCGGGAAGAATTAACCAATCATGAATTGATAGTAGACAGTGCTGAGCAAGTCATAGAAAGACCTTCCGACTATGAAATTCAGAAAAAATATTATTCAGGAAAACAAAAAAGACATACTTTTAAAAGTCAGTTTGTGGTTTTACCAAAGGGAGCGGATATTGTGGATGTAGTTGTAGGAAAACCCGGTCCTATGAGTGATATTAGAATCTGTCGCCAAACCCTAAATAAATTTGATTCTCAACAAGCTTTCAGTGGAGATAAAGCTTATGTAGGAGAATCTCAAATAACTACCCCACAGAAAAAGCCTAAGAACGGGCAATTAACTGAAGAACAAAAAGAAGAAAATAAAATTTTATCATCGAAGCGAATTTTTGTTGAACATCTAATTAGAGTCGTGAAAATATTTAAAATTATTCAAGAAAGATTTCGTTTACATAAAAGTCGATATGATTCAATTATTCTAACCGTTTGTGGCTTAGTAAGATTAAGAATTGGTTCTTTAATTTTAGAAATAATAGAATCGGCTGATACTGGTCAAGTAATTGACGTTGTAATGAGTCATAATTTTTCTGCAAAATTAGATTTTGATACTTGAAACTCTAATTAAATCGTTCTTGAGTCCAAATTTTCAATTAGGTCTTAACCCACTTACTTCCATTGCTGTAACTGGATTATAGATTATTGGAGATGTCTTCTGTATTGCTTTTTCTATGAATCTCTCGGCATTCTTACAAACCGTAATCAAAGTTAGTGATAGACTAACATTTGAAGTAATGGCTTATGGAAAAGTAATTCTTGGAACAACTGTAGCGTTTCGGGGTTATCCAGTCGCATCTGGCAAAGAAGGAATTATCTGCGATCGCTTAGATGAATATCCTTCTCTCATTGCTCAACTTTTGAATAATCCTAAAAAACGGCAATAAATTGGACAAAATGCCCGAAAATTTAGCCAAGATTATGATTACCGTAACTTATATCGTCAATATCAAGATCTGATTGAACAAGCAAAATTAGGATGACACGACTTACGCAGATACGCTATTAGTAGGGTGGATTATCATAGCGTAACCCACTGTGACACTATTGGTAGAGTCTATGCTTAAGTCCTCGATGAGTTAGGGAACTTATCTGAAAGGACAAACGTCAAGGATAGCATTAATGTGTCATTGTATAGTTTTTTTGCAGTCAAACCGCAAAAAAAAGTTATTAGTTATTGTAAACTAAAATGATGTAAAGCATTAAAATTACTGACCATTGATTAGTTGACTTATTGTCGTATTGTGCATAATATTTTACCAATGTCGTCCCTAAATTTAATAAGAAAATTGATTAAGTGTGTGACCAAAGATCAAAATATAAAAAAGGTAATTAGTTAATATCTTATGAAAGTCCTTATTGCTGATTTCGATTTATTTATTAAGCTTGGCGGTGGTCAAACTTTTTACCGCAGTATTATCAAAAAAAACCCCCAGATAGATTTCTATTATATTGCTGTAAAAGAATTGTTAGATAGCCCTCGTCCGACTAACGCCCATGTTCTTCCCTATCAAGAACAGTTTCTGTTAACAAATTTCAAAAATTTCTTCGAGGTGACACCTCCAAAATGGGTAGAAAGGGCTTTTGTGATGGCGGGTAATATTGCCGCATCCGCAGCTAATCAACAATTTGATGTAGTTGATGTGCCTGACTATGAACAATGGGGCATCTTTTTACGTCCTGCGCTTAACTATTTTAAGGTAAATTTTGACCGTATTGCTCTTTCAATGCATGGCATAATTTCTACAACTGTGCGATTAGATTGGTTTGATTTTGGCTTGGAGAATATTCCCTTAGATATCCAAGAAAAAATGCAATATAAAACCGCAGATATTCGCTATGGGATTAGTAATAGTTATTTGGATGAATGGCGAGAAGTTTCTGATTTAGACTCTCATTATTATAATCCTCTCCATTTTCTTGATTTACCTAAACCCACCAGAGGTTTACCCTCAGAAAAACCCCCAAGTATCAATTTTATTGGCCGCACAGAAAAACGTAAAGGGCCTGATATTTTTGTAGATTTAGTGTGGTGGATTCCCAGAGAAAGTTATAGTGAAGCCAGAATAATTGGGCCTCATAGTTTCAATTATAACGAACTCCAATGCTCTAAAGATTATCTAATGAAGATGATTAATAATCGAAACAAAGATCTGAAGATTTGTGTACCAATGAATCCAGCAGAACTGGTAGAATTATTTGCTAGTAAATCGATTACTTTTGTGCCATCTAGATACGATACTTTAAATTTAGTGGCTTTAGAATCTCTATTTTCTGGTTGTCCTACGGCTATTGGTAATGGGGCGGGAGTTTGTCGCTTTTTAGAAGAAACTTTCCCAGAAATTCCCTTCATTAAAATTGATGTTAATAATATCTATACTGCTCTTCCTCTCATTAGTAAAGTTTTAGATAATTATGATGAATATCGAGAATATCTAGTCAATCAACTATTCTCTACTAATCGTGAAACCAGTGATCCCGATTTAGAAACAATTTATAATTCTTCCTTAGTGTCTGATTCAGAAACCAGTGAAGAGTTGGCTCAATGGTATAGTCAGTTAGTAACTTATTGGGGTTCTAATCGATCAGGATTTAGTTTAGGTAAAATACCTGTAGTTAAAGTTGTTAAATCTCAAATTAAACCAATTTATAAACAGATTCAAAACACTATTGGAGACACAAGAGAGCAACTTAGAAAACCATTAGAAGAAACTCGCAATGCTCAAACTTTAAAATCTTCTAAATTAGTTAAACGCTACAAATATACTTTTAATGCTTCAGAATTAACCCAAAAAGATTTGGGAAACAAAGTTAAAGAATGTTGGAAGTTAGGTTCAGATTTTGGTGGAGAAAATCAAAATTTAGAAGATAGACTAGGAAATGGCTATCGGATAGATCGGGTTCGTTTATGGCGAGAAATTGCCAGAATTGAAGAATTACGAGGGAATGAACTGGTAGCCGCTACCTATAAACTCAGGGGAATGCGTCTGTTAGATCAAGATTTATTCGGCGATATTTCCTATGTAAAACGGGCTTTAACTCATCAAGGTTTCACTAAAGAAGCTGAGATAGTACAAGCAATGTATGTCCAAAATTCTGAAAGAGAAAATCGCTGTTATGAATTAATTCAACAGTCATTATTAGACAATGTTCTCAATAAAGCATGGGACTATGAATTTGTTGATGATCGCCGAGATAAATCTGTTTATCGTGTCAGTGTTATTGTCTCCCTTTACAATGCAGCAGATAAACTTCCTTTGTTTTTAAGAACGTTACAGCATCAAACTTTAATTCAACGGGGAGAAGCAGAAGTTATCCTAGTTGATAGTGGTTCTCCGGGGGATGAATATCAGGTTTTTCAACAGTTAGCGGATGAACTTAATATCCCGATTGTTTACGCGCGATCCAAAAAAAGAGAAACAATTCAGACAGCTTGGAACCGAGGAATTGACCTTTCTAGTGGACGTTTTTTGTCATTTTTAGGAGTAGATGAAACCATCTTACCTGGTTGTCTAGAAATTTTAGCCGAAGAATTAGATGAAGATCCAGAATTAGATTGGGTCATTGGCCATAGTTTAGTCACTAATGTTGATAAACAAGGCAGTTGGGTCAATGACGTTATGTCTTATAATCGCCAGAATTATAAACAGGACTTAGTTTATTTAGAAACCTGTTATTTGTCTTGGGTTGGTGCTTTATATCGTCGTTCAATTCATGATCGTTTTGGTTACTATGATGGTAGTTTCCGGGGGGCAGGAGATACGGAATTTAAGAGTCGGATTTTGCCTTTTATTAACAGTAAAGTAGTTGACCAAACATTAGGAGTATTTTGGAACTATCCTGATGAAAGAACGACCCAAAGTCCCGCAGCCGAAATTGAAGATATGCGGGCCTGGTATGTTCATCGAACTTTAGGTGGGGTTCGTTATGGATTTGCCAATAGAAAGGTCGAGGAAATTGAACAATTAATTTACTTATGTCTGGGTTATCGTAAGTCCTACTGCGGTCATATCAGTACGGATTTAGAATATGCTTATAACCTAAGTTTATATCTAAAAGAAGTTCATCCTGAGTCCCAAGCTTTGCGGTATTTTAAAGGAATTGAAACTTTATTAAAGGCTTATCGGTCTTTGGATTGGATTCCTAAATTATCCCGTTTCTCTCCATTAAATAGAATCATTGAAACTCGCAAGATTGCTGCTCAAATTCAACAAGAACATCAAGTTTATTGGCATCAGCATAATAATTTAGAACTACAACTAAATTATCGTATTTTCAATGATAACCGTCACGAACAACACGCTTTTCTTTGGTTTACTAATATAGAAAAATAACAATCATGAATAAACTCAAAAATTGGTTAAAAGTTCGTTTAACTCGCTTTCTATTAGGAGAAATTGATCAACAACTCCAAATCAATCAAAAGTTAGAAGAAGTTCGACTCTATGGTATTGCCCCATGGTATCAAGAAAACCTTTGGGAACCTCCTGTTCAACTCGCGTTACGAGATCTCTGTCGTCCTGGTGATGTAGTTTTTGATGTCGGGGCAAATTTTGGCGGATTAACTACATTAATGTCTCGAATGGTAGGGCCAAAAGGGGTAGTTTGTGCCTTTGAAGCTAGTCCTCGAATTGTGGATAAATGTCAGCAAAATATCGTCTTAAGTGGTTGTAGTAATGTGCAGCTTTTTCATACAGCCGTTTATCACAAATCTTATGGGAAGGTTCCTATTTATTTGGGAAGTCATCTCAATGACAGTATTTATAGTAATCCTCAAAATGCACCAGCTGCTTATCAAGTTTCAACCATTGCCTTAGATGATTTTGTTAATCATACGGGACTGGTTCCTACTGTTGTTAAAATGGATATTGAGGGGGCTGAATTAGATGCTTTAAAAGGGATGATTAATACCATCACCACCGCTAAACCTCACTTAATTCTAGAAACTCAACCTGATGATACTCGCTGCTTAGATTTATTAAGAGAAAATGGATATATTTCGATTGATTTGAATACTTATCAAGAAGTTAAGAGTTCAAATGATTATCCTCCAGGTACAGGAATTCGGAATAATCTTTATATTCATCAAGATAGGTTAGCTGAAGTGGCTTATCAACCTCCCTTTGAATTTCAGGAAATATATACTCTGATAGTAGAAGATTTTGAAACTAAAAATAAAGGTTCAATCTCTCTCAAAAATCCCTTAATTCTTGATAAAGGTCGATATCTAATTGATATGGATTTTACTGCTCAAGGAAGGGACAATGATCTGACTTGTGGTGTGAAAATAGATGATAAAATTATTTTCCGTTATCATGCCTATAGTAACTTGCTTGCCTCTACTTATCGAGATTGGGTAATTCATATTTCGGAAACATCAAAAGTTAATCTTTATTTTGATTTCCTTAATGAAAGTTCTGATGATACATTATTAGTAAAAGGAGCTAAAATCACGAGAATCAATGATTTTAAAGATTTGTCTACTAATCTTTATATCTAAATCTGGGGGGAATTATTTAAAGTCATGATAACTTATTAATCACCCCCAATGTTTAAAATCCTAATTAGCCGTTTACAATTATGTTAATTCCACTAGCTAGTTTAGCCATAGGTTGTTTTATATTAAGTTTAACACTTTTAACTTATATAGGTTTACCTCTCCTCAAAAATATTCCTGTACTTTTTAAATTAAAGAGTCAACCTTATTTTGGATTAGGAAGTAGTTTAATTTCCTTAACATTGATGTTAGGGATTATCGGTTATTTTGGCTATATTGATGGCCAGATGCTGAGAACTTTAAGATTTGTTATGGGAGGAGGCGGAATAATATTAATGACGTTTCCTGTTGCAGAAAGACTTAAATATTCAGAGAAATTCGGTAAATATATTGCTCCTTATCTTAATATAAAAACAGGTTTAACTTTTATTTCCATAATTACTTTATTTTCAATTTTTTTGATTAGTTTCTTTGACGGTAATTATGGAGGTGATGGCTATATGTATCATCTTCCTTTTGCTGCCAGAATTTGGGGAATTATTTCCCCTGAACAATACACATTTGAAGATTATACAGAACATAGATTTTTAGGATTTCCACTTTTAGCCAACGCGCTTCAAGGCTTTTTCTGGAAAATTTTTCAACGACCTGAAGCTACTAATCTAGTTTGCTTTTCAAGTCTAATTATCTTAATCACTTATTTAACAAATTCTCTCAAAATACCTTTCTATTTAGCTACAATTTCTTTACTAGCTATTCCTATGGTTCATATGCACGCAGCTAGAAGTTATATTGACTTACCAGGAAATGTGTGCGTATCTATTCTAATTTTGACAACTTATCTTCTATACATTAACAAAATTTCATTTAACAACAAAACCTTATTAATAATATTTTTATCGGCTGCTAGTGCTGCCAATATTAAGTTTCAGTTAATTCCTGTTGTCTTTATTATATTATGCTTTATCTTTCCTCAAATAATTTCTAAATATTGGAAACCTGATGGTAATGCAAAAACAGGATTGATTCGTTTAATTAAAGTTCTATCAATATCTTTTTTAGCAACTCTTGTTATTTTTGTTACACCAATAAGAAATATTCTTGTATATCACAATCCTTTTTATCCAGTTAAAATTGAAATAGCTGGACATATTTTTAACCATAATGAAGCACCTCCTGATTTTATGCACGCAAATCTCAGAAAGCTTCCTCCAACATTAAGATGGGCAAAATCTGTGCTAGAAATTAATGCTTTTGATAAGAGAAGACCTTGGCCATGGACTTTGGCTATGGATTTTATTTCCTGGGATGAAGAAGCATTTGGCATAGGTGGTTATTTCGGTGGCTATGTCATATTTAATTTATTGCTCTTTATTTATCTCTGTTGGAAAATTCATAATCACGAATCTAAAATAGCTATATTTTTGATGGTTATAATGACAGGTTTAACCTCTATTATGCCCCAATCTTATGAACTCAGATATTATATGTATTGGATGATTGTGTTTGTTTCTTTAAATGCCTATCTTATCTCTCAGCATCTTAATTATTTCTCTGAAAATAAGCTGATTAATTCACAAAATTTTGCTTTGGTAGCGACTGGCTTCATGTTAGTATTTATTCTGCAAACTGATAAATTTTTCACTATACCAAAATTTGAGCCTTTATCTAGATATATTCAAGGGAACGTTCAAACGGAAATCTTAGATAAAATTAAGGATGGAGAAAAAGTTTGTTTAGTCGGTAAGACTCCCCATAGCTTCTTTTATAGTTCTTATTTTCATCCTTCTAGAAATTATTCACTTAAATCGGAATTTGAAATTAGTCCAAAATATAGTACACAAAAATGTAAAGGTAGAACCCTAATTCGATAAAAATGTTCTAAAGAATGTTAAAATTTTTCAAAATTAAACCACCTCAAGAAATTTATTTATTAGGAATTATATTACTGGCTTTTACTTTAAGAGTCAGTTTTTTAGGAACTATTCCTAATGGATTTTTTACTGATGAAGCGTCTTATAGTTATGATTCTTATTCTATTCTTCATACTTTAAGAGATCAGTATGGTAAATTTTTGCCCTTCTTTTTTAAGTCAGCCAATGATTATCGGGAAGGATTATACATTTATTTAATGGTTCCTTTCCTAAAATTATTTGGACTTAGTGTCTTTAGCGCAAGATTGACATCAGCCGTCATTGGAACGTTAACAGTTTTAATTTTATATTATCTCGCTCAAGAGCTTTTTAATCAACGAGTAGCTTTATTTGCTGCCTTATTTCTTGCTATTTCTCCTTGGCATATTCACTTTAGCCGTATCGCTTTTAGAACTATTTCCGTTCCTCTATTATTCTGCTTAAGTTTGTTTATTTTTCTCAAAAGTCTTAAGAAACCTAATTTTATTCCCTTAGCTGGTTTATTATTTGGCATTAGTATTTATACTTATAACTCTGCCAGGGTTTTTGTTCCTCTCTTTTTGCTAGGCTTAATTATTATTTATAAAGATCACTTATGGAAACATAAAAAACAAACACTTTGGGGATTAATTTTATTTTTACTAATTTTTATTCCCCAACTTATTTATCATTTTTCTGATGAAGGTGGGGCCAGGGCTAGTGCAGTAGGTATTCTTCCTACTTTGTCTGATATTATTAATAGTTACTTCTCTTATTTTAGCTCTAAATTTCTCTTTTTTCAAGGAGATCCTATTCCTCGTCATACGGTTAATAAGATGGGAGAATTGTATTCATTTGAATTTTTTACCATCATTATTGGCCTAATTACATTAATCAAAAATAAAGTTCAAGGAAGAGGTATTATATTTTTGTGGTTACTACTATATCCAATACCAGCCGCTCTTATTTCGCCTAGTAGTGCAGTGAGAACTTGTGTAGGCCCTCCTATATTTGCTCTCATATCAGCCTATGGTTTAATTACTATTATTGATATTTTTCAAGGTAATTTAAAATTAGCTGTTAAGTTTACAATCTCTTTAATATTAGTTGCTGGTTTAACAGTATTTTGTCAACGATATTTTGTAGAATATCCAAAGTATCATACAGATGTTTGGTTTGCTAAATTAGGAAATGTGATTAATTATGCAGATAAAAGTCAGTCTGAATGTTTGGTGATGAGTGATAATATTCATGGAAAATATATTTATATAATGATTCCATTTTATACCCAATTTCCTCCAGCAGAATATCAAAAACTTGGGGTTGATGTTGTTACTGATAAATTAGATATGGGAAGATGGAAGGTTTTAACTCTAAATAATTATAAAACATTAGATTCTAACTGTCTATACGTTATTTCTAAAAATACAGATGAGAAAATATTACAATCAAAAGGATATAAACAAGAAGTTATTTATGCCCCTAGAGATATTAATAATGATCTGAATTATGAATTAGTTAGAATTTCCAAAAACAATTAAATTAAACACTTTTAGAAACTTTTTTTACTATGGGACAAGATCAAGCAGAAAATGGTCATTTAAAATTACTAATAATTATTTTAATAATTGCTGCTTTACTACGTTTAATTTTTCTTGATAAAGTTCCTAATGGTTTTTTCCCTGATGAAGCTTCTTATGCTTATGATGCTTATTCTATTCTTCATACATTGCGAGATCAATATGGCAAATTTTTACCCTTCATGTTTAAATCAGCTAATGATTATCGGGAGGGATTATATATTTATTTGTTGATTCCTTTTATTAAAATTTTGGGGCTTAATGTTTTTGGAATTAGAGTAGCTTCAGCTTTTATTGGAACTTTAACTGTTTTAATTGTATATCATTTATCTAAAGAGTGTTTTAATAAGCGTGTTGGCTTATTTTCGGCTTTATTATTAGCCATTTCACCTTGGCATATTCAATTTAGCCGTATTGGGTTTAGAGCTATTTTATTTCCTTGTTTATTTTGCTTAAGTTTACTCGTATTTGTCAAGAGTATAAAACAACTTAAATATTTACCTTTATCTAGTTTTTTATTTGCTATAAGTATTTTTACATATCAATCAGCTAGAGTATTTGTTCCGCTTTTTTTAATTGGTCTAGTGATTATTTTTTATCAACACTTGTGGCAAAATAAACGTTATACATTAATTTCTATTATTGTTTTCTTGTGTTTTTTTGTTCCACAATTAATATATTATTTATCTCCTGAAGGAATGACAAGAGCAAATGATGTTATGATTGCTCCTGATTTTCTCACATTTAGTAATTATTATTTTGCTCATTTTAGCCCTGATTTTATGTTTTTTAAAGGTGATCCTAATCCGCGACATCTTCCCCAAAATAGAGGGGAAATTTATTATTTTGATATGGTAACTTTAACCATTGGGTTAATTTATTTAATCAAAGAAAAACGAAAAGAAAGTGCAATTTTTATGCTCTGGTTATTATTATATCCTATACCCGCCGCTTTAACCTCAGAAATTCACTCACTTAGAGCAATGATTGGCGCACCTCTAATGGCAATTATTTCAGGTTATGGTATTACTAAATTAATAGATTTATTTCCTCAAAAACAAAAAATTATTAACGGTATTATTTTATTTGTGATTTCTATTTCTCTTGTTTTCTTTTGTCATCGCTATTTTATAGATTATCCTCGATGGCGTACTGATGCTTGGTTATCTACTATGGGAGAAGTTATTACTTATGCTAATAATACTTCTGCCGAGTGCATAATTATCGATAGTAATGTTTACGGAAAACATATTTATATCCTGGTTCCTTTTTATACTAAGTTAGACCCCTCTGATTATCAGAAATTAAATGTAGATGTTGCTATTAATAAGTTAGATATGGGACGATGGAAAGTAATTGATTTAAGTAAAGATGCTAGTTTAAATGAAACCTGTCTTTATATCGTTTCTACTCAAGAATTTTCCAGGTTAAGAGATAGAGGTTATCATGCTAAATCTGTGCATCATTTTAAAGATATTAATGGTGAAGAACTTTATCAGCTAGTTAAGGTAAAAAAAATTGCTTCTACCGAACCTAGTATGTAAAACTATTAGAAATTATCAGCTTAAACCTTGAAAGGTTAAACTATAAATACAAAACCCACCTACGTGGGTTTTATTTCGCCTTCAAAGGGAGGCTTCGTTCCTATAGTATCAGACATAAGGTCTGTCTGTAGAGATTGATTTAACAGAACAAATTAGGCTTAAACCTTGAAAGGTTAAGCTATAAAGACAAAACCCACCTACGTGGGTTTAATTTAGCCTCCCTTCGGAGGCTTTGTTCCTATAGTATCAAACTTTAGTCTCTCTCTAGAGGTTGATTTAATTGTTTTCTTATCTTGTGTTATTGATACAATAATTCCGCTAATTAAACCTAACCAAGCTAAACCACTAATCCAATTAGCCCATGATAAACCATGAAAAGCTACTTTAATTTTATAAGTGCCTGGTTCAAGCTGTAAACCCACTAAATTATAATCTCGATAATACACAGGAAAGTAATTAACTCTCTGGTTATTTACCCATATTTTTAACATCTTGGGATAGTATAAAACAGGAAGTTGAATAATTTGCGCTTCTGGAGTTATTGTAATTTGACAAACCTTATTAACCCCTTCTTGAGAGCAGTTTTTTTCCGTCTCCGAGACAGGTATTATAGTCTTTTGAGGAGAAAGAGATTGAAAGACAAATTTATTGATTTTAATTTTAATGGTTTGTTCATTGTTATTTGTACCATTTACTAAAAATTTTAATCTAAAATATTTATCCGGTATATTAATATTATAAAAAGAAATATTCCAAGTAAATTGAGACGAAGATAAGGAAATAGAATCTATGATTTTTCCGTTAAGTTGAACAACTAATGAAGCATTTTCTGGAAGATTATCTAAGACCTCTCCTTCTAAAGATAAAACAGGCTTTTCTTCAGCTTTCCAGACAGGATAATTTTGCTTTATTGGTAATACTAACCATTGATTAACAAAGATATCCCAAGTGCTATAATCAGGAATCCATTTAGGGGGAAGTAAGGGCAGTTCTGCATTTCCATATAATGCTTCAATGGGGTTACGATTTAGATAATCTAAAGCACCAGTATACTTAAACCGGGGGTCTTTTACAATATCATCAACACTGATGTTTCCACGAGGTGAGGGCAACCAAGAACGACTGGCTATAATAATAATTAATAAACCAAGAATAAGATGACGACGATCTAATTTTTTTCTAAAAATCAAGATAATTCCATAACCAGTTAATAATGCACCTGTCCACATAATATGGGTTAATATCCGAAAGCTAAATTGTGTCACCCATAATTGACGTGGTAGAAATTTCCAGAAATCAATAGGACTCCAAATTGCTAAAAAAGCAATCAAAAATATCCAGAGTAAAGTAATAAGATAAGGATAGGTAGATTGTGATTTTAAGGATAGGGAACGAGCAAAGTAATTATAATAAATAATGACCCCAACTGCTGAGAGAAAAATCCAACCAATAGAGGGATGTAAACCATAAGTAGGTGCGACTCCCATTTCTGAGGGAAAAGGAGGTAAAGAAGTGGGAGAAAGAAGGTTAGCTAAGGGACTATACCACCTATTTTCAAAGGGGCTAATAACTTGAACTTGTTGCCGAATAGATAGAGATGAAGACTCAAAAATAACAGGAACTAAAAAGTATAAAGACAGTAACCAACTGACCCCATATCCAATGATTACACGACATAATGATAATAGTTTAAAATTTATTTTTCCTGTTTTTATAATTAAAATTAATCCAAATAACCCAATAAATAAGGTTGAATAAACAAAAGTAATAATATGAGTTGTTGCCAGAGCAAACCAAGCAATACTACATAGAAAAATATACTTTATTTTAGGATAATTATAGCTCTGAATAACGTAATAAATAATAATAGGTAAAATTCCTTGAGCAACAGCCTCAGTGAAAGCCCCTCTTGCATGAATATTATTGAGAAAATAGGGAGATGATAAATAAGAAATTCCGGATAATATAGAAGCTATTTGAGAGTTTATTAACCAATAACTAAGACGATAAATATAAAAACTTCCCATTAATAATGATAGCCAAATAACTAATCTATAAGCTTCATAGGGATTATTAGGAGTAAAAAATTTATAAAATAATCCACCTAAAGTATAGGGAATTTGACTATAAAATTGAAAGCTGGGATAACGCCAGCTATTATTTTCAACAGGAGCAATTCTTAATGGAAATTGTCCTTCATCTAAACCCATTTTAGCTTGAATCATATACCCTAAATGAGAGGGATTATCTCCGGTAGTGCTGAGAATATTATCTGAAGCCATGGGTGCCATTAAACCAATAGCTATTACGCCATAAAGAATCAGAATTAGCAGATTAGTTTGATGGATATATAATAATCTATTGCTTTGTTTTAACAAATTAATTAACTTCATAATATTTGTTTTAGTTTTAGTTTCGACTGATAAAGTCTAAAAGCACTTATGGTAATTAGAGTAATCCAAGCCACAAAACTAATCCAGTTAGCCCAAGCTAACCCAATAAAGATAACTTTAATCTCATAGGTATCGGGTTTTAAGCGAATACCAACTACATTATAATCATGATAATTAGTCGCAAAATATGGAACTTTTTTCCCATTTACTTCAACTCGTTGCATATTGGGATAATAAAGCACAGGAAGTTGAACAACTTGAGCAGTTTCATTGACGGATATTTTACATAAAGTTTCCATCCCGTATAGGTCACATTTATCTTTTGTAAACTTAAGAGGAATAACAGTATTTGTAGGTGAAATACCTTGAAAATATAAGTTATCTACTTCTACTCTAGGTCGTTGTCCATTCTGAGTAATTCCTTTATAAATAAATTGTATATTAAAACTCTTTTCGTCAGTTTTTGCATCTTTAAAAGGAATACTCCAACTGATTTGAGGTTGATTTAAAGATATTTCTGCTATTAGTTTCCCATTAGATAAAACTGATAAGATAGTTGGTCCAGCTAATCTATCTTGAAACACCCTACCTTCTAATACTAATATAGGATTTTCTCCAGGTTGCCAAAGAGGCCAAGTTTGCCAATTATTGTCATTTTCAGGAATTATTAATAAAGGACGAGTATTAAAGGCATCCCAAGCATCACCTCCGGGAATCCAAGAATTAGGTAGTAAAGGCATTTGAGCATTGCCGTATAATGCTTTTAGAGGACTACGGTTGAGATAATCTAAAGCACCTGAATAGCGAAATAAGGGACTTTTTAGAACTTCATCCACTGTCAAAGTACCACGAGGATTAGGAAGCCAAGGACTACTGGCTAATATAATAATTAAAATGCCAATAATTAGATGTTTAGATTCTAACTTTTGTCGAAATAAAATAACTACTGCATAACCTGTTAATAATGCTCCAGTCCACATAATATGAGTTAAAAAACGAAAAGTAAATTGAGTTACCCAAAATGTTTTAGGTAAGAAACTCCAGAAGTCTATAGGACTCCAAGTAATGAATAAAACAAGAATAAAAATCCATAATAACCCCAAAATATAAGGTCTTGTTACTTGAAGACGAGGAGGTAATTTTTGTCTAAAATAATAATAATAAAAAACTACACCCCAAGCAGCTAAAAAAATCCAACCAACTGCCGGATTTAAGCCATAAGTTGGAGAATCTCCAGTTGGAGTGGGAAGGGGTGAAAGCGCAGTAGGAGATAGTAAATTAGCTAAGGGAGACATCCAATTAGTCACATAAGGATTGATGGTATTAAGTTGAACCCGCATACTCAAGGTAGTCGATTCAAATACTACTGGGATTAGAAAATATAGGCCTAATAACCAACTTAAAATATAGGAGCAACTAATTCGTATTAATTTACTTCTTAATACTGGAAAATGAAGAGTTTTAATTACTAGAGATAATTTATATGATTGCCTATCTATTTGACCTAAAAAACTTGTTTTTATGATTAATAAAAATCCCCATAGACCAATAAATAATGACCCATAAACAAAGGTAATAATATGGGTTGTTGCTAGGGCAAACCAAGCAAGACTACTGAGTAAAATATAACGAGGTTTAGAACTATTATAACAACGAATTACATAATAAATAACAATAGGTAAAATGCCTTGAGCAATAGATTCAGGAAAAGCACCGCGAGCATGAATTGTATTCAGAAAATAGGGGGCTGACATATAAGATACCCCGGCTAAAATCCCTGGAATTTGACGGCGCGTTAGCCATAAACTGAGATTATAAATAAAGAAGCCTCCGATAGTTAAAGAACACCAGAGCATTATTTTATATGCAGTATAAGGATTTTCAGGAGTAATAAATTTGTAAATTAATGCTCCTAAAGTATAGGGAATTTGACTGTAAAATTGAAAGGCAGCATAACGCCAACCATTATTTTCAATGGGAGCAATTCGTAGGGGAAATTGTCCTTCTTCTAAAGCCATTTTTGCTTGAATTAAATAACCTAAATGTGGCCCAGTTTCTCCTGTTGAAAAAATTACTGAAGATGAAGCCATTGGGCCCATTAAAGCTATGGCAATTATTCCATAAAGTAGCAAAACTAATAAGTGACGACGATGACTAATTAACCAGAATTTTATTGATGACATTTTTTTATCTGAGTTGATAAATAAACATTATTTTGTTATAAGAATAAATCGGTTGATGGCTTTGTAAATAGTCCCAGTTTTTAGCGGCTACAAAATTTTGAGAGGTGTTTGCTACTATTTTCTGTTTGATACTACTATCAATTAATAAATATTTATCGGGTAGTTTAGTAATTTCATCTTCTAGAGGATTAAATGGGGGATGAGCATAATAAGATTGAATATCAATGGGATAATTTTTTTGTTTAGCAATAATCTCTAAATATTGATTAATATTAATTATAACTCCAAATGTTTGTTGCGCTATTATATTTACATTTTTAGGAGGTAGTAGTTTATTATTAACTAGGTATTGTACAGCCTGATAGTTTTCTTGTCCCCAGTTGACAGTAGAATCATCGGTTAGTTGCCATTTCTCATTAAACCATAAAGGATTAACATAACTTAGAGATTGAGGAATTCCTACAATACCAAAAACTATATAAATACCTAAACACACTCCTATTATTTCTCGTTGTTTTTTTAATTTTTTGGTAACAATTAATAAAAAGATGGCAGTGAATAAATACAAAAAAATGAGAATTGGATAAAAATATCGATAACCAATAATTAATCTACTTTTACTCAATAAACCTAGATAAATTATAGGATATAAAGTAAAAGCTAATATTAATAGTGAGTTGAAGTTTATTTTGATTTTCTGGAAAAAATTAATTTTCGTAAATAAGTTTCTATTGTGCTGAATTGAAGTAATTAAACTAACTAAGATAAGCACAATCATGATCAAAAATCCTGGATTTTCCTTAAACCAAAAAATTCTCAACAAATATTCTAAGTAATTAATCGGCAAAAAACGATCTTTAAAAAATGGTTCACGAACTCCATTTGATGTATTAAGATTCATTTTTATCCCTTGCCAATAGTATTCAAAATTGCTCTGAACTTCAGGCTGTGATAAATTACCAAATGCTAGGTTATACATGATATTAATTAAACCGATTTGCGCCAACAAACTAATGATTGCTAAAATACTGTAACAGATAGCTAATTTTTTTTGTTTATCACAAATTAGGTAAAATATAGTAATTCCATAAACTCCTATGATGATTGGTATAATAATTAAGTTACTAAATTTTATATTGATCGCTAAAAATATTAAGATTGTGTTAATTATAAAATGAAGTAAAATTTCTTTTTGGAATAGCTTCTCTAAATTAAAGCTAAGAAGAATGGCTGATAAAATACTTCCTAAACCATAGAGAGAAGCAGGTACATCAAAAGTGGCTAAAAAACTATGAGAATAAAAACTCGGAGAAAAAATATAAAGAGTTAAGAAAATTAAAGATACATTAGAATTAATAAATTTAAAAACAAATGTATAAAAATATAACCAAATTAAAAATATACTATTAAATAATAAATAACCAAAACGAGAAACATAAATAATATTAAAAAAGTGTTCAGGATAACCCATTAAAAGATGATAACCAACTTGGAAAGAGGCTAAACGTCCCTCAGCACTGTCATAATTTTGAATTTGATCAATAAGAGGAACTGACACCTGTAAATTTTGAAAAAAAAGTTTTAAAGAAGCCCCATTTATCAATTTTAATAATAAAGGATGTTCTACATTTAATCCTAACCCTTGACTATAAGCATAAGCTGCCCCAAGATAAGCCGGTTCATCCCCCGTAATTGAGGTTTGAAAAATCAAAAAAATTCCTATTAAAAAATAAATACAACTAAGTATAATAAAACCAACTTTTTTTTGATGGACAACTAAAAACATAATAAGAACCTAGACAAAATTTATCGATACTCTGTTTAATTGTTAAGCCCTCAATAGGTTAGAACAAACTTAAAATGAATATTTTTGACCTATTTAATCACATAAATGTACTATTTAACATATTGTGTCACATTAATCGAAAGATGGCTAAGTGTCAAGGACAATTTCGGGAACTTTCTCATGCTATACTCAGTCCAATGAACTTTGGATCTGCATAAATTAAAAATTGAAACTGATTAATATCTTAAAAACATGGCAATAATAAATTCAATAAAACTCTTTATCCGTAAGGCTTTGGGACTGACCCACCTTGAAAACCAAGTTATTAGTTTACAACAACAACAGAGCCAAACTATCGAATTATTAGAAAAACTCAATCAACAACTTCTTAGAGAAACCTGTCAGGAATTAGTAACTGAAAATAAATCAGGTTCTATTCTAACTTGTCAGATGAACGATATGGAAGTTCTCGCACCAGTAGAGATGTTAAGAATTTATCCTCACTGTCTACATCCTAAAAATGATAAGAAATTGACTTATTATGTAGAAACTCACTGTTCTAATTGGCTTTGTTCCCAGATTAAAGAAGGAGATACCGTCTTAGATATTGGTTCTGCTTTTGGTGTAATTGCCCTTCCTTTATCTCGTGCTGTTGGTTCTCAGGGTCATGTTTATGCCTTTGAACCTGCTAAAAGAACACAACATTTTTTACAACAAATTGTTGACTTAAATCATCTTGATAATGTAACAGTTGTCAAAGCCGCGATCGCAGATAAACCAGGAGAAGCGGAATTTATAGAATATACTCCCGATAATGAATTAACTTGGGCTTCAGATGTTTCGACCCTCAATGCGCCAACGGTTAGTCATAGTCTTAAACATGAAACTTACAAAGTCGAAGTAACAACAATTGATGATTATGTAGCGGCCCATAATTTACAACCCAAAGCATTAAAAATTGATATTGAAGGTTTTGAACTATATGCTTTACATGGGGCTAAAACTACCCTGACTACCTATCTACCATACCTTTGTATTGATATACATAAAGATGTTCAAACCGGAGAATCAGCCTTATTAGGGGTTGAACCCTTCTTGAGTCATCTAGGCTACGAAACTCGCCTTGAAGGACATACTTTACTCTGTATACCGGCCAAAACTCATCAATAATGTCTTAAGACTCCCTCTCTTAAGTTAGCATCAGTGGCAAGTGTCGAAAGTCTGTTGTGAGGAGAAAATCACCTTGTTGATCTCAGTCATTGTCCCCTGTTACAACGAAGAAGAAGTCATCAACCAGACTCACCATCGTTTAGTCAGGGTTTTAGAACAAATAACCCCCTCCTTTGAAGTCATTTATGTTGATGATGGCAGTCAAGATCAAACATCTGAACTGTTGCGTCACTTGCAACGGGACGATAAAAGAGTCAAAGTGGTGTTACTCTCTCGAAACTTTGGCCATCAAATGGCTGTCACCGCAGGTTTAGACTACATTTCAGGAGATGCAGTTGTTCTCATTGATGCGGATTTACAAGATCCTCCTGAAGTCATTCCAGACATGATAGAACAATGGCGCAAAGGTTACGATGTGGCCTATGGGGTTCGGACAGATAGACCGGGAGAAACCGCATTTAAACTGTGGACTGCTAAGGCTTTCTATCGTTTAATCAACCATCTGTCAGACGTAGCTATTCCCCTAGATACGGGGGATTTTCGTCTGATGGATCGTCGTGTGGTAGAAGCGTTAAAACATATGCCAGAACGTGATCGCTTCCTCCGAGGGATGGTCAGTTGGGTCGGGTTTCGTCAGATTCCAGTTCCCTATCAACGGGCCCAAAGATTTGCGGGAGTGAGTAAATATCCCTTATGGAAAATGTTCCGCTTTGCTATGGATGGGATTTTATCTTTTTCTTTGGTTCCTTTAAGAATGGCAATTTGGGCTGGATTATTGACTTTTGGCTTATCTTTAGCGGGTATTATTTATGCTTTAATATTGCGATTATTTACCTCAATTTGGGTTCCTGGTTGGACATTATTATTCATGGCTACTCTATTTATTGGAGGCATTCAATTGGTCTTTTTAGGGGTAATTGGGGAATATGTTGGTCGCATTTACAGAGAAGATAAACGTCGTCCTTTATATCTAGTTCGTGAACACTTGGGGTTTGACACGGAACACTATAATCAAAAGCTGAACCGTTCAATAATACCAATCGCTAAAGTAAATCATTTTTAAAAAGATTCATAATCAGAAGTAAATCCAGAAAACTTAATACAATCTTCCTGAAAGCTTTCTGCTTCGTTAATACCCTCAATTTTGTAAGCCATAATACGCGTTTCATCGGGCATTTTTTGGGAAACTATCAATTCAGATTGATATTTTTTCGTCATTTCTTTAAAGTCAGCACCATAGCGTTTCCAATCATCTCCACTACAATAAATATTGACTCGCCACATATTAATTAAATTCAACCTGATTAACAACAAGTCACTATTTTACCATTATTGTCCACTCGTAATGACATTAATAATATTTAAGTATAATATTTGTAGGGGCATGGCATCAGAGAATCATCTAATCTTATCCTAAATATTCATGCTCTGCCATGCCCAACTTAGATTAAAACTTGGTCAGGGCATAATAGTATTACTCTCATATTATGCCCCTATTTAATTAAACCATTAACATCTCAGAAGGCAACCGTTTAAAGCTCAATCTTTCATCTTCTACATCGACAAAAATAGTATCTCCTGCTTTAAATTCTCCCTTAAGAATTGACTTAGCAATAGACGTTTCTAAGTACCTTTGAACCGCCCGTTTTAAAGGTCTGGCACCATAAATAGGATTATAACCGATATCCGCCACAAAATCTAAAGCAGAGTCAGCTAATTTAAGAGACATTTTTTGTTCTTCTAATCGTGTTTTCAGTAGTTGAACTTGTAACTTAACAATTTCCCGTAACTGAGACTTTTGTAACCCGTGAAAAATAATAATTTCATCAATACGATTAAGAAATTCAGGACGGAAACTATTACCCATTGCTTCCATCACACGGGAACGCATTTCATCATAACGAGAATCATCACCCACCACATCTAAAATGTATTGAGAACCGATATTACTGGTCATGATGATAATAGTATTCTTAAAGTCTACTGTACGACCTTGAGAGTCCGTTAAACGTCCATCATCAAGAATTTGTAACATCATATTGAAGACATCAGCATGAGCTTTTTCTATCTCATCAAACAAGATAACAGAATAAGGACGACGACGAATTGCTTCTGTTAATTGTCCCCCTTCATCATAGCCTACATATCCTGGAGGCGCACCAATTAAACGAGATACACTATGCTTCTCCATATATTCAGACATATCAATCCGAACTAACGCATCTTCCGTATCAAAAATATTTTGAGATAAGGCTTTAGCTAATTCAGTTTTACCTACCCCTGTTGGCCCCAAAAAGATAAAACTAGCAGTAGGACGATTAGGATCAGAAAGTCCAGCACGAGAACGCTGAATTGCTTCTGCTACAAATGTAACAGCTTCTTCTTGACCAACGACTCTTTCATGAAGTTCGTCTTCTAAATGTAATAGTTTTTCCTTCTCAGATTCGACTAACTTAATAATGGGAATTCCTGTCCATTTAGCAATAATTTCAGCAATATCAGTTTCTACAACTTCTTCACGTAATAGTGTTTTACCGGTTGTCTGACGTTCCTCAATTTTAGTTTCAAATTCTTTTACTTTTCGTTGTAAATTAGTTAATTTACCATAACGCAATTCAGCCGCTTTATTCAAATCATAATTTCGCTCAGCTTCCTGAATTTCTAGATTAATTTGATTGATAGTTTCTTTAACTGTTTGAATCTGATCAATCACTTCTTTTTCTGATTGCCATTGAGCATTAAGTTGAGATTGTTGTTCCTTGAGATCAGCTAACTCTTTTTCTAGTTTTGCTAACCGTTCACGAGAAGCTTGAGCCTCTTCTTTTTGTAAAGAAAGTCGTTCCATTTCTAACTGAAGAACCTTGCGATCTATTTCATCTAATTCTTCAGGTTTAGACGTAATTTCCATCTTTAATTTAGCAGCAGCTTCATCAACTAAATCAATCGCTTTATCCGGTAAAAAACGATCACTAATATAACGATTAGATAACATAGCCGCAGCCACTAAAGCCGTATCAGCAATTTTGACCCCATGATGGACTTCATAACGTTCTTTTAATCCTCGTAAAATTGAGATTGTATCAACTACATTAGGTTCATCAACTAACACTGATTGAAAACGTCGTTCTAAGGCTGCATCTTTCTCAATATACTTACGATATTCATCTAAAGTTGTCGCCCCAATACAATGCAATTCTCCCCGCGCTAACATAGGTTTTAAAAGGTTTCCTGCATCCATCGCCCCTTGAGTTGCCCCTGCACCCACAACCGTATGAATTTCATCAATAAACATGACAATATTCCCTTGAGAATCTGTCACTTCTTTTAACACTGCTTTAAGTCTTTCTTCAAATTCTCCTCGATATTTTGCTCCAGCAATTAATGCCCCCATATCCAAAGCAATTAACTTTCTATCCCGTAAAGATTCAGGAACGTCTCTATTAATAATTCGTTGTGCTAATCCCTCTACAATAGCAGTTTTACCCACTCCAGGTTCTCCAATTAAAACCGGATTATTTTTAGTCCTACGGGAAAGAATTTGAATAGTCCGGCGAATTTCATCATCTCTCCCAATTACTGGGTCTAGTTTACCTTCTCTGGCTAATTGAGTTAAATCACGCCCATATTTTTCCAAAGATTCATATTTCCCTTCTGGATTTTGATCCGTCACTTTTTGAGTTCCTCTCACTTGTTTAATGATTTCTTTTAACTTACTTTCCGTCAAACCAAATTCATTCAATAAAATTTTACCAAAGCGGTCATCCTTCGTATAAGCTAACAGTAAATGTTCGATAGAAATATATTCATCTTCAAATTCTTTCCGAAACTGTTCAGCCCTGTCCAGAAGACTATCTAAACTACGGCCAAGATAAACAGACTCACCCGGATTAGATATTTTGGGTTGACGACTAATAAAGTCTTCGGTTCTATCTCGTAACCGTTGCACACTAATATTAGCTTTATTAAAAATACTAATAGCAAGTCCCTCTTGTTCTAAGAGAGATTTCATTAAGTGTTCGGTTTCAATTTGTTGGTGAGTATTTTGTTTAGCAATATCGGGAGTTCTGACGATGGCTTCCCAAGCTTTTTCAGTAAATTGATTCGGATTAGTTGGTTGCATTGTAAAAATTACTTATACCTCGTTATATTGCTATTATAATGCCCCCTAATTTCTTAGATAAGACGGTTTACCCTACTTTTTATTGTTGGGTTTCCCTGAAATTTAGAGTCTATGGATAAACAAAGCATTAAATCATTGCGTAGTAGATTGACATATTTAAAATGTTACTTATGTAATATAATTATCTAATTAAATGATTAAGAGCTTATGTTTAATTTCTCCCAACTTTTCTATCCTCTGTTACTTGCTACGACTAAAAATAACCCAGAAAGCGCACATAAACAACTTTTAAATACTTTCAACCGTCTTGATTATACTCGTAAAACGCCTTGGGGACAATGGATATTTTCTCAGATGAGTGATACTTTCTGTGTCAATGATCCTCGTCTTCAACAAACATTATGGGGATTAAATTTTTCTAATCCTATAGGGTTGGCTGCTGGCTGTGATAAAGATGGAATAGCCGCAGGAATATGGTCTCATTTAGGCTTTGGCTTTGCTGAAATTGGGGCTGTTACCCTCCATTCTCAATCTGGAAACCCGCCACCTCGTTTGTTTCGTTTACCCCTCGATAAAGCGGCTTTAAACCGTTTAGGGGCTAATAATCAAGGGGCAGAAATTATCGCTAAAACTTTACAAAATACTTGGCAACGTCATCCTCGTAATATTCCCATTGGCATTAATTTATGTAAGTCTAAAATAACTCCATTAGAAGGGGCAGCCGAAGATTATTTAGGCAGTTTTTGTTATCTTGAAAATTGGGCAGATTATTTTGTAGTTAATGTTAGTTCTCCGAATACTCCTGGTTTGCGATCGCTACAAGAAGGAGAACAATTAAATACTATTTTACAAACTTTACAAGCAGCAAATAAACAACAAAAACCCCTATTTGTCAAGATTTCTCCTGATTTAGAATGGGACGCGATCGCTACAATTATTAACTTATCACAAACTCATAATTTAACTGGAATTATTGCTACGAATACTACAATTAAACGGGAAAAATTAAATACAAAAATATTAGATAAAACTGGTAATAAAATTGAAGAAGAAGCCGGAGGAATTAGTGGAATACCTATTCAGAAAAGATCCACAGATATTATTCGTTTTATTTATCAAGAAACTCAAGGTAAATTACCAATTATTGGAGTAGGAGGAATTTTTTCAACTGGAGACGCTTGGGAAAAAATAACAGCAGGAGCTAGTTTATTACAATTATATACTGGATGGATTTATCAAGGGCCTTGGCTAATTCCTCAAATTTTACAAGGATTAGTTAGTAAATTAGAAAAAGAAGGATTATCTCATATTTCAGAAGCTATTGGTAAAACGGCTTTTATTAAGTAATCATGATCCCCTTAAATCCCCATTAAGAAGGGAGACTTTATCAATTTCCACTCTTTTTGAAGGGGGGTTAGGGGGGATCAAACAGAGTAAAATAAACTAACATTTGCGTTATAAATAGACTCTAATGATTGATATTCTTGTCTGTATAATTATTTTTATTGGAGTCTTTACCCAAAGTATTTCCGGCTTTGGTTTAGGGTTAGTGGTTATGCCCTTATTAACCCAAGTAATTGACATTCGTCTGGCTTCACCTTTCATGACTTTAATTGCCTTAACTACCCTAGTTTCTATATCTATTTTATATCGCAAAAGTTTTCAATTCAAATCTATATTCGGCTTAATTATTAGTTCAAGTTTAGCCATTCCTTTAGGCATAGAGTTTTTAACAAAAGTTGAGCAAAAAATCACATTAACCCTATTAGGAATAATTGTGCTTGGTTATGCTTTATATTCTTTACTTGAATTTTCTTATCCTGTCATTAAGTCACCCAAATGGGGTTATGTCTTTGCTTTCTTATCAGGACTTTTATCAGGGGCCTATAATACAGGGGGGCCTCCTATCGTTATTTATGGGACTTGTTGTCAATGGACTCCTGAACAATTTAAAAGTAATCTCAATGTTTTCTTTTTATGTAATGTTATAATGCTTTCTGTTAGTCATCTTATCAAAAAAAATTATACTCCTGAAGTTTTGCGCCTTTTTGAAATCAATGTTCCGATTTTATTATTAGGATTAATCGTGGGATTTTCTGTATCTAAATTTATTAATGTTTGGTTATTTCGCAAAATTGTTTTAGTTTTATTAGTGGGAGTTGGATTACAGTTACTCTTTAAAGTTTGGTTATTCTATTAAGTAGTTCTAATTTAATATTGTATTTTAATCGATATACTCTAAATTCATAATTATATAAAAAGCCTGCGTAGGCAGGCTTCGTTTATATAGCCTCAACCTTGAGGTTGAAGGAAACTAAACATAATTTTAGGTCAAATAAACAAAAAAAGAGGTACTTGCCCTCTTTTACTCAAAATATTAAAGATTAACTCCGATTAGCTTATTCCTCAGTCGCAGCAACCGCGAGTTCTTCATCATCTATTTCCAAAGCTGAAGGAATCTCAAGAAGTTCTTCTTCAGGTACAGCGACTTTTCCTTCTGCTTCTGCTAAAAGTTTCAGACGATATTTAACCGCCATTTCTTCCGCTTTCTCGAAGACTAAATCCCGATTTTTCAGCATATCTCCTGCTTCGGGTTCTAATTGTTTCGTAGACAGAGAAATACGGCCTCTTTCTGCATCTAGGTCAATAATCATGACCTTTAATTCATCATTAACCCCAAAGACACTATGAGGAGTATCAATATGGTCATGGGAAATTTCAGAAATATGTAGCAGTCCACTAACTCCCCCAATGTCGATAAACGCACCATAAGGTTTGATACCGCGCACTGAACCGATGACCACTTGACCCACTTCTAAGCCATTCATCTTACGTTCAACCAACGCGCGACGGTGACTTAACACCAGACGGTTCCGTTCTTCATCAACTTCGAGAAATTTTAAGGGTAGTTCTTCCCCGACTAAATCTTCCTTCGCTTCACGGGTACTAATATGTGAACCAGGAATAAATCCCCTCAACCCTTCAATACGAACTAAGGCCCCACCTCGGTTAGTAGCAAAAACATTAGATCGCACGGTCGCATCTTCTGCTTGGAGTTGACGAACCCGTTCCCAAGCTCGCATATACTCAATGCGACGAATGGAGAGAGTCAGTTGTCCGTCTTCATTTTCATCCGTTAGAATGAAAAATTCTCTCGTCTCATTAGACTGGAGAACATCTTTAGGGTCATCAACCCGATTGATTGACATCTCCTGAATAGGAATATAGGCGGCAGTTTTTGCCCCAATGTCAATCAGCGCGCCTCTCGGTTCCATACTAAAAACAGTCCCAGGAACTACATCCCCAGGACTAAAATGATAGTCGTATTTATCGAGAAGTGCGGCAAAATCCTCGTGAGTAAAGCCAATGTTTTTAGTTGCTGTTGTTTTCTGAGTTACCATGTACCTTTGTTTTCCTATATCTGATCTCCAATAGGTGCTAGTGCCTCCTGCTTAATGTACAGTTTCTAGTTTTAGAGATTAATTCCCACTTTAATTATGGCTTAAAAATTCTCTAATCGGACAAACTGCCATGGCCACTATCCTTACTGACAAACGCCTTAAAGATAATCTTGACACCCTCGCCGTTAACCATATGGTTTAACGGGAGACTCCTGCTTGCTCAGGTTTGACCAGTTATCAAGTCTTTGTAAGACTGTTAACCCTGTCGCTGATTTCCTGACTCAAGCACCCTTTAAATGTCTACTGGTTGGCTGACAGCAGACAATAACATTTAGTTATACTGGGACTTCTCGTTGACAAATTATGTCACCCCTATTATTTAGATATTTTTTAGGGTTCAAATATTCTATCTAGCGAGAATCAATAATTCAGCTTTTCTATCCTAGCACACCCTGTTGGCATTATCTTGCTTTTTTCCTTCCATTCGGTTTCCCGATAAAAGTTAACTGTCACGGAACGCCGGAACAGGTTCGGGTTTTAGCTTGGTTAACTGTTCTTAACATAGACGGAAACAAGCAACAGGTAAGGGTTTTAGGTTTGTTAATCTTTCTTAATACAGAGTCGTTTATTTATGTCCGACTACTTAATGGTTGGGTTTCGTTCCTCAACCCAACCTACATTAATTGATAATAAGTAAGCATACAAAATTAATTACACAAAAACTGTGGGGTGGGCATTGCCAAACTACACAATTGGTTAAGATAGAGTAAAGAAATCTGGTTAACCTGTTTTTATGAACTTGAATCTTAATAAAACATCTACGTTACAGTCATCTTTGCTTCTCATTGCACCTTTTTTTCTCTGGGGAACGGCAATGGTAGCCATGAAAGGGGTTATTCCTCATACAACTCCTTTATTCATGGCTGGAATGCGTTTAGTTCCTGCGGGAATTCTAGTGTTAATTGTAGCAGCAATGTCAGGACGTTCTCAACCTAAAACTATTAAAGCTTGGTTATGGATTGGGTTATTTGCTTTATTAGATGGGGCCATGTTTCAAGGGTTTCTTGCTGCTGGTTTAACTAAAACTGGGGCAGGTTTAGGGTCAGTTATTATTGATTCTCAACCTTTAGCTGTTGCTTTGATGTCTAGTTGGTTATTTGGAGAAATTATTGGACTTTGGGGAGGTATTGGGTTAGGTATTGGTATCATAGGAATTAGTTTAATTGGACTGCCTCAAGAATGGTTTCAAAGTTTATGGGAAACTCAATCTATTACTTTTAATTTTACAGATCAGAACCTCTTAAATAGTGGGGAGTTATGGATGTTATTCGCATCGCTTTCTATGGCTGCTGGAACGGTTTCTATTCGTTATGTAAGTCGTCATTGTGATGCGGTTGTTGCTACAGGTTGGCACATGATTATTGGGGGTATTCCTTTATTTTTAGCTTCTATTCTTTGGGAATCTCAACAGTGGATAAATATTGATTTACAAGGTTGGTTAGCTATTAGTTATGCTACTATATTTGGCAGTGCGATCGCTTATGGAATCTTTTTCTATTTAGCGGCTAAAGGAAATTTAACCAGTTTAAGTTCTTTAACTTTTTTGACTCCTGTTTTTGCTTTAAGTTTTGGTAATTTATTGTTAGGAGAAGTGTTAACGGGACTTCAATGGGGAGGAGTCAGTTTAACTTTAGTTAGTATTTATCTTATTAATCAACGGGAAAATATCGGAGAACAGTTACAAAATTTAGCATCTTTAAATGGGTAATTAAAATTAAAATTAAGTCGGATTTTAATTGATAAGGATGTTAAATAAGTTAGATCGTGTACGGTATGAAATTGACGACAAAACATTAACTGTTCTTATTCTTAGTTGTCGTCATCGCAGAGATACCTATAGAGATTAATGGCGATCGCCGACGAGTGTAGGGTGCGTTAATGAAATGTAACGCACCAATACCCCCCAATATTGCTCGGTTAAGCTGCAAAACATTCTGGAGATGGGGGGTGTGGGAGGTGTGGGAGGTGTGGGGAGCAATCTTGCAATAGTCAGGTTTTTATCTTCCCCTTCTTGTCCCCCTTCCCACCCTCCCTCTCAAGAGAATATATTTATGCCTGTCTCCAATTTGCTACAAAATTAATGGCAAATCATTGATATTTTAGTGTCGTAGAATAAATATAGATTATTTATTGCCTTATGATGGTTTTCTCTATTTTATATGAAAATGTGATTGCCCTTTAATAATAAATCGAGAAAAATTAATAGCTTAGGGGTTGAAAGTTTTCAGGAATATCGAGTTCAAATACTTGATCATTAATACGAGCAACATAAAGCCCTTCTTGTAGGGTTTTTTCCCGTAATTCGGGAGACATATCTACAGCAGCTAAAATGCCATAGAGTTGTTTATCTTTGTGTTCAGGGAAAAAAGTACGAAAACGTTGCAGAATACTTTTTAATTGAGTAATAGAATCTTCTCTGGCATGACTTTTAACCTCAACAATATAGGCAGTATTAATATTACCATTGGCATAGGCGAGGACATCAATTTCCATATGTTGCCCTTCTTTACGGGCGCGTACACTAGGACTGATAATTTCCATGCCAAAGCGTTGTCTTAGAATCTTTTCCATTGAGGGGAGGGCAAGACCTTCGGTAAAGCTACCAAATTTTGCACCAAGTCCTCCAATTTGTTTGCCTAATTCTTTGAGTTGGCGATCAGTCTTCTTCTGTTGTTGAGCATTTTCCTTTTGTTGTTGAGCATTTTCCTTCTGTTGTTGACTAACTTCCTTGAGTTGTAAATCAGTTTCCTTCAGTTGTAGGTCAGTTTCTTTTTGAGCAGCCGTTAATTCCGATTGCCTAGTGGCCAATTCAGCAAGGAGTTGCCATACGTCGTCTGCGGTGGTTGCCATAGATTATTGATTGTATTGTTTGGTTTTCTTTATTTTAATGGATTATCCGCGATCAACATCCCAAACCCCATCAAGGCGTGAAAGGTGGGGAATACCGACCGAATTCTAATAAAATCTTTAACAGTGGGTATAAACACTTTCTTAAGGAATTAGCTGTGTAACAATGGTTAGCGGTATCAACAAAGTAGTAAAGAATAACGTAGGCATTACGGTATGGAACCGCTTTATCAATACGCCTGGCTAATACCTGTCCTTCCCCTAGTAGGGGCGATGTTAGTTGGCATAGGTCTAATCTCTTTTAATCAAGCTACAAACCGTCTTAGACAATGGAATGCTGTATTTATCATTTCCTTGCTTGGCGCGTCTATGGTGTTGTCTTTTGCCCTATTGTGGAGTCAAATCAACGGTCATGCGGAATATTCCTACATGATTGAATGGGCCTCGGCCGGTACATTTCATCTCCAGATGGGTTATACGGTCGATCACCTGAGTACCTTAATGTCGGTCATTGTTACCACTGTCGCCCTGTTGGTGATGGTCTATACCGATGGTTACATGGCCCATGACCCAGGATATGTACGATTTTATGCGTATTTGAGCATTTTTAGCTCCTCCATGCTGGGTTTAGTCTTTAGTCCTAACCTGGTCCAAGTTTATATCTTTTGGGAACTGGTGGGGATGTGTTCCTATCTCCTAGTCGGGTTCTGGTTTGACCGTAAACCAGCCGCCGATGCTTGTCAAAAAGCCTTTGTAACCAACCGCGTCGGAGACTTCGGCTTACTCTTAGGAATGCTTGGTTTATACTGGGCTACGGGTAGCTTTGAATTTGATGTTATGGGGGAACGGTTAGAAGACCTAGTTTCTCTGGGAACTATTGCCCCCGCTTTAGCTGCATTATTCGCAGTTTTAGTCTTTTTAGGCCCCGTAGCTAAATCTGCTCAATTTCCCCTTCATGTCTGGTTGCCGGACGCAATGGAAGGGCCTACGCCCATTTCTGCCCTCATTCACGCAGCCACAATGGTAGCGGCTGGGGTTTTCTTGGTAGCGCGGATGTATCCCGTATTTGAGCATATCCCCGCAGTCATGACTACCATTGCCTGGACAGGGGCCTTTACCGCCCTTTTAGGGGCTAGTATTGCTTTAACTCAGAATGATATTAAGAAAGGTTTAGCCTATTCTACCATCTCCCAATTAGGTTACATGGTCATGGCCATGGGTATTGGTGCTTATACGGCTGGACTGTTTCACCTGATGACCCATGCTTACTTTAAAGCCATGTTGTTCCTCTGTTCAGGGTCGGTCATTCATGGTATGGAAGGAGTTGTCGGTCATGAACCAGCTTTAGCCCAAGATATGCGTTTGATGGGCGGTTTGCGTAAATATATGCCCCTAACTTCCTTGGCGTTTCTCATTGGAACCCTCGCTATCTGTGGTATTCCTCCCTTTGCGGGTTTCTGGTCAAAAGACGAAATTCTTGGACTAGCTTTTAACGCCAACCCTGTCTTATGGTTAATGGGTTGGTTAACTGCCGGCCTGACCGCTTTTTATATGTTCCGTATGTATTTCATGACCTTTGAAGGAGACTTCCGGGGCAATGATATGGGCATTCGTCAGAAATTATTAGCGGCGGTGGGTTCTTCCCCCATGAAGCCCCTTTTCGGACCTGGGGCCATGAATATCAAAGAATTAGACCATAAAACCGATGAACATGATGATCACGATCATGATCACGGTCATGGCCATAGTCACTCTCCCCATGAGTCTCCCCTGACAATGACTTTACCTTTGCTTATTTTAGCCATTCCTTCAACGGTTATCGGCTTATTGGGTAAACCTTGGGATAATACTTTTGAAAAGTTTATTTATGCCCCAGGAGAAGTCATTGAAGAAGTTGCTCATTTTGACTGGACAGAATTTGGTATCATGGCCGGAAATTCTGTGGGTATCGCCTTAATTGGTATCACTGTTGCTTCTTTGATGTATTTGCAACATAAAATTGACCCCGCCGCGATCGCCGAAAAATACCCCTCTCTTTATCAATTTTCCCTCAATAAATGGTACTTGGATGCTCTTTATCATCGCGTTTTTGTGATAGGATGTCGTCGTCTAGCCCGCCAAATTATGGAAGTGGATTATCGTGTTATTGATGGAGCGGTAAATTTAACAGGTTTAGCTACTATCGTCAGTGGTGAAGGTCTGAAATATTTAGAAAGTGGTCGCGCTCAATTTTATGCCCTAATTGTGTTTGGTGCAGTTTTAGCATTTGTTATTGTGTTTAGTGTGGTCTAAACTAAGCATAAATTGACCATTGATTTCTTAATCATAGGGGCTTAAAGCCCCTTTTTTTCTAGAATATGACACAGCCATCCTGTCTCTTGTGGCACAGGCATCTTGCCTGTGATATTAACAGTTAATATTATGAATATTCAAAGTTCTTTTAACAAAATGAACCCACGATCTCGAAAAAGGCAACATACTGATCATAACGATTATCTCAATTATCGTCATGACCATCCAGGTACAATGCCAGGAACTCTCCGCATTGCTCAAGATGCACAAACAACAGAAATTAACTTAATAGATTATACCATTGAAAAAGCTATTAAATCTAAAAATTTAACTCCTCAAAATTGTGCTTCTTATCTTCATACTGACTCTGTTTCTTGGTTTGATATTGCCGGATTAGGCAGTGAGGAAATATTACAACAAATAGCAGAAATATTTCAATTAGATAGCTATTTAATTGAAGATGTTGTTAATGTGCCACAACGGGCTAAAGTTGAAGAATTTTCCGAACAATTATTAATTATTGCTCAAATGGCAATTCCTAAACCTTATGGAGAAGGATTTTGGTTAGAACAAGTTAGTTTAGTTTTAGGTAAAACCTATGTTATTTCATTTCAAGAGGAACCTCTAAAAGATTGTTTTGAATTGGTTCGTGAACGCATTCTTAACAACAAAGGAAAAATTAGAACTCTGGGAACAGATTATTTAACTTATGCTCTTTGGGATGCTATTATTGATGGATACTATCCAATTTTAGAAAGCTTTCGAGAGCGAATTGCTGGGTTAGAAGAAGAAGTTTTATTTAATGCCAGTCTTAAAACTTTAGAAAAGATTTATATAGCCAAAAAAGAGTTACTAATTTTACATCGTGCTATCTGGCCACAACGCAATGCTTTAGAATTTTTACTTCAAGAAAATACCAATTTTTTTAGCAAAAAAGCCCGTACAGGATTAAAAGATTGTTATGATCATAGTTTGCAAATAATCGAAACTCTCGATGCTGGAGATGAACTTCTCGAAGGATTATTAAATCTCTATTTATCTTCAATTAGTAATAAAACTAATGAGGTAATGAAATTATTGACCATTGTTTCTACTATTTTTATTCCCTTAACCTTTGTTGCTGGAATTTATGGCATGAATTTTAATCCAGAAGCTTCTCCTTTTAATATGCCAGAACTTAATTGGTATTGGGGCTATTTTATCTGTTTAGGAGTAATGTTAGGAATTTCCTTAACTTCTATTTTCTTTTTCTGGCGTAGAGGATGGTTTAAACAACAACTTCCCCCTAAAACTCGTTTTAATTTTCCCACTGAAAGATAATGAATCATTAAAAAGTAACAATTTTTTATGTCATTACGAGAGGGCATTATTGGCCGAAGATTAGAGATTTGGTTCTACCGGACTTACTATGCTAAATTAATAATGAATAAAAGGCTAAAGCCTTATGCTATAGAAACGAAGTCCGCGAAGGCGGACTAAATTCTAGGTTGCGTAGGCAACCTTTGTTTGTATAGCTTAACTCTTTAGAGTTAAAGTCCATTGTTTGTGATAATTTAGCATAACTTGTCCGGTAGAACCGAGATTGCTTCGGGGGGTCATCTCTTTTTAACAAGAATTTCAGTCATAAAACCCCCTCGCAATGACAGGTTTTCCTCAAAGTCCCCCTTCTTAAGGGGGATTTAGGGGGATCTTTATGTTAAGAAATGTAACAATTGCCAAAAAAAATTTGACGGAAGGATAAAGGGCAATAGGGGAAAAGAGCAGAGGGTTAAAGAGGTCTACCGAACAGGCATACCAGACGAAAACCGTTATAATCGTCGTGGTTGTCGCGCGTATAGTCGATGACGCGGATAGCAGAACGGCAGTTATAAGGATTGTTGCCCCAGGAACCGCCCCGCAGTACACGAAATTGCTCATCTGTCAATAGTTTTTTATAATTCTTTACAATATATTCATCATTATTTGTCGCCAGACTCTGCTCATCCCACACACTACCGTCATTCGGTGCGCCATTATAGTTATCATGCCAAGGATCTAAGCACCATTCCCACACATTCCCGTGCATATCGTATAAACCAAACCCATTGGGGGGAAATTGACCTACAGGGGTCGTTTCTCCTCGATATTTTCCTGGGGGTTCATTAGCAAAGGTTTGTCTAGGCCTCATAATTAGCTAAATCCCCTGTGATAGTTTCCCCAAAATGAAAAGGAGTGGTTGTTCCTGCCCTACAAGCGTATTCCCACTCTGCTTCTGAGGGTAGGCGATAATCTTTGCCCGTTAGCTTGGATAGTCGCTTACAGAACTCTACAGACTCATTCCAGCTAACATTTGTTACAGGACGGTCATCCCCTTTGAAAAATGATGGGTCTGGTTGAAGATCAATATCTATTTTGCTTAAAGCGGCGATCGCCTTCCATTGTTTTTGGGTAATGGGATATTTACCCATCCAAAAAGCTGGAACTGTTACCTCATGTTGGGGTTTTTCCCTTCTGAAACCGTCCCAGTTAAACTTTTTCACCAATCTCTCAATTTCAGCATCCTCCGTTCCCATCATAAAAGTTCCACCAGGGATGGACACCATCTCTAAAAGCACATTTTTGTTTAAATATTCTGCTCTATATTCTGCTTGTTTCGTTTCACGCTTAATTTCTTCCCCTTTGTTGTTAACTGTCACTACTGGAAACTCGAATTTTCCCGTTTTAGCACTGGGTAAAGGTTCAGATGGAGGTAAGTTAGCTAAATGTTGTTGTATCCCCTTTCCTACCCCAAATACGGTGATTCCTGCCCCTGTTAAACCCAGTGTTGTTAGTATCTGTCTGCGAGTCACCCTGATAGTGGGTAAGGTCGGTAATGATATAGGTGGTCTTACATTCCTTACTTGTCTTGTTCCTCTATTGCTTGATGGTTCATTAGAAGGCCTAATGTCCCTGTTTTGTCTATTTCCTGACCTTGCTAAATCTTCAATAGCATCGATCGCGTCTCTATCTGCGGGTGAAATAGCTAACACCCTAATCCACAACTGCCTAGCTAGAGCATAATTTTTCCTTCTTTCTTCCCTCACAGCGTCTAATTTGAGGGTTTCTGCATCTTTTAGGGTTGCTTGTTGAGGTAACAGGATTAAATGATATTTTGTGACCGGTTCCGCGATCGCATAGGGACGCTGAATAAGGGGTTTTTGATAGCGTGTGACAATTTCTGGCACACGATAACGTAATCTATCATAAAGACGTTCTACGGTCGCACAGTTGTCAGTTCCTTTGATTCTGAGAGCTTCTAACAGGGCATAGGTAAAAGCACCTTGTTGTAGTTCGTCAATCTCATAAGACACCATTTTCGGGTCACACCCATAAAAAGTGATCACCCCTTGAGGTTGTTCTAAACCTATACCTCTACCATCTCGACTGCCATCCGAACGGCAAGCATCCAGGAATAATACCACATTATCCGCCCCACACCGTCGTAAACGCTCAGTTATCCAACTTACAGATAGCGCACTTCCGGCCACATCACCAGGATCACTATCAGATAACATCAAATAATCCCGATCTTGATCACGTTTACCATGTCCAGCAAAAAAGAACCATAAATTATCCCCCGCACCTAATAAGGGTGTATCAAATTGCGCTCGGAGAAATCTTCTGAGACTGCCGTAAGTTGGTTTAGTAGAAATGGGGGGATTAACTGGTATTGCAGGGGAATCTTCTGTAAATAGAAAAACTCTGTCAAAATTACCTTCTAGGGGATGTTTACACCATATATCTATAGCCTCCGCATCCCGTTTAGCAAAATGAAGGTTTTTGAGATTATCATAATGATTGACACCAATAGCGATCGCCCAATTCTTAGCCATCTTTTCGCTTAAATTTGAAGGTCATTGCGCCTTTTCCTCCTGCTTTCCCTCCTATTCCCAATAAACTAACCTTTCCCTCACCATTAATCTCGACAGATAATTCTACTTCTTCTAATCTCATTTGACTATTAGGGGGATCAGCTTCATCGAGCATTTCTCTCATAGCCCCGATAAATGCCTTAATTTCCGCTTTTAGCTTATCTAACTCCACCTCAGTTCGCCTCACCCCCATAACTTCAGGAATGATAGCTTCTCTTATTAGTCTCCCACCCGTATCTTCACTTCCTCTGCTTCCCTTTTCCTCTATGGTGGCCGTAATAATGCCGATTTTTTCGCCTGATGTCATGAATGCCTCTCTTTTAGCTAAAACCTCTAATAATTGTATTACTTTTGTTAAATATATTAGTAGATTAATACACTATGGCTTATTTATTGTAGTACGAGCTTCTATCGTGGATTTTTTGTAGAGGCAGGATTTTTGTAGGGGCGGATTTTTGTAGGGGCGGGTTTTTTTCTGTATTTATGATGCTCAAAAATAAGTTAAATCAACCCGCCCCTACATTTTTATTTAAACTTTTTTCCGTAAAAATACAAACCAACTTGCTCCAATTCCAGCAGTAATTATGAGACTTTCAATAGGACTTAAAGCACTGGAACTATAGTGAAGATCTTGTTGATCTTTTTGACTAATCTTATCAACTTCAATGCCTTTTTCATCAACTGGAACTGTTAAATAATCTTCATGACCTTCTTGTAAAATTTCAACTTGCCAATCTCCTTTTATAGATTTATCGGGTAAAAAAGAAAATCGTCCTTCTTCGTCTGTTTTTCCCTCCATCCAAGGTTTATCAGGATTATTAGGCGCGTAAACCATAACTTTTGCTCCTTTTAACGGTTCTCCTGTGCTATATTTTGTTTGAAACTCTAATTGATTAGACAATAAATAGTTAGTTTCTACTGCATGAGCTAAGATTTTAGTAGGGATAGCCACAATACCTAATAAAATAGGTAACAAGACAAGTAGTTTCTTCATGGTAACAATGCTCCTCATGTAATTATTTATATACTTAAAACTATAACAGTTTATAATTAAGATAGTCATTTTAGTAGGATGCGTTCCCAACGCATCAAAACGTAGTTTAATAATGTAGTTTAATAATGTAGTTTAGTGAGGATGCGTCCCCGACGCATCCTAATACAGTTAATTAACCCATAGATTCTAAAATATCTTGAGCATGAGTTCCCGTATTAACCTGTTGATCAGCAGAACTAATTTTACCTTCTCCATCAATAATATAGGTAACTCGCTTAGAATAACCACCACCATCAACATCATAGGCCTTAGTTAAACTGCCATCTTTATCTACTAATAATTGAAAAGGTAAACCATATTTCTCCTTAAACTTTTTATGAGAAGCTTGATCATCCATACTGACCCCTAAAACCACAATATCTTTATCTTGATACTGTTCATAATTATCCCGAAAGCTTTGAGCTTCTTTCGTACAACCAGGTGTGTCATCCTTGGGATAGAAATACAAAACTACAACTTTGCCTTTAAAGTCAGACAAGGAAACAGTATTACCTTCATCATCAATGGTAGTAAAGGCAGGGGCAACACTTCCAACAGCTAAAGCCATAATAACTCATTCCTAAAGTGAATCCCCACAAATAAACTGGGGTTGATTATCCTTGCACACAATTCATTATACCAAAGCCGTCCTAAAGATACGGGGTTTTAAACTCAAATTTTCCATAAATAGACCCTTGACTAGCATCAGGGGTTTTAAACCGCATAAAGTATTATGTAGAGTAGATAATTGATCATTGAACATTTTCCTTAAAATCCCGTGTCTGATAAGAATAAAAAGTCTCGTTCCCTGGTAGGTATTGCTGGAATAGTCGCTCTTGCTACCCTCATTAGTAAACTATTCGGGTTATTCCGAGAACAAGTTATCGCTGCTGCTTTTGGGGTTGGCCCTGTGGTTAATGCTTACGCCTATGCTTATGTTGTCCCTGGTTTTTTGTTAATTCTTCTCGGTGGAATTAATGGCCCTTTTCATAGTGCTTTAGTTAGTGTCATTGCTAAACGTAATAAGTCAGAAGCGGCCCCTATCGTCGAAACTGTTACTACCTTAGTTAGTATTCTACTACTATTCGTAACAGTAATTTTAATTTTCTTTGCCGGAACTTGTATTGATTTGTTGGCCCCTGGTTTAGAACCAATAGCTAAAGCGATCGCTGTGCAACAATTACAAATAATGGCCCCGTTAGCTTTATTTGCCGGACTCATTGGTATTGGATTTGGTACACTCAATGCGGCGGATCAATATTGGTTGCCTAGTATCAGCCCTTTATTCTCTAGTTTAACAGTTATTATTGGAGTTGGGGTCTTGGCCTGGCAAGTGGGTGACAAAATTAACACCCCTCAATATATTCAATTAGGGGGAGTAATATTAGCCGCAGGAACCCTAGCAGGAGGGGTTTTACAGTGGTTAAGTCAAATTATGGCACAAATTCAGTCAGGGCTAGGTAAATTGCGTTTACGCTTTGACTGGCGTATTCCTGGGGTGAAAGATGTGATGAATGTGATGGCCCCAGCTACTCTATCATCAGGGATGTTACATATTAATGTTTATACTGATTTATTTTTTGCTTCTTTTATTCCTAATGCGGCGGCCGCTATGCGTTATGGCAATTTTATTGTCTTAACGCCTTTGGGGATTATTTCTAATATGATTTTAGTGCCATTTATGCCTGTTTTCTCTCGTTTAGCGGCCCCTGAAAATTGGACGGAATTAAAATTAAGAATTCGTCAGGGACTTTTATTAACTGCTTTGACGATGTTACCTTTTACTGCTATTTTTATTGCTTTGGCTTCCCCTATTATTCGCCTAATTTATCAACGGGGGGCGTTTAAATCAGCAGATTCTGATATAGTTATTCCGGTTTTGATGGCTTATGGTGTGGGAATGTTCTTTTATTTAGGTCGAGATATTTTAGTAAGGGTATTTTATGCGTTAGGGGATGGAGAAACTCCTTTTAAAGTAAGTATTTTAAATATTTTTTTCAATGGTTTGCTTGATTTTTTATTATACAAACCTTTGGGTACTCCTGGATTAGTATTTGCTACGGTTGGAGTTAATGTTATCTCAATGATTATATTTTTAGGAATTCTTCATAAGCGTCTTAATGGTTTACCGCTTAAAGAGTGGGGAATATCTCTATTAGCATTAACAGGAATTAGTGTTATAGCTGGTTTAGGCAGTTGGGGAGTCTGTGGGTTATGGGAACAATTTTTAGGAAGTGATAATTTATTATTTCAATTATTACAATTAAGTGTCGCAGTTGGGGTTGCCTTTGGCTTATTTCTCTTATTGGCTATACCCTTAAAGTTACCAGAAGTTGATATTCTATTGTCTCGTATTCTTCAAAAGTTCAAAAAAGCTTAATTAGAATTAATAAAAACCCCAACCATCATTAAGATTGAGTTGGGGGGAATTTTAAGTTAATAGTAGTAAACTTTTTATGAGATCACTAAATAACTTTGTGAGGGTATATTAGTCTTCACCTTCTTGTTTCTCAGCAGCATTACCATTACCATTGTTAGAATAGCGTTTACCTCCCCGTGAAGAGAAACGAGAAGATTTTTGACGAAATTGACGAGCATAAGCTTGATTTCGCTCAGCTTTCTCTTTTTTTAGATTACGACGTTTAGCCACTAAAATTTCCTCATTAAAATAATAAAAGACTCCTGGAAAAGTCTCTACAAGTTAAACTTATTGTAACTTCCAGAAGCGTCACTTGATTGAAATCGGTATTTTTTTACCGCATTTTATCGTTAGTAGTTGTTGCGACGACCGCCTCCACCTCCACCAAAGGAGCGATTATTATTCTCTTCACGAGGTCTAGCTTTATTGACTTTAAGATTTCTTCCCATCCACTCAGCACCATCAAGTGCTTCGATCGCGGCTGTTTCCTGAGCGTCGTCTCCCATTTCAACAAAAGCAAAGCCTCGCATTTTTCCTGTTTCTCGATCCGTTGGTAAATGAACTCTCACAACGGTTCCATACTCGATAAATACCTGACTTACATCTTCTTGTGTAACGTCGTAGGAAAGATTGCCAACATAGATTGACATCGGAACGATCTCCTTAATAATTTAGGTGTGCAGAGATGCAAGACCCTGGAGAGCGAGCCGGTCAATATTAAATTCAGAAAAAACCTGGGGAATACTGACAACAAACTTGATCACCGATCTTGATTCTCATTTCACTAATTATATTAGCACTTTCCTTTAACTCAGAGCAAATTAACGAAATTAGTTTATTTCTCCCCATAAAACTCAACACAAATGATAAATTGGAGCTATGGCGATCTTAAAATTTATCGGCTCAGTTCCTATGTCAGAAGAACACCAACCCTCAACATCAGAGTCTTTTATCTCTTCAGAAACCCTAGAAAATGGTTTATCTCAAGGGGAATTAGTGGCGTTGCTGGAAAACACTCGCCAACAACTTGAGGCCATTGTCACAAAGCTCAATCAGGAATCTTTAGAAAGTTTACCGAATCGCGCTACTGTAGATAATTTAATCAAAAGTACGGAAGCGATCGCTACTTTTTTGACCCCGACAATGGTTTCAGAAGTCCCTCAACCCTCGCCAGAAGTAGCTAAGGCTCAAGAATGGGTTGAAGAACCACAAAAACAACCATCACTAGAATTAGAAGGTCTTGATCGCGCTTTGCCGAGTTTTAACCGTCTAGAAAGTTGGTGGGATGGCATTCTAGGAAGAATTCGCGGTATTCTACCCACTCGAATTAGTGAAAGGCTTTCTGATTGGGGGATTACTGGTATCTTAACAGGGCTTTTGGTAACGGTTTTGTTAACTTCTGTGTTGTTTCTCTCTGGTCCTTTAGGGGAAGGGGTTAACTTATTATCAGAAAGGACAAAACCTGATGTTTCTGTGACTCCACCTCAATTAGAGGCCCCTGAGTCTCCCCAACCTGTTGATATTCTGCCTCCCCCTAAACCCCAATTAACCCCAGAACAAAGTTTAATTGCGGCTATTCAACAGGAAGTAACGAATTTAACCAGTCAATATCCACAAGGATTAATTGGTTCAATTGAGGCTAATTTTTCGGCTAGTCGTTTAATTGTAACAATGGGTGATCAATGGTATAAATTAAGTCCTAATCGACAAACTTCTCTCGGTAATACTATTTTAAAACGATCTAAACGGTTAGATTTTCGTAAATTAGAATTACTCGATAATCAAGGTAATCTAATTGCTCGTAATCCGGTGGTGGGCAATGACATCATAATTTTAGTTAGTTTATCAAATAACATTTAATTACAATTAAAACTATGCCCAATTCAATTATGTATCAAGAGGATGGTTTTGTTGTCCTCGAAACTGATCAAGATGAACAAATTTTAACCCATCAAGAGTTATTAGATAAACTCAAAGATATTTTATCAACTCGTCAAGATGATTTACCCAGAGAGTTACAAAAAATTTCTAGTATTGAAGAACAAGCAGTTTATTTACAGGAAAATTTTTGTGATTTGGATATGGGGCCAGGTAATTATTTACAATGGTATGTGATTCGATTAGAAAAATAGAAAAGTTGATTAAACACAAAACTGAGGTTAAATAAATCCTTTAATTTGAGACAAAAATAAATTTGAAAGTTATAATGAGCAGAAAACCTATGTAAATGATTCTTGTTAAAACAATCAAAAATAACAGTAACTTAAGTCTGTCAAATAATGAGACGATAGGACGAATCAGGAAAAAGGCTAGATCTTAAAAAGTGAGTTGATTCCCGAAAAAAGAACAGGAAAGAAGAATTTATGCGCGCAGTATTGATGGCTGGAGGTTCTGGAACTCGGTTACGTCCTTTAACCTGTGATTTACCTAAACCAATGGTTCCTATTTTAAATCGGCCCATTGCAGAACATATCATCAACCTTCTCAAACGTCACCAGATCACCGAAATTATTGCCACTCTGTATTATTTACCTGATGTAATGCGAGACTACTTCCAAGATGGGAGTGATTTTGGAGTAGAAATGACCTATGCGGTAGAAGATGAACAACCATTAGGAACCGCCGGATGTGTTAAAAATATTGAAGAACTCCTCGATGATACCTTTCTGGTAATTAGTGGGGATAGTATCACCGATTTTGATCTACAAGCAGCGATCGCCTTTCATCGACAAAAAGGGTCAAAAGCAACCATAGTCTTAACCCGTGTTCCCAACCCTGTAGAATTTGGAGTGGTTATTACCGATAAACAACAAAGAATCAGCCGTTTTTTAGAGAAACCCTCCACCAGTGAAATTTTCTCCGATACAGTCAACACAGGAACCTATATTTTAGAACCCGAAGTCCTACAATATTTGCCCAAAAACGAAGAATCAGACTTTTCTAAAGATCTCTTTCCCTTACTCCTTGAACAAGGGGAACCTCTATACGGTTTTATTGCAGAGGGATACTGGTGTGATGTTGGCCATTTAGACGCTTATCGAGAGGCGCAATATGACGGTTTACAAAACAAAGTGAAGCTAGACTTTGCTTATGAGGAGAAATCCCCCGGATTTTGGCTCGGACAAAATACCTATATTGACCCCACCGCTAAAATAGAACCCCCCGTTATTATTGGTGATAATTGTCGCATTGGCCCAGGAGTGATTATAGAACAGGGAACAGTCATTGGGGATAATGTCACTATTGGGGCCGGAAGCGAATTAAAACGTCCTATTCTTTGGAACGGGGTCACGGTTGGGGAGGAAACCTATCTCGCCGCTTGTACTATTGCTAGAGGAACGCGAGTTGATCGTCGATCTCAAATCTTAGAGGGGGTTGTCGTTGGGCCGTTGTGTACTATTGGAGAAGAAGCCCAAATCAGTCATAATGTGCGGGTCTGGCCTAGCAAACGCATAGAATCAGGAGCTATTTTGAATATTAACCTGATTTGGGGTAATACAGCCCATCGTAACCTATTTGGCCAACGAGGGGTAACGGGATTAGCCAATATTGACATTACTCCCGACTTTGCCGTTAAATTAGGGGCCGCCTATGGTTCGACCTTAAAACCTGGGTCGCAAGTGGTTGTCTCACGGGATCAACGCAGTGTATCACGCATGGTGAGTCGTTCCTTAATTGCCGGATTAATGTCAGTGGGGATCAATATTCAAAATTTAGAAGCCACGGCCATTCCTATTTCTCGGACTATGACCCCCAAATTAGGGGTAACAGGAGGGGTTCACTTGCGGGTACATCCTGATCGTCCGGATCATATCCTGATTGAATTTTTTGACGAAAAAGGCATCAATATTTCTAAATCTAAAGAAAAGAAAATTGAGGGGGCTTATTTTAAAGAAGATTTGCGACGGGTGAGTATTTCTGATATTGGGGATATGTCCTATCCGGCCCAAGTTATTGAAACTTATCGTCAAACCTTTGAAACTCAACTCAATGTCGAAGCTATTCGCAATATGGGGTCAAAAATTGTCATTGACTATGTTTATGGGGTGTCTGGCGCGATTTTACCCCAACTGCTGAGCAAATTCGGTTGCGATGCCGTAGTTCTCAATGCTAGTTTACGTCAAACTCCGGTGTCTAATGAGGAACGAGAATCTTTATTACATCAACTTGGCCAAGTGGTGGAGGCCGTCAAAGCGAATTTAGGGGTACAAGTTTCGGCCAACGGAGAACAATTAATTTTAGTTGATGAGTCAGGAATTTCTGTGCGGGGGGAAATGTTAACCGCACTGATGGTTAATACTATCTTAAGAGCATATCCTAGAAGTACGGTAGCGGTTCCGGTTCATGCGTCGAGTGCGGTAGAAGAAATTGCCCGTCGTCATGATGGCAATGTGATCCGCACTAAAGCTAATCCTACGGCTTTGATGGAAGCCTCTCATCTTTATCCTAATGTGGTTTTAGCCGGAAGTGGGGAAACCGGGTTTATTTTTCCGCAAATTCATCCAGGGTTTGACGCGATGTTTAGTGTAGCTAAATTGTTAGAAATGCTCACGGTTCAAGAGCGATCGCTAGTACAAATTCGGGATGAACTGCCCCGTGTTTGCCATAAATCTTATGATATTCGTTGTCCCTGGAAGGTAAAAGGGGCCTTAATGCGTCATTTGGTCGAAACCCATAACCCTGAACAGTTAGAATTAATTGATGGGGTCAAAATTATTAATCCTCAAAATGACAATTGGGTACTCATTTTACCTGATGGGGGCGAACCTTTAGTTCATATTTTCGCTAACAGTGATGATCGAGAATGGGTTGACCATACTCTTAAGGAATATCGTCAAAGGGTACAGGAGTTTATTGAACAAGAACAAGACGATATGGTGAGTATCTAAGCTTCAATAATAGATAATAGATAATTATCAATTGGTAATCAATAAATGGGAGTTAACAACCGTTATGAATAGTTGTGTTTTAATGGTCAAAGTGATTAGTAATCCTGAATTGCGCTATACTCAAGAACAAGTGGAAATTGCTCAAATGTTGGTAGAGTTTCAGGGAGGAAAACCTGAAGATCCCCCCTCTACTCTGAAAGTAGTAGGATGGCGTAATTTAGCTACACAAATTAAAGAAACTTGTCATGAAGGCGATCGCTTAATTATTGAGGGTCGTTTATCAATGACGACCTTTGATCGTCCCGAAGGGTTTAAGGAAAAACGGGCCGAGTTAGTCGCGTCTCATGTTTATTCTTTGGATGGTGATGCTAATACCTTAACCAGTCATACTCCTAGTAGTAATGTGGTGTCAATGGATAGCTTTAAATCTACTCCTACCCCTTCTACTTCCTATCAGACAGAAAGTTATGAGTTAACTGCTCCTGTCCCTAATACTAAAGCATCTGATACCACTGGGGAAGATTTTGATACTATTCCTTTTTAGTTGAGGCGCACTTACCCGTGAACACCAGATGTAGTAGGATGCGTTCCCAACGCATCCCACTATCTATACGGTTAGGCAACAGCCAACAGCCAAGGTTTTCCAACTTCGTAGCAGTTCTTAATATTTGACACTCTCGCCGCTAACCGCTTGGGCGGTGTAGCGGGAGATTCCTGATTCAACGAGCGATGCTTTCTAATACAAGTACCAGCGAGTCTTATTCACTCTCCACAGGCTTAAAATTCCGTCTGTCCGGCGGTATTTATTGACAGTATTCTTAATCCTTCTGCTCTGATATTTTTAGCTGCGTTTTCGTCTCGGTCATGGTGAGTTTGACAATTAGGACAAACCCAATCTCTGATGCTTAAATTTATCAAATTATTTTTGAATCCGCAGCAAGAACAGGTTTTTGTACTTGGATAAAATCTGTCAACTTGAACAAGTTTCCCCCCCTCTCTTTCTAGCTTGTAGCTTAAGAAGTTTAGTAACATACCAAATCCAGCATCAAGTATTGATTTAGCTAATTTGGTACGCGCTAATCCTTTTATACAAAGGTTTTCTGCTACAATGACTTGGTTTTCGTCAACGAGCTTTCTTGAGAGTTTGTGGAGAAAATCTTGTCTAGTATTAGTAATTTTTTCGTGAACAAGAGCGACTTCTTTAATCGCTTTTCTACGGTTGTTAGAACCCTTGGTTCTACGAGATAATTTCTGTTGTCTCCTTTTTAATCGTTTGGCATATTTTCTAGTTGGTTTAATTGGGTCAACCTTATAAGTTGTTTCACCATCAAAGACTGTCACTAGGCTAGATAAGCCTAAATCAATTCCTGAGACTTTAGAGGTTTTATTGATGATTAAATCGTCAGATTCAAATAAAATAGAGGCAAAATATTTACCTGTACTTGTTTTTGAAACTGTCACTGACTTAATCTTTCCTAAAATCTCTTTTGAAAGTTTAGCTTTAACAATCCCCAGTTTTGGGAGCTTTAAACCGTTGTTATTAAGAGAACAACCTTCAGGGTAACGGATTGATTGTTGTTTATATTTACTCTTAAACTTAGGAAATTTAGCCCTTTTAGAAAAGAAATTTTTAAAAGCAGCTTCTAAGTTTTTGAGTGCCTGTTGTAAGGTGGCAGCCGTTGATTCTTGCAACCATTCAAAATCAGGGAGCTTTTTTAGCTGAGTTAGGTCTTTTGCCATTTGGCAATAAGTCATCCCAATCCCAGTTTCTTGATACTGATTGTTAGTCTTATTTAAGTAAAAATTATACACAAATCTTGCACAGCCTAAATTTCGATTTAAGGCAATTTCTTGTGGCTGATTTGGATAAATTCTGACTTTTAAGACATTTAACACGGCTTTCGACCTGTTGTGTTACATTAGCCAGTGTAACACTTAACGCTTTAATATGTCAAACGCTTACAATCATGGATTTAGATCGGTCTACAGACTTAACGCTCATATTGTTTTTGTCGTTAAATACAGAAAACAGGCTATCAGTGAACCTATACTGTCTAGACTTCAAGAAATCTTTAAAGACACTTTAAATAAATGGGATTGTGAATTACTAGAATTTAATGGCGAGTCCGACCATGTTCATTTGCTCATTGACTACAAACCCGATAAACCTTTATCTACTTTAATCGGTAATTTAAAAACTGTTAGTAGTAGGTTGATACGAAAAGAAAACCCTGACTTGTCTAAGAAATACTTTTATGGAAAACCTTATTTTTGGACAGGCTCTTATTTTGTGGCAAGTTGTGGTGGCGTAACTGTTGAACAACTTAAAAATTATGTTGAAAACCAAAATTCCCCTAAGAAATAAGGACTCCCTACGGTCGGTTTATTTGTTGGCAAAAATTCATCTCACCGCTAACCGCTTAGGCGGTGTAGCGGGAGTCCTCTTTTTGCATTTTAGATAGCAATAAATAGGATGGGTTGGGAACCCATCCTACTATCTATACGGTTAGGCAACAGCAAAGGTTTTCAAGCTTCGTAACAGTTATTAATATATATATAGCCGTTTATTTATATGTGACTACTCAGTCTACCAAATTTGCGGCTTAAATTGAGCATCATTCAAAATAATTACACTTTCTCCTGATTGTGCTAACACAAATAAACCTCGACGATAAGCATAATTTGCTACCTCATCTGTTACTATCATAGCTGCAACTGCACCCAAAGCCTTTGCATCACTATAACGGGGCATAAATTCTTTAAATTTAGCTAAACGTTCTAAATGTTCATCTACATCTCTTTGAGTTAATTTACTTTTAACTTCAATTAATATTACTTCTCTTTCATTCACTACTAATAAATCAATTTCTAGACCACCTTGAGGTCTTTTTACTGACACTTCTGTATGTAATTCATGAACATCAATTCCTCTTTCTTGGAATAAACGTACAGCCGCAGGACGCACTTGCCATTCCACAAATTCCCCTAAACGATTACCTAATTTACCTAATTGTTCATTAACTTGTTGAATTTGTCGGTCAGTCTGCTGACGACTTTTTTCAGCCTCTTGAGCTTGTTGGAGTAAAATCCGTCTGGTTTCTTTTTGGGCTTCGATTAATTCCCCTAATAATTGCCAAACCTCATCAGAAGTAGTAGCCATGATTAATTCCTCTCAAAATTCTCTAATTCTATTTTAAGCCCGATGTTAACACATTTCAAATAAATAATAATAATAATAGCCTACCAAACTTGTGGTTGAAATTGAGCGTCATTCAAAATAATTACACTTTCTCCTGATTGCGCTAACACAAATAAACCTCGACGATAAGCATAATTTGCTACCTCATCTGTTACTACCATCGCCGCTACTGCCCCCAAAGCCTTTGCATCACCATAACGGGGCATAAATTCTTTAAATTTAGCTAAACGTTCTAAATGTTCATCTACATCTCTTTGAGTTAATTTACTTTTAACTTCAATTAATATTACTTCTGTTTCATTGACCACTAATAAATCAATTTCTAGACCACCTTGAGGTCTTTTTACTGACACTTCTGTATGTAATTCATGAACATCAATTCCTCTTTCTTGGAATAAACGTACAGCCGCAGGACGTACTTGCCATTCCACAAATTCCCCTAAACGATTACCTAATTTACCTATTTGTTCACTTACTTGCTGAATTTTTAGGTCAGTTTTTCGGCTTTGTTCTTCGAGAATTCGTTCCGTTTCTTGAAAACTGTGTTTAGTCTCTTGACGATCTTTTTCAACCTGCTGACGATCTTTTTCAACCTGCTGACGATCTTTTTCAGCCTGCTGACGATCTTTTTCAACCTGCTGACGATCTTTTTCAGCCTGCTGACGGCTTTTTTCAGCTTCTTGAGCTTGTTGGAGTAAAATTCGTCTGGTTTCTTTTTGGGCTTCTATTAATTCCCCTAATAATTGCCAAACCTCATCAGAAGTGGTAGCCATGATTAATTCCTCAAAAAACTCTCTAATTCGGCTCTCCTGTACCTGTGGTGATAAGTAAAGCTTATAATTCGTAGGGTGGGTTAGACGCGGCGATAATTTTGATGAAAAACTTATAACTTTTAAGGCGCGTCCTAACCCACCATCTTAAGTATTGTAGATGATTATACATTTTATACTAAGATGTCAGGAGAGCAGGGGCAATTCATGAATTGCCCCTATTGTCTGCCGTACCTATAATTTTTAATTGTTAGCTGTTGCTAATTCTTAGGAATAGGTTGATTCGATGAATTTGAGCCAGCTTGTTGTAATCTTTGTTGCTGCAGACGCTTAAACTCCTCGGCTGCTTTATTAATGCTGTTACGGGTATCGTCAGCAAATTCCTGTCCATCACGACTTCTTTCTAGATTAGCCCGGTGCATAATATCTAGGGGATTAAAAAAGTTTTGCAATTCGTCTTTGTCAGAATTTTGATTACTCGTGGAGACATTTTTATCCACAGAATTAGTCAATTGGGCTAAGGTAAGAGGTGTTAATCCCCCTAAAATTCCCAATAATGTAAAAATGAAAACGAGTTTCTTAGGGGTTGATTTAATGAGCATAATAGTAGTTCACTCCAATACACAATTAAACAATGAAAGACGACGCTTTAAACATTAATTGTTAATTTCTGTTCTAAGCAAAACGACGACGCAATAATGGTTGAATTGTTAATAATATTAACCCATCAAAGGCTAATAAAATTGCCAAAACTCCTGCGACGCTGATGGGGCCCCAAGGTGTCTCTAAGACAATACTACTTAAAGACCAACTTCCCTCAAGATAAATATAACGAATCGGTTCGATCGCATAAGTTAAGGGATTGAGACTAGCCACCATTTGTAACCATTTTGCCATAAATGATAAGGGGGCTAAAGCGGTACTAGCAAACAATAACGGTAAATTTGTCACAAAAATGACCGCAATTAACTCAATATGACCCGGTAAGGCAAAGGCTAATCCTAAACTTAATCCTGTCACCCCTAAGACAATTAAAAAGACAATCAGGGCGATCGCGCTTAATCCGACTAAATTGGGTAATCCTGCCCCTAAAAAGGCACTGGCCGCCACAATAACGGCGGTTTGAATGAAACTGAGGGCAATAATATAAAGGGTAGAAGCGGCCACAATCGAATAACGAGAGGATAAGGGGGCCACTAATAAACGGTTCAAAAACCCAAATTCCCGATCAAACATCACAGGTAATCCCGCATTTAAGGCCCCGGAAAAAGCGGTAAAAACGATAATTCCAGGGGCGAGAAATTGGGCGTAATTCATATCATTCCCGAATAATCCTTGAGGGGCATTATAAAACAAGGCCCCAAACAAAATTAACCACATAAACGGTTGAATTATCCCAGCTATCAAGGTAGAAGGACGACGTTGTAATTGAATAAATAACCGTTTGGTCATGGCTAAGGTTTCTTGTACAAATTCTCCGATTACATTTCCTTCCTCATTAATCGGTGTAAATTGACCTTTTTTGGGGGATAGGGTCGAGGGAATCGGGGGAGGGGTAATAGTTTGACTCATAGAATTATAGGATTATTTCATTTGTTGTTTTTTCTCGGCTTTGAGATCTCGGCCACTGGCCGCCGCTAACTCAGCATCCATCAGGGTTCGCCCTGTTGCAGCTAAATAAACATCATCGAGACTGGGACGAGATTGGGCTAGGCTAAAAATAGGTAAGCCAACTTCTTCTAAGGATTTCTCAATTTTACTTAATGGATTGCTGCCCACACTAACTACTAGGTTAAGAGAATTTCCTTGGGCTGTGTTAATAATAATTTGTTCTACAAAGGGTAAAGCTTGTACAATAGTTTTTGCCTGTTCAGCTTCGGATAAGGGGGAAAATTCCCTAATTCGCAAGGTAACGCGATCGCCACCTAAACGATCTTTTAATTGTGATGGGGTTCCACTAGCAATGACTCGTCCACCATCAATAATGGCTAAACGATCAGCCAGCGCGTCGATTTCTTCGAGATAATGGCTAGTAATCAGTACCGTAGTCCCTGCTTCTCGCAATTTTCGCAAAAAGTCCCAAACAATAAAACGACTTTCTATGTCTAATCCTACGGTGGGTTCATCTAAGACTAATACTTCCGGTTGATGCAGTAATCCGGCCGCTAAATCGAGACGTTTACGAATGCCTCCTGAATAAGTTCCAGTTTTGCGATCGCCATACTCTCCTAAATCTAAGAGGGAGATTAACTGGTTAATTCGTTCTTTAGCGATTGTTTTGGGCAAATGATAGAGGGCTGCTTGCAATTGTAACAATTCGCGCCCTGTTAAAATTTTATCTAGGGCTACTTCTTGGGCCACGTATCCTAAGCGTTTGCGGGTTGCTTTGGGGTAATCTATCACAGAAACTCCCCCCACTTCGATTTTACCCCCATCAGGCTTGGCTAGGGTACATAAACAACGAATGGTGGTGGTTTTTCCGGCCCCATTGGGGCCAAGTAAGCCAAAAATCTCCCCTGGTTGTACACTAAAGGAAATCTCTTTCACGGCTTCGAGTGAGCCATAATTTTTTTTAAGGGAGTCAATAACAATTGCCGGAGTCATAGGAATCAATTATGAAAGCAACGATATAAATCTTAAATTTCTTTTTTCTTCTTCTATTGTAAACTATTGTCTCAAATTTAGCTGTAATTTTACTGTTTTAGAGCCAAGATACTTAGACAAAATAGTTGATCAAGTCTATTCCTAATTGATTTAGAGAATATTATTAAATTTATCTAAAGTTTTCTGTAAGTTGATGATATTCATGTTATAATACGGTTCAATTATTTACAAATAGATTAATAAATAGAACATCATGAAAGATATAAGCACCTCTGAAATTTATACAAATTCACCTAATTTAGTGGATTATCAAGAGCAATTAGCTCTTTCTTTACAAGAAATTAAGGGAGCAATTGAGATTTTAGAAAGTTCTCAAACAGTCACAGATAATAAACTAGAAATAGCTCAAAAATTGGACTTAGCGAATGAAATTTTAGATCAAGTTAATCAAAGACTGAAAGGTTTAGACAAATTTGGTCATGGAGAAGTTGCTGCGGCTTAAAAGAGAAACAATCCCTAAACAATGATGATTAAAAATTGATATAATCTAATATATCTTCTACTCTATGGTATAATAGGGATCGATTCTAAGTTGTTTTTCCTAGTTACCAAGTTATTAAGTATTTATGCCTCCTCGTTGGCCCCGCAAACCTGATCGCGCTGATCCTGATTATCGTCGTCTCGATGATCGCATGAATTTTGCTATTCATGTTGCCCTATTTCTCGCCTGTAATTCTGGTGTCTGGTTTGTCCACAATATTAAAGAAACAGACTGGAGTTGGATTATAGGATTTACGGGAATTTGGGGGGCGATTTTATTGGGTCATCTTATTTATATTGTAGCAATTGCTGATTACTCAAAAAAATCCCATGGCTAATTCTAATACTACTCAAGAAATTGAATCCCTAGCGGCTGAAATTGGAGAATCTATTTACATCGATGTAGCCAAATGGCATCTGTATTTAGCCGAGGCTCATCTACATACAATTGTAGCCGAAAAAGTCTATCCTCTCATAGAAAATGATGAGTTAAGTGAAGCATCAGTTATCTCTATTTTGCGTCAAATTCCCGTTAAATTAGGTGCAGGAAGATTAGAAGTTTCTTTACTCGAATTATTGCCCATGCAATGTCAGGTTAATCTTATTGATTTACTGGAAAAATATCAAAACAATCGGTAATTTAGGCATGAAATTCTATTCCTGTAAACTTATTTTATCTCTTAGTATAGGATTAGGAACTTTAGCCGTTTTTCCCTTGAAAGCATTAACAGAAACCCCCGCTTATGTGTTAGAAGAACTACAACAAGCAAACGTTCGTCAATGGCGAAAAATGGCGGATGCTGAAGAATCTCAAACCTGGAAATATATTTTAAATAGTCCGTTAGGTATTGCGGCCCTTAATCAATTGGCAATTGAAGGGTTTATTAGTCCTACTTGTACAAAAACCTTTTATTTTGAGGAAACATCGGGGGGTTTTCTTAGTTTAATGCGGGTAAAATGTTCTGAACCTCAAGGAGTTTCAATTGCTATTAAGTATGATGAAATTCGGGTAATTTTTAGTCGGTTTGAAGATAATATTGAAGACTTTAAAATTGAAAGAGTGTCACGACAAGAAGGTATTTTAGGAACTCCTTTACCCGATTAAAATATGTTTAGGAGCCTTTACCTGAAAACGTAATCTTTACATACTATATTGATTGTAAATTTCGCCAATATGAAGGAATAGCTCCTTGGTTCCTGAATAAATTAGTTTGTTAAAGGTTGATTTTCCTTCTCAAACAAAGGGCATAGAAGGGAATTTTTACCACATTTTACCCAATTCGGTCAACATCGAGGGAATTTCTAAGGGAGAGTTTGGGGTTCATTTTGATGCAAATGCCCCAGGTTCGGCCGGGTGCATCGTTATTCGTAATAGGCAAGAATCAGTAGATCGCAAAGTCAGTTTCAGAGACGGATTTTTAAAGGTGGCGGTCTCGCTACGCGAGTGCAAAGCAACGCCAATTTAAGTTAAAACAGCCCAAAAAACTCGCCAAACCATAATTTTATCTTATATAATAGAAAGCTGACCTTAACAACAAAATGTAAGACAAAATTGACAGACTTACTCACTAAATTAGCTTTAACTTCTCAAGAAACTTTAGAAAACACAATTAACTGTTTATCAAGTCATATTTCTCTAGAGACAAAAGGAGCCTTTGATATTGAATCATTATTTCAAATTTTGGTTAGAGCAGCAAGTTGTGGAGCCACGATAGAACAAACATCCAAAGAATTAAAGAATGTCCCTTCAAGTAATAATATTAGATATCATCTGAATAAAATTAAGGATTTCAAACAATTAGAGGCTGAAATGAATCTGGCCTTAAAAAGTCAGATACCCAAAGGTTTAAAAAAGAAAAACCAGACCTTAGCTTTAGATATAAATTTAATTCCATATTATGGGGAACCAACAGAAGAAGAACTTCCTTATATTTATCGAAGCCAAGCTAAAGATGGGACTTGTTCTTTTTATGCTTACGCTACTCTCTATGTTATCAAAAATGGAAAAAGAGTGACTTTAGCTATTAGAGGAGTAAGATGGGCAGATACGAAAGCAGCCATTATCACTTATTTATTAGCTGAGTTATCTGACCTAAACATTAAAATTCAAAAAATTTATTTAGATCGAGAGTTTTTCAGTATAGCTGTGATTAGTTGGTTAATTGCTTTAGATATTCCTTTTATTATGCCAGCCATTAAAAGAGGAAAAACGGGGGGAATAAATCAATTTCTCAAAGGAAAAAAAAGCTATAAAACTCATCATACTATGTCCAGTCAGAAAGGCAAATCAGTCACCTTTGAGCTTTGGATAGTTTGTCGATATAAAAAAGGGAAAAGAGGAAAAAATGGCATAGAATATTTAGTGTATGTCGTTCATAAAGTCAAAACCAGTTTATCCTATATTCGAGAGAGCTACCGTCAACGTTTTGGTATTGAAAGTAGCTACCGACTTAAAAATGTCTGTCGCATTAGAACTACTACTAAAAAACCTGTTTTGCGACTTCTATTTGTGGGAATTTCTTTTCTTCTTGTCAATATTTGGGTCAATTTTCTCTGGAGACGAATCAGCCAACCTCGATGTGGAGGAAGATTAATTTACCGAGATAAGTTTCCTTTAAAACAGATGTTATCCTTTTTACGCCAAGCCGTTGAACAAATTTTTGAAACAGTAAAAGAGGTCTATATTCCCTTAGATAATTCTTCGAGACTTCCTTCTCCGAATACATAACTAAAACTTATTAATGAAAACACGGTTTTGTCGCAATCGCCTCTCTGAAACTGACTTTGTGATCTACTGAGAATGGGATGGTTTTCAAAAATTGATGAGTGATTACAAAAAAGCCGGATTAGAAACAGTACCCCTATCCATTCTCTACACTTGAAAAGTTTTATCATGGGGGTAAATACAGTATCACCACATTTGAAATTCATCACAATGGACATTATTGGACATGGGGGAGATCCTCAAATTGGCAACTTAGCCACTCCTGTTAATTCTTCAGGGTTTACTCTCACTTTCATCAGAAATCTCCCTGCTTACCGTAAAGGTTTATCCCCTAATCGTCGTGGTTTAGAAGTCGGCATGACTCATGGTTATTTCCTCTATGGCCCTTTTGCCCTTTTAGGCCCCTTACGTAACAGCGAATACGCAAGTACCGCCGGACTCTTAGCTTCGGTTGCATTAGTCGCTATTTTAACCATTGCTGTATCAATGTATGCATTTGTTGGTGTGAGCGCACCTACAACAACTTTGACCACTCCTGATGTGCCAGAAGATTTAGGTACTTCTGAAGGTTGGGGAGAGTTTGCCAATGGTTTCTTCATTGGTGGTTGTGGTGGTGCGTTTTTCGCCTATCTCCTCTCTCAAAGCCCTTATATGAGTCTGATACAAGACGTACTTAGCAAAGTCGGTTAAGTATTTCTCTTGGAAAACCATAGCCCACACCTTTTTTCTTGGTGTGGGTTTTATACAACCATCTTTCTCCTCAAAACTATTTTTAACATTAACCACAAGGAATATAATTCTCCTGGATTCTTCTGTAACTCTTTGAATTTCCATCTACCAGGTTGACAATATAAGAGATTAATAAGTTGTCTTTCTTGAGATAAATTTAAATTTAAAAATTGAACCTTTATCTCTATTTCATGATTAACTATTTTTTGCTCAATGATTTGACTCTTTAATCTTAACCTATCTATGTCTAATAAAATAACACCATCTAAAGATACATTATTCGGTAATTTAACAATTGCAGTCTGTTCTGAAATCTCTATCGTTTCTCCTTCTAAGGTTTGAGTTGAATTAATTAACTTAACTTTTTTCTTAATGGGAAAACTTTCAGATAATTGGGGTTGTGGTTTATCCAAAAAAGCACATAAAGCAACTCCTATAATTATTAAATTATAGGTACTCCAATATAAACCTAAATTAATTCCAGTAATCTCAGTTAATGCCTCTTTTAAATTGAAGAATAAACTTATCAAGTTAATGACAAAAAGAAAGATTAAAGGAAAAGCTAATTTCCAATGATAAATGTATCTTTCGCGAGAAATACCTTTAGGAGTTACCGTAAATTTTGTTTCAAAAGGGTTAAGCATAACTTTGAGACTATTTATAGCAACTGGAACACAACTTACTAAACTATATATTTCAGAAAAGAACCAAGAATGAGCATATGAACTCAACCACCTTGATACAGAAATTTGGGTTATACACAAAGGTAAAAATAGATAAATAATTTCAGAACTTGAAGCTTTAAAAAAGATAATACCACAAGAATAATAAAGAAAAGGAATTACTAAAAAAATAGATCGATGAATTACATTTAACCAAAAAATTATACCCTGAAAATTAGCTAATCTTTGTCTGAAATTTAACCCAGCAATAGTAAAAGGATTTTCCTTAATAAATAAAGCTTGTAGAGTTCCTCTACCCCAACGTAATCTTTGAGCAATATAAGATGAAATACTTTCTGCTGCTAAACCAGCACTCAATTTTTCATTAAGATAAATTACCTCATATCCTCTTGCTGATAGACGAATTCCTGTTAAATAATCCTCAGAAATGGACTCAGTAACAAACCCTCCAACTTCCTCTAATAAACTTCGTCTAACCACAAAAGATGTCCCACAACAAACTACACATCCTGCCGCATCGTTGACTAATTCTGTTTGACGATAAAAAACTTCTTCTTCTGCATTAACAATATTATCTAATCCTAAATTACGAGTAATAGGATCAGAATTATAAAAGCTTTGTGGAGTTTGAATTAAAGCAATTTTCTTCTTTTGAAAAAAACCAACTGTTCGCTCAAGAAAATTATTAGTTGGAATAAAATCAGCATCAAATACCGCAATTAAATCTCCTTGAGTTTGAGCAATAGCATGATTTATGTTACCCGCTTTAGCATCTAAATTATCTGGACGGTTAATATAATAACATCCTAATTCTTCGGCTAATTGTTTGATCTCAGTTCGTCTTGTATCATCTAAAATATAAATTTCTTTATTGGCATAATTTAAAGCTTGACAACCGATTACCGTTCGTTTTAAAATAAAATAATGTTCGTTATAAGTGGGAATGAAAATATCAACAGAAGGATGATAACTTCCCTCAATAACTGCTTGACTATAGAGATCTGCTTCTCGTCGTCTTTCTTTTATATTTAGCCTTAAAACTAATTGAATTATGCTGCTGATAATTACTACTAATTCTAGCAAAAATAAACCTAAGCTAAAGATACCATCCACCGGGTTAGATAGATTTAATGTAGACAGCGTTCGCCATAAAAAATAACGAATTATTAATCCTAATAAAATCAAAATAATCACTCCTCGTGACCAATATTTAGGTTGAGGAGATAATTTCATTACCACTTGAGTAATAATAAAAAAGATTAGTGTGGGGAAATATAAAGAAAAAGGATTATTAATAGGTACTTCTATTCCCAAAAGTGGCTGTTCTTGCCAAATATTTAATTGATTAAAAAGTTCAACTATATTTTTTTCACCTAATAACCAAGCTAAAGCGATCGCAGAAAAAAATCCTACAATTCCTAATAAAATCCAAGTCGCCTTATACTTTGGTAAAATAGAGCCATTAGTCAAGGCTTTTTTGATTTTTTTGTAAATTGAATTAGAACTGTCCATAATGCTTGACAAAATTTGAGCTAAAGTTATCCTTTATCGGAAGCCTTTATTCTATTTTACAATAAAAAGACATCTAATGATTATCCTTAATATTTTCCATATATTTTATTGTTTATTTAATGACCAATCATAGTTTAGATAATCAATTCTGTAGTTTCCTTGACGTAAATAAACTTGATTGTCTATAGGTAAATAATTACTTAAAAAGTTTAAAACAGCCCGTTCTGTTTCACTTCCGGTAAATCCCTCTTTAGCAGCATAATTAGCTTTCCAATCATCCCCATACCATTCAAAAATAGACGATAAATAAACCTTACCTTGCTCTTTATCTATGCGGAAACCCTGAGAACTCTTAATAAATTTTTCCACTTGATTATGTAATTGTTGATCAAGTTTTTCAGAGGTATAAGGTTCATTGTGTAGAATAGGACAACTTTTAGCAGCACACACTAAAGCCACGTGAATTCGAGGTTCATTAAACTCTTTGCGGATGGTATCATGTTCAATATTATCGAGAGTTTTTTCTTGTCCAGCAATTTTAAATTTACGCAACTTCCAAACTCCAGGAATATCTCGAATACTACTTTTTATCGGAGTTTGATCAATAATGGATTGTAACGTAAAAGCATTATAAGCATTAATGAGAAAAGCCAGTTTTTCTGACTCATTCCAAGATTCGTAGTTACTTAATGAAACTTCTCCAATTGATTGATTAAACTGATCTAATAAATGGCGATTACTTTGTAATCTTCTGTAGTTAATTAATCCTTGGTTATTAACATACGTTTTTAGGATTATAGCATAATTATTATAATTAAATGTATCATTACTAACTGAAACAGAACTAGCAACGACTGATGAATTATTTCCAGAAGATGAAATAGTAGTGACCCTACAGCCAGATAGTAAGATAAAGACAGATAAAGAGATTAAATAACGATTTAAGGGTTGCATATTTAAAATATTCCTCAATTATCACTCCTCTTTATATTAAATCACTTAAAAATGAAATCTTGTTGAGAGATACCTGAGAGTTAAGGATTCAAGATTAATTTTTATAACTTAAGGGAAACAAAAGTTTAATATTCCATCTATAAATAAACAATTTAAAAGATAAAAAATTATATGGTATTATGAAAATAATAGTATTTGGGAAAAAATCAATAGAGGCTCAAAATGAAACGACGGACTCTAATCACATCTATTCCTATTGGATTAGCAGCAACAACATTCAGCCTAAGCTATCCCTCTTTAATGGCAGCAATTGCTGGAGAAAAACATGCAGAATGGGGCTATAATAATTCGGAACATTGGGGTGATCTTGCTCAAGACTATGCAGCTTGTAAAATCGGTAATGAACAATCTCCCATTGACTTAAGATCAGCTATTAAGTCTGAACTGCAACCAATTGAGATTTCTTATCAGAATATTCCCTTGCGACTAATCAATAATGGTCATACCATTCAAGTTAATAGTAATCCGGGTAATTATCTGATTCTCGATCAGACAAAATTTGAATTATTACAGTTTCATTTTCACCATCCTAGTGAACATACTATAACCGGAGAAAAATATCCGATGGAAATACATTTTGTTCACAAAAATGAGCAAGGGTTATTAGCTGTTGTCGGAGTTTTTCTCAAAGAAGGAGCAGAAAATAAGATCCTAGAACCAATTTGGAAAGCAATGCCAAATCATAAAAGTTCTGAGAAAATTATCAAAGAAGTTGCCTTATCTATGACGGAACTTTTACCCACTAATAGTAATAGTTATCGTTATTTTGGCTCTTTAACTACCCCTCCTTGTTCAGAAATTGTTAATTGGGTAGTTTTTCAAGAACCCATTGAAATTTCTTCAGCACAAATTAATCAATTTCGACAAATTTTTCCATTAAATGCTCGTCCTATTCAACCCCTTAATCGTCGATTTCTTCTAACCTCTATATAACTGGGAACGGGAACTGTGTTTACTGAGTCTCTAGGTATTAAACAGCAGAATCATTGAACAGTAAACAGCAGGAATGGAAAATTTTCGAGCTATAGTTATCGGTATTGATTATTATCTTCATTGTCCCCCCTTAAAAAGTTCTGAAACCAATGCTCAAGCTATCTATCGCTATTTTTTTGAAGACGCTCACATTCCCTCTCATCAATTACAATTATTAACGGATACTTCTCCTTCTCCTGGGAAAAATTCTACTTATCCCAATCAAGAGAATATTCGACAATGGATCAATAATGGATCAATTCCTGTCAAAATGGGTTGGTTTTTCTTTCAAGGGTATGGTATTAATTATCAAGGACAAGACTATTTAATGCCTATTGATGGTCAACTCCAAGCTATTGCTGAAACCGGAATACATCTGCGATCGCTTTTAGAAAGATTACAACGTAGTATACAACAACTAATCATTGTCCTCGATCTTTACCCTATAGTGGGAGATAGTAGATTAGGGGAACAAATCCTTGATTTTGCCCAAAAGAGAGGAATTAAACTGATTTTATACCGTGAACCCTATCAAAATTCCTCTCAAGGGGTTAAATTTACTACAGCCCTATTAGAAGCTCTACGCTACTATGGTCATCATCTCACCTTAAGCGCATTAGAAGCTTATCTCCAGGAAAGATTGCTTGGGGTCAAATCTTCCCATAAACTGGTAGTCATTACACCGACTCCTCAAACCAGTCGTCAACCCCTCATCCCTTCCCCCCCAGTACCAGTTAAACAACGTTCAAGACCTGTTGTCAATAAACCATTAGTCACCCTTCCTACCCTGACTTTACCCCCTTTACCTCAACCGAAAGTTGCTGCTGTTTCCTCACATCATCATCCCATCACCCCATCATCCCATCACCCCATCACCCCATCACCCCATCACCCCACCCCATCACCCCACTCCATCACCCCATCATCTCCTAAACGAAAAGGGTTCTTTTTAGGGGGAGGAATTGTTTTATTAATGGGATTATTTGGGTCATTCTTTCTACTTTTTAATAACTCAAATTTCTGGAATGGTAAGGAAGAAAGTCAGAAAAATAGAGAGATTTTAAATAAGGCTAAAATTACCTTAAGTATTCATCAAGCATCCCGTTTTAGTCAAAGCATTGCCCTTGCTCGTCAAATTTATCCTGATACTCCTTTTTATAATGAAGCGCAAACCAGTATTATCCGGTGGAGTGAAGCTATTTTAGAAATTGCCCAAGGACGAGCAATGAAAGGAGATTTTGAGGGAGCGATTATCGCTGCTCAATTAGTACCTCAAGAACAAAAAACTCTTTATTTGTTAGCTCAAAAATACCTGCAAAATTGGCAAAAACTTAGCCAACAAAAGCAATATAATCAAGTTTTGATTGATGCAGCACTTGGGTTAATTCGACCACAGCAAGGCTTCTTCCTACAATCGAGCAATTACCACCCTTCGTCATATTAATCCAGGGGAACTAGATTATGACATCGCGCAACAATTTATTCAACAGTGGAGTCAACGGATTTATAATTTAGCTAAGATCAGGGGGACTCAAGGACAATTCTCTTTAGCCATTAAAACCGCTCGCTTAGTGCCTCATAATACTATCTCTTATGACCAAGCACAACAAGCGATCGCGAGTTGGCAAAAAAAATTAGATCAATAGAATTAAGTCAAAATGCTCAAAGCTTTAGATTGTCTTAATGATCTTGCCTGAATAATTGTGTTAGACTTCACAAGAGGTCTTTTAGAGTATATTTTTTCTCTAACAATGATGAGATCTCAAAGAATGACACCAATAAAAATTTAAGAGTAAGATCAATCAAATAAATCTTCCTTTGGTTTTACATACACTTTTTATATAGTAAGAAATATGGAGATATTTGATGATAATTTTATTGTCTATATTTGCCTATAAATCTGTCTCTGAGCCGTTTTTCCTAATATTTTATCTCAAGGAGAAGGGATTGAATGATTCAGAAAATGTTATTAATAATACAATATAAACCCGAAAATTCAGTTATTTTAGAGAATAATTTTACTGAATTCGTTTAATTTTATGACAGTTTTTACTAATACATACGATTAAAACACCAGATAATGCAAAACACATCCCGACTCGATTGGTCTGTTCAGGAATTCTCTCAAGCTGAAGTTGTTGTGAAAATAGTCAAAACAGTAGAAGAAACGGGCCAGGCCCTTCAACTGTTACAACAACGCAAGACAGTAATTTTGGTCTTAGACCGTTTAAACGCAGAGCAAGCTCAGCGAGTGGTAGACTGGATGGCAGGGGGAACTTGTGCCATTGACGGACAGACATTTTGGATTGGGGAAAAGACCTTTTTGTTTGTCCCTAATCAAGTAGAAATTAAGTCTAGTCGTTCCGCTCCTGCTCCCGTGTCCCCTTATCTAAAAAATAAACAACCATCCCCATCTTTAAAATAAATTTTCAATAACAACTGTTTCGTCATGGTCAACCCAAGCTAAATTTTTAATCGAACACTCAAGGGCATAATCATGGATTTCTGTTGATGAGCGTCCCCCTAAGTCAATTTCTACCCGTCCTTGGTTGGGAGTATTTCTTAGGGTTTGAGCATGACGTAAGGCCGACCCTTGAGCTTGGGGAGTTCGAGGAATCACTAACCAATCAATAATAGGGGGAGTTTGGGGTAATATTGAGGTCTTCAACAAACCAGCGTGTAATTCCTCCAAATTGAGAGAAAAGCCAATACCAGGGGCAGATTTTCCTTGAGGATGATAAACCCCTAATAATTGGTCGTAACGTCCTCCTTGCCCTAAAACCCGCAGTTGGTTATCCGTTTGACCAATTACCTTAAACACAATTCCCGTATAATAATCAAAGGTTTGAATCAAACTCAAATCTAAGGTCAAGGGTAAAGGAGTCCCAGAACTTTCATTAATCAGGTCTACCAGAGATTTAAGATTAGTTAAACTTTGTTGTCCCCTCTCATCTAGCTCTAAACCCATCACTTTTTCTAGTACATCCGCCGGATTTCCCCGTAAATTAAACAGTAATTTAGCCCTTTGTTGTAAATCTGTAGAATGATAATCTAAATTTTCTAAACTAACATAATCAAGTTGAGCTAAACAGTCTCGCACCTGTTCCCTTAAAGGGTCTGGAAATACTGAAAGTAGCGATCGCGTTAAACCGGCCTCTCCAACCATTAAATGCCACTGAGGAAAGCCTAACTGTTGAAGACATTGAGCAGCTAATAAGAGAATTTCTGCATCAGCTAAAACGCCCCCCACAAACAATAATTCTACCCCGGCCTGATAAAATTCTAATTGTTTGCCATGATAGCCCATAGGCGGATTACGAAAGACATTAGCCCGATAACAAAGACGTTGGGGATGACTATTATCAGCCATACGAGTCACCGCAGCACGGGCGATAGAGGCAGTTAATTCAGGTCTTAAGCCTAATTGTCCAGAAGAGTTATCCTGAAGTTGAATGACTGTAGAAGGTTCAATAGCACCCCCGGCCATGAGAGTATCTAACCATTCAATAGTAGAAGTGACAATGCGTTGATAACCCCATTGGCCAAAGACATCTTGTAGACGATCATTGATCCAGGCTTTTTGAACAACTTCTAGGGGGAGTAAATCTCTGGCCCCTGCGGGTGCTTGATGAATCATAAAAATAGTAAACAGTTATTAGGGCGTTTTGATGTATTAGAATTCGGGTTTGTTGGGTTTCGTTCCTCAACCCAACCTACTTTTTTTTACCGAATAGAGAACCAAATAATCCCCCTCCTTTGTCTTGATCTTTGGGTTTGCTCTTATCGGGAGCAAGTCTATCTAAAGCTTCTTTGGCATTAATCACAATGGGATCTTGAGGACTAACTTTGCGAGCTTTGTTAATATGAACTTTAGCCATAGTTACTTGATTTTCTCGCAAATAAGCTAATCCTAACAACCCATGACAAGTCCCGTTATTAGGTTCTGTTTTGAGAGCTTCTCGTAATTCTGTAATTGCTTGGGAGATATTATTGCGATCGAGATATTCTTGCGCTCGCCGTAAAGCAGTGGCCACAGGAGAAACAGGCGGAGTTTCTGGGGATGGTTTAGGGGGTTGTGGAGGAGGGGTGATTTTTTTAGGTTGGGGTTTTGGTTTAACTTGTGTTCCCTGTTTTAACATTAAATAGACTAAATTTAATTCGCTAATTTGAGCAATTTTAGGAAATAGAGCATCTAAATCTTTGTATTGCTCACTCATTAAGGGTAACATCAGCTTATGATACATCAAATCGATATTATGAACAGACCGAGTGAGTTTCTGCGCTTCTTCGGACGCTAAAGTCATACTACTTAATTCGAGAGCTAAATTTTGCCCCATTTGAGACAAGACTAATAGATATTCTGTGCGGGAACGCTCTTTAGATAGGGTTTCGTAGGCAGGATTGACTAATTTTGATAAAATTTTACTGGCCCGTTGTTTCTCCCGTTCTGTTGTAGCTTTACAGGTATCAGGATGAAGACGATAGGCTATTTTTAGATATCGTTGACGAATTTGCCGAGGTTCAGCATCTAGGGGAACCCCTAAAATAGCAAAATGATCGGCCAAATCGTACTTAAATAGTCCTTGTTGGATTGGAAAAGACGACATAAACTGCCAACCCACCTTTAATTATATCGGTTAGCTAAAAATATTAGCTGTAACGTTTGTCTGGAAATGGGAAATAATTTTTTGAACATTGGCTAAACTAAATTACGCAACATAAGTGGATTATGATTTTTGTTAAATAACCCATCGACTATGTATTTTTACAGGGAAAGGTAACAATGAGAAATCTAGACAATTTAGAGATTCACTGGTAATATTATAACATTTTTACGTTATTTATAGAAGCTTTTGAGCCAAGGTAAGGCCTCATTTAACTCTTGACTAACCTGATGGTGAATAATTCCATTAGTGGCTAAAAGACGACCTGACTCAATACTTAAAGGACTTTCATCATAAGCGGTAATTTTCCCCCCAGCTTCCTCTAAAATAACAATTCCGGCGGCAATATCCCAAGGACTTAACCCCCGTTCCCAGTAACCATCTAACCGTCCACAAGCGACATCGGTTAAATCTAAGGAAGCTGAACCACTACGACGTACACCCTGAGTCAGATGGGTTAGATAACAAAATTCGGGATAATTAGTATCTTTTGTCTCTCGTCGATCATAAGCAAATCCCGTTACCAGTAAGCTTTTGCTTAATTCAGTGGTTTTAGACACGCGAATCGGGCGATAATTAAGAGTAGCACCCAATCCCCTGGCTCCTCGGAATAATTCCCGACGAAAGGGATTATATACTGCCCCGACTAAAGAAACACCTCCTAATAATAATCCCACAGAAACGGCAGACATGGGGTAACTATGAGCATAATTTGTTGTTCCATCTAAGGGATCAATGGCCCATAAATAATCACTTTCGATTGCCCCTAATTTTCCTGATTCTTCAGCTAAAATGCGATGATGGGGAACGCGACGACCTAAAACTTCTAAAATAGCGGTTTCTGCTTTTTTATCCGCTTCCGTGACTAAATCTCCGGGTCTGCCTTTTTCTTCAATCTTTTCTAGTTGACCTAAGAGATCTTGTAAAATGACTCCAGCACTCATGACTGCTTCGGTAGCAATATCTAGAAAAATCTCTCGTTCGTTAAGGGTGGTTTGTTCCATAAAAGTTATCAGTTATTAGTTAAGTTTAGAGTTAATTTGACATTCTTTTAACAAAATTTTTATGTTCTTCTGTCCCAATCCCTTTTTGTAAAACTTCCAAAACTTTGGCTAAATTTCCCGTTAATAAAGAATTAATATCTAACCATAATCCTACATAAACCTCACTTTTTATAATTCCATTTTCATCTGGTTCTAGTTTAGTATATATCCCTTCTTTTAATCTAAACCAATCAAACTCACCATCATATACTCGCCAGACTAAATATTCTTGGACTTGGTTACGACGATAGGCTTTCATTTTATCATTTAAGTCAATAGAAGCCGTACTTGCCGCAATTTCTACAATTAATTCTGGCGTACCTTCTACATAACCTTTTTCATTAATTATAGATTGTCCTCCTTTTTTTATTCTTAGTAAAGCATCAGGTTGAGGTTCATTATCACTGTCTAATATTACTGTACAATTATCACCAGCTTGAACTCCAAAAGTCAGTGCTTCATAAATCCCTAGCCAAGTGGCAATATGAATATGAGGATTTCCATGTTGATTAATTCGTAAGGGAGAACCCATATAAACAATTCCTTCGATTAATTCTGCTTTTTTAATATAAGGCATTTGTTCATAACGGCGTTCAAATTCAAAGCGAGTTAATTTATCACCATTTTCTAAAGGAGGAATGGTTAAATTAGGTTTGACTATGCTCTGTGTCAACATATTTACCTCTATTAATTTGTGGTACAGGTTTCTAGCTCATGATTAACGGTGAATTTAATCATCATCTAAGGGTAAGCCAAATTTAACTTTTCCTCTACCAAAATATCGCCCAAATTGTAGTTCATAGACCTCATCTTCATCTTGAGTTTCTACTTCTAAATCAGACTGAGCATAGCTGACACACAATAAAGCATAACCTTTATCTTTTAATTCGGGAGAAAGTCCCACCGCTTCTGGTTGATAGATATCTCCCGATAAGACCCTCACGGCACAGGTAGTACAAGCTCCATTGCGACAGGAAAAAGGTAAATCATAACCTTGATCTTCTGCACTATGAAGAATGTAGTTATCGTCAGGAACTTCTAAAGTGTAATGTTTTCCCGTTTGACGATGATGGATACGAATTTGATGAAATCGAGTCATAATTATTGATATCAGTCTTTTACAGTTTGCTGATCTTGTATAGCTTCAATGAGCGATCGCACTTCTTGAGTACCTTCGGAAGCTTCAAATGATAGGGGAAATTTACCTTTAACTAACATATTTAATCCCAAAGGAACTAAACTTAATAACCCTTGTAAATCTCGGAAATAATTTCCCACCACGAATAACCCAAATTTACGCTCGTCTACCCAACCCCCTTCTTTAACTAATTCTACCAAGACTTTGCGATGACGAATAGCACGACTATCTTGACCATCTTTGCGTTCTAAAATTTGCTGTTTAATTTGGGTAATTTGATCCATAGGGGCCACTTCCATCGGACAAACTACATTACAAAAATAACATCTGGTACAACCCCAAACTCCTTGAGTCCCTTGACTATAGACTTCTAAACGAGCTTCCTTCTGGGTATCGCGCGAATCTTCTACCATCCGTTGCGCTTTAGCTAAAGCGTGGGGGCCCACAAAATCAGGATTGACCGTCAGGGCATTACATTCAGAATAACAAGCTCCGCACATAATACAATTGCCCGTTTGATCTAAACGCGATCGCTCTTCGGGGCTTTGCAAAAATTCTCTTTCAGGAATGGCCCGTCCTTGGGTACTCACATAAGGATCTACTTGTTGTAATTTATCCCAAAAAGGTGACATATCTACCACTAAATCTTTAATAACTGGTAAATTTCCTAGAGGGGCAATGGTAATTTCTGGAGGGTTGTTTTGACTAGATGCAGGAAACTGTTGTAGTTCATGACCAATATTTTCTTTACACGCTAGGGCAGAACGGCCATTGATTTTCATACTACAACTGCCACAGATAGTATTACGGCAATTTTTGCGGAAGGCCAGACTACCATCTTGTTCCCATTTAATCCGATTAAGACAGTCTAATATAGTATTGCCTGGCTCTACCTCTAAGGTATAACTCTGTAAATACGGGGACTGATTGGACTTTTGTCGCAGAATTTTCAAGACAACTTGCATAAGAGCAATGAGGCTAAATTAGGTTAAAGCTAGGAGTATCAGATCTTTTATAAGTTTAAGACACCTCAACCCAACCTTGAGCTACTGATCTCTTAATACATTCTATAGATTGGAGTTATTAGGGATCTCTTTCGACAGGTGGATTAGTGTAAACTCTCTTTTTATAAGCATTTTAGCCTTGTCAACCCTTAGTTTAGAGGACTTCTTTTTAGACTGAGCGACTCAAATAAAGTGGGTTATTGGAGGTGAAATTATTGGGCAACCTATCAGACGGCATTATTTTTGCCCCAAAAAACCCCTCCCTTCTTGGCTTTATAATTCTTGAAAAATTTTTGCTCTAGTTATGAATTTAATGCTATATTTTTGATAGGATAAATAGCGAAGACTGAAATTAAACAACAGTTGACATAAAATCAAGGAACATTGACAGTATCATGAGTGAACTAAATACCAATCCTTTATCAGGAAAAGCCCTACTTCAAAAAGTAAAAGAGCTATCCCACTTACCCCGCCGAGAAACAGCAAAACGCTGTGGTTTTTATACCATAACAAAAGAAGGTCAAACTCGTGTCAATTTGACGGACTTTTATGATGCAGTTCTAGGCGCGAAAGGAGTTCCTCTCGAACCCGGAACCTCTAAAGATGGTCGTGGCCGAGAACCTACTTTTCGTGTGAGCGTCCACAAGAATGGTCAAATTGTCATCGGTTCCACCTATACTGAGCAGATGGGATTGAAACCAGGAGATGAGTTTGAAATTAAATTAGGTTACAAACACATCCATCTCAAACAGGTTGATATTGATGCCGAAGATGATGAAGAAGCAGCATAAACTCAACCACTAAAAGGGAAAAATAGACCCGTTACAATCCTTTAGGAAGACTCACTAATTCGGTGAAATTAGCCTAATTGATGGAGTCTAGTGCGGGTTTAAATTTCCCCATCTTACCCCATCTCTCCTGAAAATTTCCGGGGCGGTATCTAGCTGTCAAAATGGGTTATCCTCAGAGGAGAATTGCTGGATAATCTGCCCCTATTCTAGCATTTGTTAGACTAAAAAAGGTCAGCAAGCATGAGCAAATCAGGAAAGTTGGGGAAAAATGTTATTATCGTCAAAAGACCATTGGCTTAATAGTCTGGTTGAGTTTCCTGCGGGGATCAAAATCGGTCTTTTCTTATTAACTTGGATCATCATCTGGCTACCTTTAGGGGTTCTCTTAGGCAAAAGAATCAAATGGCGACCCTTTCAATCCCTAAGTGGCAGTCAAAAGTTACCTTTAGTGCTATCATTATACTTAACCACTCCATTTGTATTGTGGTTAACCCTCAGATTAGACAGAACATATTTATCAGATTACGGACTGTCTTGGCAACCTACTCTATTCTTATCATTATTGATAGGGATAGTAATGGGAATAGGGGGAATAGGGGTTATTTTTGCTTTAGAAGGGGTGTTTGGCTGGTTAAACTGGCATCGAGAAAACCTACCCCGTTTAGGCAAGATATTTTTGCCCTTATTAGGTTTAGGTTTATGGGTAGGTATAACGGAAGAATTGATTTTTCGTGGGGTCTTTTTTAATGTATTACAGAAAGATTATACTCTAGAGGTTGCGGCGGTTATTTCTAGTGGCATATTTTCTTTAGTACACTTATTATGGGAACGAGAAGACACCCTACCTCAAATACCTGGATTATGGTTAATGGGGATGGTGTTAGTAGGTGCTAGATTAGTTGATGGTGGTAGTATTGGGTTAGCGTGGGGACTCCATGCGGGTTGGATATTAGGGTTAGCTGCGTTAGATGCTGCGGAGTTAATCTCTTATACAGGTAAAGGGTTAGATTGGATAATTGGGTTTAGACAGCAACCTTTAGCGGGTATTGGGGGAATTTTCTGTTTATTAGGGACTGGGTTTATTTTATCCCAGTTGTGAAATTTCTTTGTTTTGGGTCTCCTCCTGCTTCTAAATAACGCTGTCTTCCTCTAGCTGTAATTTCGCTAATTCTTTTAGACTGTTGTTGTTGAAGTTCTGTTGGTTTTTCCATAGTTAAAACATCCATTCTAAGGGAACAATTTCGCCGTTGGGTAATAAGTATGATTGAGGTAGTATTAAACTGGAAGTAATGATTAGCCAAGCTCCATTATCTTCATCATAGACTCTAAAGCTTAAAAGTCCCAATTTATTATAATATCTGTTATCCCATTGACAAATGGTTTTGATTGATTCTGAGGTATATTTTCCGTTGGAATCTGTACTATATTTACAGTCATCCAATAATAGATTCCGCTTCCATTAGGTTCTACTAATACTGGTTGCTGCGGATTTTTTTCCTTCCATAATTGATTGATAATTTCTAAATCTTTACAGGGAAACTTTTTAAGATCTTCCGGTTTAAAATTGTGTTCTTTCCAATTTTTAAATATCATAACTTAGGGAATTTGTAATTCAATAAAACGATTTTCTGGCAAATAACTCCTAAACTTACCATGATCAGCAAAGATAGCCACTAAATGTAACCAAGCATCCGGTTCCCGATGTAAATCAGCCCAAGGAATAGCTAACTCTAAACATTGATTAAAAGCCACTTCCACCCGACTGTTTTTTGGATGCCATTCATGATTATTCCACGCTTGTTGTAACCAAACTGATTGTGTTAATAAATTAATGCCAACATGATGATGAAAATAATAATTTAAAGGTGCTTGATCCGGTAAATCAATCAAAGGGGCCGGACTAGTATAAACCTTTGCTCCAGGATAATACCAAAGTAAATGTAGCTCATTTGGGGTATCTTTTCCGGGTTCCACTCCCATTTTAAAATCAAATCTAAGATAAAACTTGAGATGATTTAACCCATAATAAAGACGTTGTACTGCACTAGCTTTGTGCATGGTTCCCATGGCCCCACCCACCTCAATACGTCCAGCATTATGCCAGTCTTGTTCATCTCCATAACCATCAATTACAGGTTGAATAAACCCTTCAGGAGCATGATCCGCTTTTTGGGCATGATCTTCTAAAGGTTCATATAATTGAATCGGTATAGCTTCATTGAGAGCGCGATAAACCCCTCGTAAATGCTCCCGGAACAACTCATCAAACAAAGCATCATCATTAGAAGAATGACCCTCCCCAAACCACCAAAACCAGTCTGATCCTTGAGCAGCAAATAACGCTTCCCAAGCATTAGGGTTAGTTTCTTCCGTCGCTTCAGGATGTTTCGCTAAGGTCTTTCTCGCTTCTGTCAGTAAATCCCAAGCCTTATTTTTTACCGGATCACCAATCCAAGTGCTAAAGCTACCATCAACCCAAGATCCACTATGTAGCTGATCGGCCGCAATAGTTTCAGTGGCAGGAAATTCTTGTAAAAATTCCCCAACTGTTACCAGTTTAATATCTTCATCCTGACTTAAACGTTTATATAATTCTCGCAAGAAAGGTAGTCCATCTTCTTGATAAAATTCCCAACAATTTTCTCCATCTAAAGCGATTGTCACTAACCAAGGGTTTTGCAGAGTAGTTTCGTTTCCTGGTTCTCTTTCCACCAAAGAACGAGAAATTGCGTCTAAATGTCCGATCAAATCAGTAACAGCATGACGGACATCCATTCCCCCATAAGTAAACCCAATTAAATCTGATAAACGGTGATCTCGAAAAACAATAGAAATATCTCCATAGAGAGTTTCTATACGATAAGGACGATAAATTAATTCCGGTTCATAGACATTTCCTGTCTCATCGCGATGAAAGAAATGCTTGAGACTCCAACCTAAAACTGCCTCATCCGAACACATCCATTTAAACTTAGCTTGAGCAATATAAGGTAAAATGGCAGGACTAACTGACTGTTCCGAAGACCATAAACCACGGGGTTCTATACCAAAGCGATCAGTGTATATTTCCTTGGCTTTGCGTAAATGTCGAGGGATATCTTGAGGCCACTGATAACGTCGTTGAGGTAATTCAATTTGAGGAATAGCTACCCTTCCTGAGTTAGTATCCGCCAATAATGGTAAAATCGGGTGAGTATAAGGCGTGGTCGTTATCTCTAATTGACCTGACTCCTGCATCTTTCGATGTTGGGGGATAATCTGACTGATGATCTGCCTATGTTTAGCAATGATTTTTTTGCGATCGCCTAAAGTAAACCCTTTTCCTTGGTCGAACCAAGCTTGAATAGCAGGATCTTTTTCTCGAAAGATCGGATCGATCCAAGCTAAATTATGCCAAGCAAGTAGATCGCCATAATCTTGATTAGACCAGTTCTCTAAACACCATCTTATCCCCTTTTCCTGTTTTTGTTCATACAGTTGGGCATAACGAGGATGAGGATCAATTAAAGTGCGATGATGAGCATCAAAAAAGTGTTTAATAATCGTCTGTTTTTGTTGATGGCCTAGTTGTTCTTCAGGAGTCAGGGTTAAGGCTAAATAAGGATCAATACCTTTCCCTTGTGCATAATCTTCCAATTGTAAGATCAGGGAAGGAACTAAATTGACCGTTTGGTGTAATTGAGGATATTCTTCTAAAACCAGGACTAAATCGAGATAATCTTTAACCCCGTGTAATCTGGCCCAAGGCATACGATATTGTCCCATAGCATCGGCTACAGCTTCACGGGATTTATAAAGGGGTTGGTGTTGATGCCAGATAAATGCAACGTATAGAGGGTGGGCCATCGAAATTGTTTAATCCGTTAGCTTTATTCATCTATATTTAAGGTTAACCTGAACCCCTACTCCCCGCTTCTTTATGGATTTTTCATGATTGATCAAAATAATTGGGTCTAAAACCTCGCTTTTTAAGGCGAAACGTTAGACAAGGTTTTAGAGAATCCCTAGCAAAATAAATTAGTTTTGTCCAAAGACATATTGTCAAACTTACCTATTCAGCATTATAGTAATATCAGTAGGAACGCAAACTATCTAAAACTTTTGTATTAAAGTATTCACAGGATGAATCAAATGTCAAGAAAATTAGGGTTACTCATTGCTGCGATCGCGCTAGTTGTCTCTACCTTATTTGTTGCAGTCAACCCAGTGGCAGCAGAAACCTATGAAGTTAAAATGGGAACTGACGCAGGAGCATTAGGTTTTCAACCCAAAGAACTGACCATCAATGCCGGAGATACAGTGAAGTGGATTAATAACAAATTGGCCCCTCATAATGCTGTGATTGACGGAAATACCATATTGTCTCACAAAGGACTTGTATTTGCCCCTGGAGAGTCTTTTGAAAGTACCTTCAACGATGCTGGCGAATATACTTATTACTGTGAACCCCATCGTGGTGCTGGTATGATTGGTAAGATCATCGTTAAGTAATTTTTTGTTATTCCTAATAATCGAAGATTTAGCCCGCAAAATTAGATTTGTGGGCATTTTTATTAATTAACAATTCCTGACCATTGTACCTTTTTTTCTCCTGTACGTCGATAAGAAAAAAAATGAGATGGTGATTGATAAGTACAATAAGGCGCGATCGCAATTTGTTCTTCTTGAATGCCTAACTTTTGTAACTGTAATTGATTGATTCTTCGTACATCTAATCGTACTTTTCCCTCTTCTATATCAGGAAGGATAGGAGGGTTAAACATTTCTTGTAACTCCATTAAAATAGCTTTAGGACTGTCTATTTCTTCTTTTTTGAACAAACTAGACCCCACCTCTGCCCCTACAGCTTCTGTCACCTGATACACTTCTCCACTAATGGCAGGCCCCATAGCCACCCGTAAATTCTCTAAAGAACTGCCTAATTCTTGAAATCTGGCGATCGCATGAGGAACAATTTTTTGAGCAGTACCGCGCCATCCTGCATGAATAGCAGCAATATTACCCTTAACAACATCCCCAATCAATAATGGTGTACAATCAGCACTAGCTACCCAAATTGCCTGTTTTTGCTGGTTTGTAATAATGGCATCACCACAGGAGAAACCATCAGTTAACTCTTTATTTTGTCTTTCTAAATCAATTTCTGATGGGGTTAAAACTCGGTTTCCATGCACTTGTTTAACTCGATAAGTAATAGCCCCTTTAGCTAAAATTTCTGTTAAACTTTCAGGAGTACGAGGGTAAAATGGTTGAGTAAAAAAACCGTGTTGCCAATCTTTTAACAAAGTACAAGTTAAATAGGGTAAACCTTGCCATCCTTGCCATTGCCAAGTCACAGTTGAAATTGGGCGATCGCTAATCATAGAAACTACCAGAAATCTACAGTTATGGGATTTAATTATGCACAATTTATCATTGAATTAGCTAATTTGTTTGATGATTTTCCCCTGTCTCCCTCATCAGTTTATGTCTTTGATACTATAGCTTCAACTAATGTTATTGTGAGACAACTCCTAGAACAAGGGCATAAACCACCCCTAGTGGCGATCGCATCTCAACAAACTGCCGGAAAAGGGCAATGGGGACGTACTTGGTATTCTCCCCCCGGAGGACTCTATCTTTCTATGGCCCTAGACTTATCATTATCAGTACAAGAACTGCCTCATTTAACTTTATGGAGTTCTTGGGGTATAGCCCAAATCTTAAGGAAATATGATATTCCTGTTGGATTAAAGTGGCCTAATGATTTAATACTTAAAGGCCGTAAATTAGGGGGCATTAAAAGTGAAACCAGTATTTATCAAGGCCGTATCAACCAGGGTATCATAGGTATTGGCATTAATTGGTCTAATGAGGTTCCCCCAACCGGAATTAGTTTACAATCGTTTTGGACTCCCCATACTGTCCCTCCTATTGCCTCTCTCGAACAACTAGGGGCTATTATCTTAACAGGAGTGTTTCAAGGATACAACTATTATTTATCCCAAGGTAGCGATCGCTTATTATACGCTTATGTACAATTATTAGAGAGTATGGGCAGTTCTGTCGTGGTTAACGGGGTCACAGGTATCATCACAGGAGTTACCCCGCAAGGAGAGTTAAAGGTGCGTTTTGACGCTTCTGGAGCTAGTACAGAAATAGCCTTACCCCCTGGCACAATTTCTTTGGGTTATGATACTCAGTAGCATTGTCTTAACCCCTGAACTTGTATATTCTAATGATTAGTAGAAGAAAAACGAATGTGCAAAGACTATTAGTTTAAAATTCCAAACAGTAAGATAAGGTGTTTTGAGAGTTTTATGTAGCAGGTTGACTTAATCTATAAAAGTTAAGAGAAGTTAAACCCTAATCTATCTTACTTCTAGACACCTTCTCGACAAAACCTGTTCAACTTTTTTTCCATAATTTCTATGAATAACTTACAACTTTGGCAACGTTACCAAGACTGGCTTTATTATCACGAAGGGTTAGGACTATATCTTGATATTAGTCGGATGCGCTTTGATGATCAATTTGTTAACCATCTTAAACCCAAATTTGACAAAGCCTTTCAAGATATGGAAGCCTTAGAAAGTGGGGCGATCGCTAATCCCGATGAAGGAAGAATGGTAGGACATTATTGGTTACGGGCCCCCGAATTAGCCCCTAATGAAGCCGTAAAAGCCGAAATTACCCAACCTTTAACAATGATCGCAGAATTTGTTAAAAAAGTCCATCAGGGAACTATTAAACCTCCCACCGCTTCTAAATTTACAGATGTTCTGTCGGTTGGTATCGGTGGCTCAGCTTTAGGCCCTCAATTTGTGGCTGAAGCTTTGACTGATACCTTTCCTCCCATGGCTATCCATTTTATCGATAATACTGATCCCCAAGGCATTGATCGTATCTTAACTAAAATTGGCGATCGCCTGAAAAGTACCCTAGTGGTGATCACCACTAAGTCAGGAGGAACCCCCGAAACTCGTAACGGGATGTTAGAACTTAAACACGCTTACGAAGTTAAAGGTTTAGCTTTTGAACCCCATGCAGTTGCAGTAACAATGCCAGGGAGTAAAATGGATCAGTTAGCAACTAACTGGTTAGCTAGGTTTCCCATGCAAGATTGGGTAGGTGGACGGACATCAGAACTGTCGGCCGTTGGTTTATTACCTGCAGCTTTACAAGGTATTGATATTCAAGCCATGTTAGCAGGTGCGAAAGAAATGGATCAAGCAACCAGGGTAAAAGATATTAAGACAAACCCTTCTGCTTTATTAGCACTCGCTTGGTATTATTCGGGAAATGGGAAAGGTGAAAAAGATATGGTCATCCTTCCCTATAAAGATAGTTTGCTGTTGTTTAGTCGTTATTTACAACAGTTAGTTATGGAGTCTTTAGGAAAAGAAAAAGATCTTGATGGTAATACGGTTTATCAAGGTATTGCAGTTTATGGGAATAAAGGATCAACAGATCAACACGCTTATGTTCAACAATTAAGAGAAGGAGTGCCTAACTTTTTTGCTACCTTTATTGAAGTCTTAGATGATGGCCGAAAAATTCCTTTAGAATTAGATCCAGGTATTACTTCGGGTGACTATTTATCAGGGTTTATTCAAGGAACAAGACAGGCATTATACGAAAATAATCGTGATTCTATTACTATTACCATTCCTCAAGTTAATCCCCGCACCGTTGGGGCTTTAATTGCCCTCTATGAAAGGGCTGTTAGTTTCTATGGATCTTTGGTTAATGTTAATGCTTATCACCAACCAGGAGTAGAAGCAGGTAAGAAAATGGCAGCTTCTATTTTAGACTTACAAAGTCAGGTACAAACTGTTATTAAGGAAACAAATAGTCCTTTAGATTTGGCAACTTTAGCCGAAAAAGCAGGATCACCTCAAGCGGTAGAAGCTGTTTATAAAATTGTTCGTCATTTAGCAGCAAATGGTCGCCATGTCTCCTTAGATGGAGATTTAAGTAACCCCTCAACCCTCAAAATTTCTGCTAGTTAGTAGTAGGGTGGGCAATGCCCACCTTAATCCCTATAACGATTAAAATTGAACATAATCAACATCAACTAATATGGCATCAGTCAATCTTCAAGAACAACACTGGACAAGACTTTTTGGTAATGTTACAACAGAACCAATTCCTCATTATGGTTCTTGGACAGTTTTTTCATTAGAAAATACAATTCTTAGGAATTTTCAGGGTCTCAGAATTTTACAAGCTAATGAAGATTTAACTATTCTTACTCATACTAATAAATTTCCTCAAAATGACGGTACATTTCAAGAAAAAAGTTGGGAAATTAAGAAAGAAACTTGTAATTTAGCTGATGGCTTACTCCATCCGGCTGACCCTACTAAAAGATCTTTTTCTATCTTAGAATATGGTGCAACTTCTTGGTTTCCTCAAAAATTAATCCCAGGAATTCAATTTAGTGTGGAATTTTTTCTCAAATATGACCCAAGTAATGATAGCATTGGTGGTATCTATGGAGATAATGGCGTTTTAGATAGAATTATTATGATTCGGGAACAATTAGGCGATTTTCCCTGTGAACCATTAACCCCATTAACTAACATTTCTGGTAGTTGGCAAGGGGAAAAATTAACAATGATGCCAGATTTAAGGATTTTAGAGCCTGAAATCATCCCCAAATTAATTTTAGACCCCTCTGAAGGACAAAATCAAACTTTTTTCCTCCCTGATCAAGTTGTCTTGACAATTCCTAAAATGGTAAAATTAGGAGAAGCCTTCCAAATGTTTGCAGGAAGATTAGTCACAGCAAATCGCTATCAACGACTTAGCGTTATGTATAATGAACTGGGAAACTTTGTGAGCCTCAGTAATGAGACATTTCAATGTTAGTGTGGGCAATGCCCACCCACTAAGATAAGGAGGACTACCCCATCCTCCCATAAACCTGTGTTTTAACACATACCTATCCTATCGTACATTACAGATTACCAAAAAAATGCAAATTTGTCAAACTGTTAGTTTAAACAACTTTTTAAGGGGTTTACTATGGTAATTTATCAGATAATTGTAGGGATTTAACACTGTTAAATTCTAATCTTATTTATGGCTATGAACATAATGGTATTATGTTCCTACAAACCAAGTTTTTTAGTTTTTTTTGATAGGATAAATTAAATAATATCTAATGTATATCTAATGGCATCAGCTAATTGTTGTAAATAAATGTCAGAAAGTGTTCCTAAATATCCTCGAAGTCTTTGTCTATCAATAACAATAATTTGATAACACAAAGCTACTGATTCTTGATTTAATCCCCCTTCTCCTGCTGGAATAATAATAGTTCCAGGTATTTGTGTACGACGTAAATTTGTGGTTAAGGGAATCACAATAACTGTGCGAGTAAATCGATTAATATTGTTATTTTGGACAATGATAACAGGTCTAGTTCCAGCTTGTTCTGAACCTCGACCCTCAGTCAAGTTAGCTAAATAAATATCTCCCCGCATTTATTGATTATCCTCTTCTTCAAGCTGAGATAAATAATCGGGTAAAATACTTTCGGCAATACTAACATCTTCTTGAGCAAATTCATCCTGTAAAGCTTGTGCTTCTGCATCTGTAATATTATCCCACTTCTCATACAGGGAATTTCTTTGTAAAGATTGCACAAACTTAAGGACTTTTTGCTGTTGTTCTCTGGATAAAGTCTGAATTGTTTGTAGAATTTGGCCTTGAAGATTATTAATATCGGTGACAGACATAGATCAATTTACACCATAACGAGAAATACTCAGATTTACTTATCAATAATATTGTTTTACTTTTGTGCGATCGCTTTCACCCGCGAACTTGCGTTTTAACACACACACCCATCCTATCTTACATTTCATAATACCAAAAAAATGCAAATTTGTCAAACTGTTAGTTTAAATAACTTTTTAAGAGGTTTACTATGGTGATTTATCAGATAATTGTAGGGGTTTAACACTGTTAAATCCTATCCTTATTTATGGCTAAGGACATAATGGTATTATGTCCTTACAAATCATTGATAACTGGTAACTGGTAACTGGTAACTGAAATGGTATTATGTCACTACAAATTATCGATGATTGATTACGAAGCCAAGTTTCAAAGATTTCTGTAGCGAAAATTGTTAGACTTTTAAGAATCCTTCACTTTCTTGTTCTAAAGCAGATAAAGCCTTTTGAATTGTATCAACTTCTTTTGCTTCAAAATAAGCTTCACAACATTGAGAACAAACCCAAGCTTCTATAGCATCCCAGTGAATATGATAGCCTTTGCGATTAAGAGACAAAGGAGCAGTTGATTTTTCCATTTTTCCTTGACAATACATACATTTCATTTTCGTAATCTCCTTTTAAAATCTGACGACCATTGATTAGGATCAGGTAAATAGGCCGTAATAATTACCAAATAGTCTTCTTTGGGAGAACAAACAACATGAATGTTCCTTTCCTTATCACCATAACCTAAAATTAAACAACTCTGACCTCTGATATCTTCTGGATAATTTTCTATCAACTCTCCCCTTTTTATCACTGTTTCAATTTCTTGAGTTGTTATCATTCGATCTGGACGAGACATTTGTTGAATGGTATGAGGAAGAAAGAGGATGCGCTTGTCTGCGGCTTGTCTGACTTTTCTCAAAATCTCATCGGACATACATCTTGATTGGATGATTTTAAACTGGTTAATAAATTATTATGATGGTTACGCTTCCACCCGTGGACCCGCGTTTTAACACACACCTATTCTATCTTACATTACAGAATACAAAAAAAAGGCAAATTTGTCAATCTATTAGTTTAAACAACTTTTTAACGGTTTGAAAGTATCAATTTTTTCCGTAGTTTCTTTAATTTTAGCCGCCAAAGCTGGAACATCTTCATTCGCTTGTTGACAAAATTCGGGAAACTCAATCGATATAGCTTTAAGAGCATCAACGTCTTTTTTATAGTCTCTTTCTTGTTGGAATTTTTCTAGTAATTTAGGTGCGATGAGCCAATTTTTTCCCGTAAACTTAATCTCCCATTCCACATTACCTCGAAAAGATTCTACAGCTTTAATCAGTAAAGATTCTAAATTAATATCACGGGTTTTATATCGCCAAACAACAAAGGGAGAACGTTCTAATCTGTCTGCTTTTCCTCTGGTTGCACTACATCTAACCCATTCTAATTCTCCTAATATTTCGAGAATTTCTAATATTTCTAATCCAGTGATAGTTTTCATGTTATCTTAGCTTGAGGATTGAGGAATTTAATTAATGTTTCCCATTCTTCTAAGAAGATTGGATAAGGATTTAATCTGGGGTCGAAAATATAATAACCATCGGTATAAACTTCATGATAAATAAATAAATTTTCTTCTAGTTTATCCCCTTCTAATAAGGTTAACCTATAACCCTCTACAGGTTCGACTCTTAATATTTTTCCTTTACCTCCTGTCGCTATTAAGATATTTTCCGCAATTTCTGAACAATCCGTACCTAAACCAAAGCTCATTTGGTTCATTGCTTTTGTTGCTTCAGGTTCAGGGGAAATTCCTTGCGGTAAACTAAAAGGTTTGTCTAATCCTGGTATATCCCTGTCATTGGACAATATAACCTCATCGATGATTCATCTACTCCCTCAAGACAAAGGGTTGAATTTTATGGCGATCGCTTCCACCCGTGAACTTGCGTTTTAACACACACAACTATCCTATCTTACATTTAATAATACCAAAAAAATGCAAATTTGTCAAACTGTTAGTTTAAACAACTTTTTAAGAGTTTTTATTTATTAATTTATTCGGGGCTAATAGTAAGTTTCATGCCAATTGATTTTAAAACTTTTTCAATAGTTAATAGATGAGGATTTCCCTGTTCTGAAAGGTTTTTATTGAGGTTTTCTATTCCTAAACCTGTTTCTTGAGCAACATTTGTTAATCCTTTTTTTGCTTGGACTATCTGCTTGAGTGCAATTAAAAATAGAGGTATACCACCTTCTTCTAAAGCTTCCTGAAGATAAGCAGAAGCAAACTCAGAATCCTGTAATTCTTCTTCGATAAATTCATCAAAGTTTCTCAATTTCATCTTTGATCTCCTGCCAAATTTGTTGGGCTTTTTTGATATCTGTTTTTTGTGAGTCTTTATCGCCACCACTAAGGAGAATTACTAAAACATTTCCTTTCTTACTAAAATATACTCTATACCCAGGGCCATGATGAATCCTTAATTCTAATATTTCTTTTCCAACAGATTTGTAGTCACCAAAATTACCAACTTTTAGTCTTTGAATTCGTAGAATTATTTTTCTACGGCTTCTAATATCAGCAATACTACTAAGCCACTTTTCAAATGTCTCTGTAGTAATAATTGTGATGTCTGGATTATCCATCATCTTATTTTATCTAGAGAATAGGCCTAAACCTTTAGGCGATCGCTTTCACCCGCGAACTTGCGTTTTAACACACACATTTATCCTATCTTACATTTCATAATACCAAAAAAATGCAAATTTGTCAAACTGTTAGTTTAAAGAACTTTTTAAGGGGTTTACTATGGTGATTTATCAGATAATTGTAGGGATTTAACAGTGTTAAATCCTTTCCTTATCACCATAACCTAAAATTAAACAATTCTGATCTCTGATATCTTCTGGATAATTTTCTTCAATAGCAAAAGCTAAGACCTCTAGATCAGAAATTTTTAGATTAGCTTTTCCCGCTTTTTGAACAGTTAATACATCATGATTAAAACTGCGTCAACCTTCTGCAATAGTTTTATCTTCTCCTTGTGTAAAATCAGTGATATCTGCTAACACTTTACCAGGATTTTGAGCCTTCTTTTGATTGAGAGTAATTAGCATCAAAAATCATATTATTAAGACCCTTGACAGCTAATATACCTGTGGAAATATTAATTCATAATTCATAATTCATAATTCATAATTCATAATTTCTCCATTAATTTATGAAACCGTTCTCTACCTGCATCATAATCTTTACTATCGTAGCCTAAAACTTCCTTAATAATCCATTTTTGCGGAACTTCTTCTTTTAATAATAAGGCGATCGCTTCTCTTAATACGTCATCTTCATCAATCACTTTTTTGATTAACCAATCACTACTTTTAGCAAAACGGGTCTTACTATTTTGTGTTTCAAAACTTAAATACATTGCCCCTAACAACGCCGGAAATGATTTTTTGATAACTTTTTCATTCTCAGGAGTAATTACCTTCGGATCAATTTCAATTCCTGAGAGATACTTGGTTTGTTTTTCCTTACTAATAAACTCTTTGGATAATTTAGTTAACCGAGTAGGATTAACATAAGGAAGTAGTCGATATAAATAATCGATCATAATTGCTTTTAACAGAGTATCCCCTAATAATTGTAATTGTTTATCAGGAGAAAAACGTTCTTTTGCATCTTGTTGATGACGGCCCAATAAAGAAGCCATTAACTGTTTATTGACCCAATTATAACTCTGAGAAAACCCTCGATCTAAATGAATAGCCCCAATAATAGCTTTTAAGGCTTTTTCAAAAGGATTATTGCGTTTTACTTTCAGACGATGCCGTTCTTCTGTTAAAGCAATAAAGGGATAACCTTCTCCTAATCCTAATTTAAACCAAACTTGTGTTAATCTCTCTCCTTCCATTAATTTATCCCGTAAAGCTGTAAATTTTGTCATGGGTAAATAAGGAAAGTGATGATAAAGATAATCAACAATGACTAAATTGAGAATCTTATCTCCTAAAAACTCTAATCGTTCATTATCTTTTTCCGGTGTATTAATTTGTTGAGCATAAGAACTATGAGTTAAAGCTAAAAAAAGTAACTCACTATTTTTAAATTGAATACTAATCTTATTTTCTACGATTTCTGAATTCCATTCCATATATTAGGTAACTTATAATAGTTGATTAGTCTTATTGTATCCTTAATCAGATTTTCTTGTCGCTTTTTGTAAAGTATTATTAATTTCAAGAGTTAAATTAAATAAATTAGAGGTTGTAGGGGCGGTTTTATCTAACATATTGGTAAAAATCGCCAGAATTTATAGCACTACCCATTAAGGTTAGGACATTTATGACCGGTGAAACCTTGTCTGTGTAGGGGTCAACGGCCGTTGACCCCTACTTAAACTTTTCTTGATGAGATTATATTCTAGACTATTAATTAATAAAAATATGCTAAATAAAACCCAGTTTAAACCTAAACTAAGAGTAAACTAATTAAGCGTAAGCAACTCCTAAATTATAAGATTGCACCATGCTATTAAAAACTTTACCTGGCGAAAGTCACCCCCTTGGTGCTACCGTTGAACACAATGGGGTTAATTTCTGTTTGTTTTCTAAACACGCCACTGCAGTAGAATTACTCTTATTTGACCAACCTAATGCCCCTCAACCTATTGATACCATTCCCTTAGACCCTCAACTTAATCGTACCCATTATTATTGGCATATTTTTATTCCTGAACTTCAAGCAGGACAAGTCTATGCTTATCGAGTTGATGGCCCCTATACCCCGGAAAAAGGCCATCGTTTTGATAAGAATAAAGTCTTATTAGATCCTTATGGTAAAGCTATTGTTGGCTCATCAATTTATAATAGAAATGCAGCCAGACAACCAGGAGATAATTGCGCCCAAGCTTTAAGAAATGTAGTCATTGATAATAGTAATTATGACTGGGAAGGCGATCGCCCTTTAAGATTACACTACTCTGAAAGTGTCATTTATGAAATGCACGTGGGAGGGTTTACCCGTAATCCTAATTCTGGACTATCCCCCGAAAAAAGGGGAACTTTTGCCGGATTAATTGAAAAAATTCCCTATCTAAAAAATTTAGGGATTACGGCAGTTGAATTATTACCCGTTCATTATTTTGATCCTGAAGATGCCATGCCAGGGTTAACAAATTATTGGGGTTACAGTACCATTAATTTTTTTACTCCTCATCGTAGTTATAGTTCCGATAAAAGTGTTTTAGGTCCCATAAATGAATTTCGGGACATGGTGAAAGCTTTACATAAAGCTGGAATTGAAGTTATTTTAGATGTAGTATTTAATCATACTGCTGAAGGTGATGAACGGGGGGCAACCCTATGTTTTCGAGGAATAGATAATGAAACCTACTATATTTTAGAACCCGATCTAATTCACTATAAAAACTATAGCGGTTGCGGTAATACTTTTCGAGGGAATCATCCCATTGTCGGACGGTTAATTTTAGACTGTTTACGTTATTGGGTGACAGAAATGCACGTGGATGGTTTTCGCTTTGACTTAGCCTCCGTTTTAACCAGAGATGCTAAAGGAAACCCCCTAGAAAACCGTCAAACTCATACTCCTGATATTTTATGGTCTATTGAATCAGACCCTGCTTTAGCAGGAACTAAATTAATTGCAGAAGCTTGGGATGCGGCCGGACTGTATGATGTAGGAAGATTTGTCGAATTAGCGGACTGGTTTGCCGAGTGGAATGGCCCTTTTCGGGATGATGTGCGTCGTTTTATCAAAGGGGATGCGGGTATGGTTCCCTGTTTGGCGGCCCGTATTTTGGGCAGTCCCGACATTTACCACCGCATCGATACCGATGTTAATCGTAGTATTAATTTTATTACCTGTCATGATGGGTTTAGCCTCAATGATCTAGTTTCCTACAACGAAAAACATAATGAAGCTAACAAAGAAAATAGCCGAGATGGGGCCAATGATAACTATAGCTGGAATTGTGGAATAGAAGGAGAAACCGATGATCCTAAAATTGAAGCCTTAAGGTTGCAACAGATTAAAAATTTCTTAACAATTTTGTTTATTTCTCAAGGAACTCCCATGATTTTAATGGGAGACGAAGTTCGTCATACTCGAAAAGGCAATAATAACGTTTATTGTCAGGATAATGAATTAAATTGGTTTGATTGGGAGGAAGTTGATCGACAATTTGATTTATGGTGTTTTGTGCGGCGACTGATTCACTTTATACAAGGGTTACAACTGTTTCGCCAAGAAGAACGACTAGAAGTTACCTATGCCAGTCTCCATCATCCCTATATTAGTTGGCACGGAACCGAATTAGGAAAGCCTGACTGGTCTGATTATTCCCGTTGTTTAGCCTTTAGTTTACGTCATCCTGATGCGGATGAACATTTGCACGTGATGTTAAATTCTTATTGGAAACCTTTGGAGTTTGAGTTACCCGTCTTAGGCCATGGAGAGTCTTGGTATCGTGTTATTGATACGGCTTTACCCTTATCAGAGACATTTTGCGAATTAGATGCTGCTTATCAGGTGAAAACCCAAATTTATGAGGTTCAGGCCCGTTCCTGTGTGATTTTGATGGTTCAACCAATTTGATAAAAGAAAATGGGGTTCTACCGAACTTGCCATGTAAAATTAATAAATTAATACAGGCTAAAGCCTTATTCTATAAACACAAAGGCTGTCTACACAGCCTAATTTTAAGCCTGGGTAGCCAGGCTTAGTTCCTATAGCTTAACCCGATCGGGTTAAGCCTGTAATTTGTAATCGTTTTACATCCTACTAAGTTCGGTAGAACCGAAAATGGGGACGGGCTAGAAGCCTGTTCCACAAACTATAATAGTAACTAAGCCCAAGTTTTGAAGGTTATTTAATGTCAACACTTTTTCAGAAATTTATCGGTAACTGAACGATAAAGAGGCTTCCTTTTTCTACTTCACTTTTCACTTCAATAGTACCATGATGAGCTTGAGCGATCGCTTGTGCAATAGATAACCCTAAACCTGAACCACCGTCTTTTCTAGAACGACCTTTATCAATGCGATAAAAACGCTCAAAAATGTGTTTTGATTCTGGTGAATTTATTCCTATTCCGGTATCTTTTACTTTAATTATTGCTAATTTATTCTTTTCTTCTAAAATAATTTTTACCTCACCTTTAGGGGGAGTATATTGAATTGCATTAACAACTAAATTAAATAATAAACGATAAATTTTTTCTGGATCACCGAGAATTTCTATTCGATGATTAACCCTAATTTCTGATTGTAGAAAAATTTGTAATGATATTGCTAAAAAAGCTAATTCTTCTATGACATCATTAATGAGATAATTAAGACAAATTTTTTCATATTTAATTGTGCTAACTGCATTAGAGGTTAACTGCCAATCTAAACGGGATAACATTAATAAATCTGCCACTAAAGCAGATAATCTTTCAGTTTGTCGCTTCAAGCTTTGTAAAGTCTCTTTTGCATCTTCTTCTGTCCAGGTCGAGAGCATTAAAGTAGATTCTATGGTGGCAAGAATCGCTGCTAAAGGTGTTCTTAATTCATGGGCAGCATCTGCCGTAAATTGTTGAATTTGACAATAGGATTGATAAACAGGCTTAATAGCTAAACCTGTTAATATCCAAGCAGAAAGCCCAATTAAAATAACAGCTAAAGGTAATCCTAATAATAAAATTAGAGCAACACTATTGAGATAATTATCAAAATCTTCAAGACTTCTGATAACTTGAATATATCCCCAATTTTCTCCTTTTTTATTATGTAGCATATAAGATATTTGTAAGTAACGTATACCTTGAGTATCTTTTAATATTTCTTGTTGCTTTTGATGTTTCTTAATATCTAAGCCTTTAATATTTTGTTTACTTAAGGCGATTAAGTTACCAGAAAGATCAAAAATATATAAATAATATTGACCTTTTTCAATTGCTCCTAGACGATAATTATAAATATTATTTTGAGAGAGACAGGTAGTATTAACAGGACATAAATTAGGTAAAAATTGCATGATCTTATCTTCTAGTTTACCAGGTGTATTGAGAATGGTTTCTAGACTATCATGTAAAGTTCCAGCAACGGTTTTTAATTCTTTTTCAACAGTAATTTGATGCGCGTGAATAATAGCTTCATAAACACCAATTCCCAGAATCCCCAAGACAATACTAATGACAGCACCATACCAACTTGCTAAACGCCATCGTGCTTTTTTAAATAAGAGAAAAGACGGTTGTTTTTGTTTCATAAATACTCTTATTAATTGAGAAGTTTTCAGATTAATGATTAACAACAAATTGGTAGCCTAACCCATAGACAGTCTTGATCCAATTATCACCACCATAGGGAGCTAATTTGTGCCGTAATAGACGAATTTGAGCAGCTACAACATTACTCATGGGTTCATTTCCCCATTCCCATAGTTGAGAAAGAAGTTGATCGCGGGTGACAATTTGATTGGGATGCTGCATAAAATATTCTAATAGCTGAAATTCCTTATTGGTTAACTCAATTAACTGATTATTTCCTTGAATATCTTGATAAAAAATAGCATATTTTCCGTAATCTAAGGTAATATTTCCTAATTTTAATTGTTGGGGAGCTATTTGAGGAGAGCGACGTTGTAAAGCGCGTAATCTTGCTAATAATTCTGCCATACCAAATGGCTTTACTAAATAATCGTCTGCTCCTGTATCTAATCCAATTACTTTGTCTTCTTCGCTATCTTTTGCTGTTAAAATTAAAATAGGCAATGGATTATTTTGTTTTCTTAATTGTTTAATTAAATCGATTCCTAATATTTTTGGAAGTAACCAATCAAAAATTCCTAAAGTATAAATTTGAGAACCAATCTCTAAAAAGCTTAATGCTTCTTCTCCATCTTGCGCCCAATCAACAATATAATTATGTTGAATTAATGTGCGTTTAATAGCCTTGCCTAAGTCCGGTTCATCTTCAACTAAAAGGATACGCATTTTTCTAATATTCTCCTATTATATTTATAACTTTTTCTTTGATAATCTGACTGATCTTTATGAAACAAAGATGAAATTTAGAAAATAACATAAATTTCATCCTGATTTCATTTTTAGGTGTCACAATAAGTAGGTACACAAAATTAATTACACAAAATTTGTAGGGGCGGGTTTTGTAGGGGCGGGTTTTTTACATAAATCAATGATTCTCACAAAAAATTTCAATAAACCCGCCCTTACTACCGTTGTTACTCAACCATTACGACTATATCAAAACTCGCCCCGACTATGTAATTAATTTTGCTTCGGTACTTAATAGTTAAGTCAACAGTATAAGGTTCAAAAAAAATGATTAAACCTAATTTAACCAATAAAGTTTTTATCTGTAGTGCGATCGCATTAGGAATGACAGCCTCTTTAGTTAATATTTCTGCACTCGCGCAACCTTCACCCATTATATCCATTATTATCGCTCAAGCAAGTTCGTCGATGCCGATGACTCCTGAGCAAATGCGTCAACAGCATCAAAAAATGATAGAAGATATGCAGAAAATGCTTCAACAAATGCAGGAACACATGGCTAAAATGACTCCTGAACAAATGCAACAAATGAGTCAGCATCATCAACAAATGACTCAAGAGATGCAGCATTCTATAGAACAAATGCAAGAGATGCAACAGATGATGGGAATAGGAACAGGAATGGGAACAATGAACCACCACCCAAAACCACAACAATAGTTAAACATTAACGGTAAATTTTGACAGAGATTTTTGACAGAGATTTCGTTTTTTTTATCATAATATCCCTTAATTTTAGGATTCTTAAACTATTTATAGTAAGCATTTTGGTATTTGAAACCTAAAAGAATTAAGGGATGAATCTTTTACTACGAATTTTTATTTTGTTAATTAATGATAACAACCTCCTTGGTTATTTCTTGCCAATACCCCTAAAATTATGCCAAATTTCTTACATAGACGTAACTTTTTGCGTTTCACGACAGGACTAGGTTTAGTAGTTGGATTAGATTATTTTAGTCCTGCTTATGCTAAGCAAATAAAAAGTATAAAAGCTGATCAAACACAATTAAAATATCCTGAAATTATTGATTTAATAATTCAGGAAACAGGTGTTAAAATTGGTGAACAAAATGCTACTGGGATAACAGTTAATAATTCAATTCCAGCCCCTTTAATTCGCTTAAAAGAAGGGCAAATAGCCAAAATTAATGTTACTAATAAACTTGATGAAGATACCTCAATTCATTGGCATGGTATCATTCTTCCAGTGAAAATGGATGGGGTTCCTGGAGTTAGTTTTGCAGGTATTAAACCTGGACAAACTTTTACTTATGAGTTTCCTATTATTCAGAGTGGAACTTATTGGTATCATGGTCATAGTGGACTACAAGAACAAAGAGGTCATTTTGGCCCTATAATTATTGATCCTATTGAATCAGATCCTTTTCAATATGACAAAGATTATGTAGTTATGCTTTCTGACTGGACATTTGAAGACCCCTATGATGTGCTAAAAAATCTCAAAAAAATGAGTTCTTATTACAACAACCAAAAACGAACGGTTGAGAACTTATCTGAAGATTCTATGTGGAGACAAATGCGAATGGACCCCACTGATATTGCTGATATTACTGGTGCAACTTATACTTATTTAATCAATGGTTTAGTACCAGAAACAAATTGGACAGCCATTTTTAAACCAGGGGAAAAAGTCAGATTGAGATTTATTAATGGTTCGGCCATGACGTTTTTTGATGTGCGTATTCCTGGACTTAAAATGACGGTTGTGCAAGCAGATGGTCAGAATATTCAACCTGTTATTGTTGATGAGTTTCGTATGGGAACTGCGGAAACTTATGATATTATTGTAGAACCGAAAAATGAGCAAGCTTACACTATTTTTGCAGAAACAATGGATCGTAGTGGTTATGCTCGTGGAACTTTAGCTATTAGTCAAGGAATGACCGCACCTATTCCTAAACTTCGGGAACGTCCTGTCCGTTCCATGAAAGATATGGGAATGAATCATGATATGTCAGGAATGAATAATAATTTACATATGAATCATGATATGTCGGGAATGAATAGTAATTCAACCATGAATCATGATATGTCGGGAATGAATAGTAATTCAACCATGAATCATGATATGTTTAATGATGAAGCAGTTCCGAATATTTCCAATGATTTCGGGGTAAGAAATGCTGGTGTTCCTATGATGGTACAAAGTCGATTAAATGAACCAGGAATAGGGTTAGAAAATACAGGAACTCGTGTTTTAGTGTATAGTGATCTTCGTAATATTGCTCCCGGTTATGATCAACGAAAACCAGACAGAGAAATAGAACTACATTTAACAGGAAATATGGAACGTTATATGTGGTCATTCAATGGCAAAAAATATTCAGAAGAAAAAGAAATTGCTTTCTACAAAGGAGAAAGATTACGTTTAACTTTTATAAATCAAACTATGATGGAACATCCCATACATTTGCATGGAATGTGGATGGAATTAGATAACGGTGCAGGTCAATATAAACCTCGTAAACATACAATTATTGTTAAACCTGCTGAAAAGCTATCTGTAGAAATTAACGTAGATGTATCAGGTAAATGGCCCTTACATTGTCATCTACTTTATCATATGAAAGTAGGAATGTTTCGGACTGTTGCTATTATGGATCATCCTGTTGAGGCTGGTTAAATGTCCTTAAAAACAATAATTTATTCCAGTTTTTTGACAGGATTATTATCTTGTATTAACTTCTTAACAGATGTTTCGACAGTCAAATCTGAAATCATACAGAATTTAGAAAAATTCAAGTTAAATGAAACCATTATTAACAGTAATCAAGATATATTTACACAAGACTTCGGTGAAAATATTGTCACAAATGAAAGCTTAAATCAAGAATTTGCACAACAAGACGATGAAACTCCTAATAAGGATGAAGAAAACTGGCCATCACCCATAGAAGATGATGAAATCTTTTGGTTTTTATTAGTTGACCAATTAGAATATCGTGGTAGTGATAGTAAAGATTTTTTTAGGTGGGATATTGAAGGTTGGGTTGGGGGTGACTATGAAAGAATCTGGCTAAAAACTGAGGGTGAAGTTGCTTTTGCAAAAGATGACGGTGGAGAAGCTGAAATACAACTTCTTTATGGTTATTTAATTGCACCTTTTTGGGATTTACAAGTAGGCTTACGATACGATAGAATTTATGGGTCAGAAGATGATCGCGGACGTGCTTTTGCTGTTATTGGACTAGAAGGATTAGCTCCTGATTTATATGAAGTCGATACGGCTTTATTTATTAGTGAAAATGGGGATTTATCAGCGAGATTTCAAGTAGAACAAGAATTATTAATTACTCAAAAATTAATTTTACAACCAAGGTTTGAAATTAATGTTGCTGCTCAAAAAGTTGAAAATTTTGGCATTGGTTCAGGAGTTAATGATATTGAATTAGGATTAAGATTACGTTATGAAATAAATCGTAATTACGCCCCTTATTTGGGAATTAATTGGATACGGTTAGTCGGAGAAACTGAAAATCTTGCTAGAAAAGACGGAGAAAGTGTTGATAATTTTTCGGTAGTAGGAGGTATTAGAATGTTATTTTAACAGGAAATTTACGCTTTCTGTCAATATTCAGGAACTAAACCCGAATGATTAAGACTAACTAAATTAGGTTTACTTAAAAATTAAGGAGTGATAGTATTCAATGAGTGGGTCTTTATCGTTATTCAAACAAGTCAGTCTCTCGTTGTTGGTATTAGGGTTAATGAGTATTGTTAGTGACGTATCGGTCAAGGCACAAAAATTAAAGCCTCCCTCTACCCTTCAGATGACACAATCATCTGATACCGCCAAAAATCAAGGCTTACAACAAAAAGCGGCCCAAGTGATTAACCTCTTAAGCCAAAAAAAGTACGATGAAGTTAGAAAGCTTATTAGTCCAGTCTTAGCCTCTGAACTAACTACGGCCCAAATGTCTGAAATTTGGGAAGGGTTAATTGCCGTAACTGGGCCGGTGAAACAACAACTAGACTCCAGAGTTATTCCTACCGTAAACGCTGATTTAGTGGTAATTAACACCCAGTTTGATAAGAAAACCGACGAATTTATTGTCACCTTTAATAAAGAAGGAGAGGTGATAGGTGTTGATTTTCCTACGGTAGCTTCTATTGAAGAAATTGCCGAAATAGTGGTTAATTCGGTGTCAGCTAATAACTTTACCCGGGCCAGAGGCTATTTACATCCTTTCCTCAAGACTGAGATTTTCCCCCAACAACTGCAAACCTCTTGGCAACGCATTCAACAAGAAAACGGCCTCTTTGAACGCATTGTTAGCACCAAAGTCCGCCTCGGTTCCAGTGTGGATAAGTCCAATGTTGTCATAGTTGAGGCAGAATTTGAAAAAGCTAACCGGAAATTTTTCATTATTTTTGACGAAAATAGCCGTATTATCGGTATTAATCTCGTCCAATAACCAGATTTCTCTATCCTTGGAGTTATATTGTCCATGCTAAACAAACCTCAAGTTCTCATTGAAGCGATCGCCGCTAGAGAAATTTTAGACTCTCGTGGCCGCCCAACTATTGAAGCTGAAGTACTTCTAGAAACAGGCGCGTTTGGCATCGCCCAAGTCCCTAGTGGGGCATCTACAGGCAGTTTTGAAGCCCACGAATTACGAGATGATGACCCCCATCGTTACGGCGGGAAAGGGGTATTGACGGCAGTTCGCAATGTCAAAGAAAAAATTGCCCCTGAACTCATCGGAATGGATGCTTTTGATCAAATTTCTATTGATCAAAAAATGATTTATCGGGACGGTTCCCACAATAAAAAAGAATTAGGGGCTAATGCCATTTTAGGGGTTTCTTTAGCTGTTGCTAAAGCAGCATCCTCTGAATTAGATATCCCTCTCTATCGTTATTTGGGTGGCCCTTTAGCTAATGTATTACCCGTTCCCATGATGAATGTGATCAATGGGGGTAGTCACGCTGATAATAACGTAGACTTCCAAGAGTTTATGATTATGCCTATAGGGGCTGAGTCTTTTAAAGAAGGGTTACGATGGGGGGCAGAAGTATTTGCTTCCCTCAGTAAAGTCTTAAAAGAACGTAAATTACTCTCAGGGGTGGGAGATGAGGGGGGATACGCCCCTAACCTGGGATCTAATCAAGAAGCCTTAGATTTGCTTATAGAAGCCATTGAACGGGCCCATTATAAGCCAGGAGAACAAGTGGCTTTAGCTATGGATGTGGCTGCCAGTGAATTCTACAAAGATGGACAATATGTTTATGATGGTTCGGCCCATTCTCCCCAAGAATTTATCGATTATTTGGCTAAATTGGTAGATCAATATCCCATTATCTCCATTGAAGATGGGTTACATGAGGAAGACTGGGATAACTGGAAAATTCTGACGGATACCTTGGGATCTCGTATTCAGTTGGTGGGGGATGATTTATTTGTTACTAACCCCATTCGTCTGAAAAAAGGCATTGATACGGGGGTGAGCAATAGTATCCTCATTAAATTGAATCAGATCGGAACCCTAAGCGAAACTCTAGAAACTATTGCTTTAGCGACTCGTTCTCAATATAGTTCCGTCATTTCACACCGTTCAGGAGAGACGGAAGATACCACTATTGCTGATTTATCGGTGGCCACCCGCGCAGGACAAATTAAAACGGGTTCTTTGTGTCGTAGTGAACGGGTAGCTAAATATAACCGACTCCTACGCATTGAAGAAGAATTGGGCGATCGCGCTTTATATGCGCCTAAAGTAGGACTAGGGCCGCAATAATCCTTTATTTTGTAGGGGCGGGTTTTTGTAAGGGCCGGTTTTTTACAGCACTTATGATTCTCACAAATAAGTTAGATAAACCCGCCCCTATATTATACTTTAAATATAGCAATCAGGAAGGATTTTTGAGCATAATATTTGATATCAAGCTAATTTCTAAATTGTTCAATTATAACAAGTAAATTTTAGTGAACATGATATTATTACTTAAAGTCTTAAATCTTGGCTTCGATAGTAGTAAGTAAGGTCAAATTAATGGAAATTCTCACCTCAGAAATACTAGGCGCGAGTAAGTTTGATCAAGCTGTTCTTAAGATCGGTTTGATTAATATTTGTAACCAAGAAAGTTATATTGGTCAAGAAATGAAACAACTTTATAACGCTTGGAAAGACGAAACGGACGAAGCTATTAATAATCCTTGGTTAGACTTACATCAGTTTATTATTTATGTGCCGCATCCTGAGCAACAATATGAAGGTGTTACCTTAGAAGAAGGATTAAGCCTTGGTTATAATATTGAAGTAGAACCCGTTAAAGATAGAAATGATGTGCCATATAATATCCCTGATGGCGGACATTTTGTGGTAATTCTCAAACAAACTACTCCTGATGCTGACTTTAGAATAGCCGCTACAGGTATTTTTATTCGTCCCTTAGCTTTACTTAGTTTAGATGTGGTGATTGATCCTGATGAAGGAAAATATCAACATCAGTTAATTAAACATCCTATCATTAGAGATTATCCTCAAGGTTGGGAACAAAAACTGAGTCAATTTATTAATCGAGAAATTAGATCTGAAGATCTTCCTTATGTTATTGGATTCGTTGATCAAGCAGAAAATACTGATTATCGTTCTCCCTCTTGGTCAGAAGTTTACTTATCTGGTCAAGGATTTGCCGGATTTTAAGTAAAATTTGATAGTTAAGGGTAATTGAGATGCTTTTACCCTGAAAAATTAATACGACGATAGATTTCATTTAGAGGAATTTCTACCGTTAAACTGTGCAGAACAATTACTCCCTCAATATTAGAGTAAACTTGCCATTGCCAGTGATCATTACTGTTACGATCAAGGTTGTAATACTGCTCAATGTAGGGTTCAGTTTGACTGACGAGCAAATATTCACAAAAGCTGGTAAGAGAGCGATATTTTCTGAACTTTTCGCCTCGATCATAGCCTTCAGTAGAGGGGGATAAAACTTCGATAATAAGTAAAGGATTAAGAATTTCATCCTTGCGATCGCTATTAAACTCTGGTTGACCATTAACAACCATTAAATCAGTATAAGTACCACACTGATATTCCTCAATCCAAACCCGTAAGTCGCTATTATACAAACGAAAATCCGTGTCTCTGAGCAAAAAGCCTAAATAAATTAATAAGTTGCTCGCGATCGCACTGTGAGATTCTGAACCTCCCGACATAGTAATAATCTCTCCGTTGCGATATTCATGGCGTTCTGGGTTGGTTTCTTCCATTGCGCGATACTCGTCCAACGTAAGGCGAGTTTTTCTGACATCTGGGGGACTTGTTTGAGCAAAGACTACCATCAAACCTCCTAAGTAACCTTATTGTCACTCCGTTACCTGTAACACCTGGGCTGCGGTTAGGGGTGATCTTTGTGTCAACTCTGACAACATTAGAGAAGTTATAGCCCCATCCCCCTCAACAATAGCTTCTTCATATAAACCTTCTACTAAGCTTAACACCGTGATCCGTTGTTCTATGGGGTCAACAATCCAATATTCAGCAATGCCTCGCGCCTGATATTGCGATCGCTTGTAACGATAATCCCTATCTATATTTTTCTTGCCTGGTGATACTACTTCTACTATTAACTGAGGGGGAGGCATATCTATCGTTACCGTTGAACGAGTTGCCGATTGTAACGCGATCGCTAATTCTTCAGTTAGTACCATCAAATCTGGTAAACGTACTGTTGTTTTTGTACCACTGACCACTATTTCTGTACCAATTCTTAAGCGATAAAAAGGAATTCCATGTTGAGCAAAATACACTAACAAAAACGAGGCTATACGAAGATTACGGTCACTTTCAGGCGGCATAATTAATAATTCCCCATCTTCTAGTTCATAGCGGGTATCCGTATCATCGTCATAGTTAAAATAGTCTTCTAGGGACATTCTTTGAGTTGCAATTACCATAGTCGTAGGTTTTGTGAGTGGGTTATTATAGGTGATCTATAGTCTACTCATGCTAAAAAAGTGGCAATTTAGATAATGGTTCGCTTTGATTCACGTCAGATTCAAGCTAAATTTAAACACGCAGGAGACTTTGATATTATAGGAAACTTCAACTTAATAAATGCTACTAAATTTAAAGCGGCTTTACAAGCACATATTGATGAACCTACAACCCAAAAAATTCTTGGCACTTATAGAGGAGTTACCGTCATTCATAAATTTAATCCCAATACCAAGATAAACGTCATACTAGATCTTCAAGATAATTTTATCAGTGGACGGAAACTCAACCCCGATCAAATAGCATTACTTATGACTAAACAATCCCTTGGAGGTGGATAAAATGGACATCGAAAACTATCAATCTATGATTCAAGCTTTTGTTGATGGGAGGCTGCCAATTCAAGAATTTGAAACCCAATATTTAGCTGCTTTTAAATCTCAATCAACAGGAATGAATCCTGAATTATTTCAATTGCTTGATAGTCTGTTCTCAGATGTGGATGCTTATTCACCTGATTGTCTTCCTGAAGAAGAAACTCCTTTTATTATTTCAGCATTATCTCTTTATAAACAAGCTGCGATAACCCTAGAAAAACTCAACCAGATTTTAGTTAAACAAACTCAACAGATTGTCAAATAAAGTTCATTAGTCATTACTAATTACTAAACACGGTCTGACTTTCGCTACATAACCGAGATCAACTAGCCAAACTTCACCACGCTCAGGACTACTCATACACAGTTTCCTGCTCATCCTATATATTGCTGACAGCATAACACAGGCTTAACTCTAAGATTTGGTTCTTTCTGTCCTCTTTAAAGCCTTCCAAAATACAACCTTATCTGCCCCCTCAGCATAAAATTCACGAATCCGTGCTTCCTCCACATAACCATTCTTTTTATAAAATTCTCTTACTTGTGCAAAGTCTTCAGTACCTACCGTCTCTACCAGCAGAATACGCCCACCCCTTGCTAGTAATGAATCTTCGACCTGTTTTAACAATGATGTACCCCTTCCCTCCTTCTGACATGAAGGATGAATAGCAATGAATTGAAGATTCCAAGTTCCTTCGGTCATACGTTCTGGCTCACAATATGCCACCCCAACCAGTCCATTATCGTCGTCTGTAAGCCAAAACGGTTGATTATCACCACTGTTTAGAAACGAGGCAACCAACATGGCGCGAAGCTCGTCTAACTGGTCAGGAGAAAAAAGACTGATTGCATCGGCAAGTTCCATCAGCGCATCAGTATCATCTGGAGTTACAGGGCGTATCATAATTTGGGTGATTAAGATTATTTCGTTAGAATGAGGTTAAACCATAAGGTTGAAAAATTACTCACTAACTAGCTCTATTGTAAAGTTTAATCGAGAGGAAATATGACAACTGATCCTAATCTTTCTCAAAATGATGAAACTAAAACAGTTAATCTTGAAGTTGTTTCTACTTTAACTAAAGAACCTGCTCAAGATCTAGCTAAAGAAACCTTAGCACTCATTGACACCATTAGAACAAAAGCCATATCAGAAGCCAAAGAAGCCGGAGACTTCGCCCGTGATAATTATCTAACCGCCGTGCGTAGAATCCGCGAAGACATTGAAACTCGTAAACTCTTTAATCCTGAACGTATTGATGAAGCCGTTAAACAACTTCAAAAAGAGGTAGAAAAAGATTGGGAGGGAATTGTTAAGGAAATGACCACCTTTGGCGATCGCCTTAATGAAGCCGCGAAAACCGCTTGGGAGATTTTAACTGCCCCTCGTAACGGGGGAGATAATGACCCTAAAAACCCCTTATAATCAGCCATTCAGCCTAATATATTTTTCCAGATTTTTCAGTAAATTCCCCTAGAGGTAGTGTTAATTTTCGACTCACTGCCTCTTTTTTGTTGTCAGTAATCTGAGAATTACGTTAAATTTAATTAAGTTACCTCTGCTATTGAGGGCAAATTGACAATATTTGTGTTAGTCACCTTGACAAAAGTAGCAAATTGTATTAAGCAAATCCATTTTTGATTAACTAAGAGAAAAATTAACCGATGAAAATTTCTTGGAAAACCCTATTACTCTGGACATTGCCGATTTTAGTCGTTGGTTTCTTCCTGTGGCAAGGAACATTTTCCCCTGCGGCAAGTAATCTAGGCAGTAATACGGCTAATACTCGTATGACCTATGGACGCTTTTTAGAATATCTCGATGCTGGACGTATTATGAGCGTCGATCTCTATGAAGGAGGACGCACCGCCATTGTTCAAGCAGTCGATCCCGAATTAGAAGACAGAGTTCAACGGTCACGGGTCGATTTACCCTTAAACGCCCCTGAGTTAATCGCTAAATTACGTTCATCTAATGTACAATTAGAATCTCATCCCATTCGTAATGAAGGGGCATTATGGGGCTTTTTAGGCAATCTTCTATTCCCTGTTCTCCTCATTGGGGCTTTATTCTTCCTGTTCCGTCGTTCTAGTAACTTACCGGGTGGCCCTGGTCAAGCTATGAGTTTTGGTAAATCTCGGGCCCGCTTTCAAATGGAAGCCAAAACAGGCATCATGTTTGATGATGTAGCAGGTATTGACGAAGCTAAAGAAGAATTACAAGAAGTTGTCACCTTCCTTAAACAACCCGAACGTTTTACGGCTGTTGGTGCCAGAATTCCTAAAGGGGTCTTATTAGTTGGCCCTCCCGGAACCGGTAAAACTCTCTTAGCTAAAGCGATCGCAGGTGAAGCTGGTGTACCTTTCTTCAGTATTTCCGGTTCTGAATTTGTGGAAATGTTCGTCGGTGTGGGTGCTTCGCGTGTACGAGATTTATTTAAGAAAGCCAAGGAAAATGCCCCTTGTTTAATCTTTATCGATGAAATCGACGCTGTAGGTCGTCAACGGGGTGCAGGTATTGGGGGTGGTAACGATGAACGGGAACAAACTCTCAACCAATTATTAACGGAAATGGACGGATTTGAAGGCAATACGGGGATTATTATTATCGCCGCTACTAACCGTCCTGATGTGTTAGATTCTGCGTTGATGCGTCCGGGCCGTTTTGACCGTCAGGTGATTGTAGATGCTCCTGATTTCAAAGGACGGATTGAAATCTTAGAAGTTCACGCCCGCAACAAAAAATTAGCCCCCGATGTTTCTATTGATGCGGTGGCGCGTCGGACTCCTGGGTTTAGTGGTGCAGATTTAGCCAATTTACTCAATGAAGCAGCAATTTTGACCGCCCGTCGTCGTAAAGAAGCCATTACCTTATTGGAGATTGACGATGCAGTGGATCGAGTCGTCGCTGGTATGGAAGGTACACCCTTAGTTGATAGTAAGAGTAAGCGTTTGATTGCTTATCATGAGGTAGGTCATGCTATTGTAGGAACCTTAGTTAAAGATCATGATCCAGTACAAAAAGTAACTTTAATTCCTCGTGGACAGGCCCAAGGATTAACCTGGTTTACCCCTAACGAAGAACAAGGGTTGACCACTAAAGCGCAACTCTTGGCACGTATTGCTGGTGCTTTAGGGGGTCGTGCGGCTGAAGAAGAAGTATTTGGTTATGATGAGGTAACAACAGGTGCTGGAGGCGATTTACAGCAAGTTGCTGAGATGGCCCGTCAAATGGTGACTCGTTTCGGAATGAGTGATTTAGGCCCTTTATCTTTAGAAAGTTCTTCTGGGGAAGTATTTCTAGGGGGTGGATTAATGAATCGTGTTGAATATTCCGAACAGGTTGCTATGAAGATTGATGATCAAATCAGAATTTTAGCTGAACATGGTCATAAATTAGCCCGACAAATTATTCGAGATAATCGTGAAGTAATTGATCGTTTAGTGGAATTATTGATTGAAAAAGAAACCATTGATGGTCAAGAATTCAGACAAATTGTGGCTGAATATACTGTTGTTCCTGAAAAAGAACAGTTTGTTCCTCAACTGTAATTTAAGTCAGAAAATAAAATATAAGGCGCGAGCGATCGCGTCTTTTTTTGTGATCTTATTTCTCGAATTAATATATAGGAAAGTAACAGATCGTTAAAAATCAGAAGGATCGGTTTTATAATAAATTGATGACGACTTTCTTTTCATCAAAAGTCCTAAAATTACTAAAAATAATAACCCCATAACTCCGGCAATTGGATTATTATCAATTCCAGTTATCCAAGAGGGTACAATTTCTGTATAATTGATCAATTTACCCACATTTAAAATGTAATAACCCCAGACTAAACCCCCGTGTAAACCGATACAAATGCCTAATCTATTACCATGTCCCCACTTTGACCAAATTAAAGTTAAACCTAATAAAACTAAGGCAGGAAATTGAGGAAAAGTTCTAATAACTTCTTCAATAGGCTTTAAAAAGTGTAAGGTAGCAAAAGTAATAGCATTAGCAAAAAGTGCGATTTTAGGTGAATAATCTCGTTTTAATTCTGTTAATAACCAACCCCTAAAAAATAATTCTTCAGCTAAACCAATTCCTAATGCACTTAATAACCCTTGAAAAATAACCAGGATCAAACTGTTTGAAGGTTGGGAAAATTTAACCCATCCAAACATTGATTCTACAATAAACAAACTCAAGGTAAATAATAAACCGATACTCAAACCATTAATTAATTCAATACCATTTTTCCTCGTAAAAACTAATCCATAAACTCGCCACCAATGAGAGATATTATAAACATTTTTATTCCAAATAAATAACAAGCCAACAAACTCAAGATATAAAACCCCCATAGTCACAATAGTAGTTAAATTAGGGTCATTTTTGAGTAATAAATACAAAGGAATGGCTAAGGGAAGCCATAATAATAATAGACAAAAGATAAAAATTCCCAGCTTCAAAGGTGCTGGGTAATTCTCAATCGTAGTAAAATTAACTTTCAAGGGTTCAAACTGTAAGTAATGGTAACTCAATAATTATAATTGTCCCTATTACCCGTATGAAGATTATTCATCCGGTTCAAGGCTACTGGTTAACCCATGATTTTTTAGAGTTTCACAATAAAATTCTGCGGGTTCTAAGGCACAAGTAATAACCAAAGCAGTCCCATTAGTGTGAGCTTCCATCATGATATCAACCGCTTGAGGTTGAGTCATCCCGGCAACGGTTTGTATGAGGGTTTGAACCACATGCTCCATTGAGTTAAAGTCATCATTATGAAGCAATACCCGATATCTAGGGGCTGGTTTACGAATAGTTTCATTAGAAGCGGAACGCTTTTCAATTACTTCAGTGGTCACAAATTTCCTCCTTTCGTTAAAGCACTTTCGCAAAGTTTCCCAAGAAAGGGAATCTATACATCAACTATTATGATATCAAAGTTTAAAAAATTACCTTAAAGTGATATTCTGCTAACCTGAGTGCCACGTAAAAAAAAGAAATCAAAATGTGGAAAACCCTTAATAATTCATCCCTTCTACGCTTTCTGTTGCTGTTTAGCTGTAGTTAGGCCACTGTGGTCTTGATTAATTACTTTTACAGCACGATTGCTCTGTTTACCGCCGCCGGAATCTTTGCTGCTCTGTTAAACTATCCGGTAGTCTGGTTATCCCGTTATTTGCCCAGAGGACTGGCGATCGCCATCACTTTTATTGGAGCGGTATCTGTACTAATTGGAGCCATTACCCTGCTAAGCTGTCACGCATCTAAATTGGTAGTTGAGATTGCAAGGGAGCGCCGGAGCAAGGGAGCGCCGGAGAAAGATTTGAACTTTTGTACCAAAACCCTCTATAACTGGCGTGGGGACATAAAAATCTATAAGCTAGACTTAATCAGGGATATAGCCCGTCGTCCTCGTCGATAATAGGCGCGTTTTTCGGGGCTTAATTGCATTAATGCCTGGGCTTCAACGGTAAATAAATCACAAGAGTCAACCCAATCTTTTCCATGAAGACCGATATAAAAGTTACTGTGTCTCCGTCGCATTTTCTTGTTTTTTCTGACTCTCCCCACATATTTTGCCAATCCTTTCTCTTTAATAATTTTTCCAGAAAATGTTGCCATTGAATAAGCTAGAGTAATCAATATAATTAAGGAAGTAAGGCGATGTCCTGTTAATTTCGTTCTTTCTAAATCATAACCACCTTTCTTAAAATCCCGAAACATTTCCTCAATACAAAATCTCTTTTTATAAGCGTCAATCGTCTCATCAATACTGGTTAAATTTGTGATAATAAACCAAGCTTCTTTTGTCTCTATTCCTCTATACTTCTTTTTCCATTTCGCCACTATATTACTGCCTATAAATCCTTTTGTTTTCGTAACTTTAACTCCTTGATAAAATAAAGACATTCCTGAAGATAATCCTAAATCTTTTAGTCGCGTCCACATTTCCTTTTCTACTTCAATATAGTTGCTTTTCTTCAATCTGAGTGCATAATAAACTCTTTTTTGTCCATGTAACCATTTTGCTAGTTCAACTGAGCAGAATTCTCTATCCCCTAAGACAACTATTTTATATTCTTTTAGAAAGAGTAATATTCGGGCTAATATACTTTTCTGTGTGTCAAAGTTACTATTACCGATGTGATCTAGCAACTCAAAATATAAGGGAATTCCTCTATTATCAATTACCAGACTTACCATCAAAATATTAATCAACCCCCATTGGGTTCTATCTATGGCAATATGTAAGACATCTCCTGTACTAAATGATTGCTTTAACCACTGTTTTATGATAGGTATCCATACTCCTTCAATTGTCAAACAAGGAATCTCGAAAAACCGTTTTAACTTTTTTCTCTTACTTTCAAATAAAATGGGACTGGGAAAATAACTAGCTAACTCATAAAACCTAATTTTCCTATATACTTGCACTAATTCTATCATGATTAACAGTATTAAATATTCCGATTTTTTCAGATACTTTGTTAAATGGTTGTTATAAATTTCTGGTAACATTTTGGGTTTAGACGGCGATCGCTAAAAAAAGAACATTTTCTTTTTACCATGTTTTGCTCTTTTCGTCATCTGGTAAGGCTTTCAGGGTTTCATGTCCCCACGCCAGGGTGCGTTAATGCAATGTAACGCACCTTTTTAATACTAATTATTTGTGCGTTACGCTCCGCTAACACAAGCTACGCAGAGCGATCGCCGAAGGCATTGCGGAGCCGATCACAGTAAAACATCCTTACTTCACCTCCAAGATTTACAGACTGTCATCCGCCAGAGGATTACGCTTTTTAATCACCGAAATCGCTCCAGTAACGCTTTCAGGGAAAATCACTACTAATCCCCCCTGACTAACCTTATCTAAACCAGTTTCTAGGGCTTCTGTTTCATTTAAAATGATTTCGTAGGGTATGTTAGAATTTTCTCGAACAATCCCCTTAATAATCAGATCTGCTACCTCGCCGTTATCCCTTCCTCGTTTATCCTCATCTTCTTTAACAATAATACGATCAAACACTTGGGCCGCAATTTTTCCCAGCAGTATTAAATCCTCATCTCGGCGATCGCCAGGGCCTCCCACAACCCCTAACCGTTCTCCTTTCCAGTTCTTAACAAAACCGCCCACCGCTTCGTATCCGGCCGGATTATGAGCATAATCAACTAAAGCGTGATAACTGCCCAAATTAAACAAATTCATCCGCCCAGGAGTCTGACTGACCGACGCTTTAAAGGTTCTCACCCCTTGACGAATTTTTTCAATGTCTACCCCTTGAGCAAAGGTAGCTAAACAAGCCGCCAAAGCATTAGCAATCATAAAGGGAGCCATGCCTCCCATAGTCATGGGAACATTAGTCGCTTCTTCAATCCGTAGAGTCCATTGACCCTCTAAAATGGAGAGATAGCCATTTTCATAGACGGCAGCCAATCCACCACGACGGAGATGATTTTCAATAATAGGGTTATCGGGACTCATGGAAAAGTAAGCCACTTTCGCCTTGACTCGTTCTGCCATGGCCGAAACTAAGGGATCATCGGCATTTAAGACCACATAACCATCAGGACTAACTACCTCAGCTAATACCCCCTTAACCTTGGCCATCTGCTCAATGGTATCAATATCCCCCAAACCTAAATGGTCGGCTGCCACATTCAAAATAATGCCCACATCACAGACATCAAAAGCGATACCGGAGCGAAGTATTCCCCCTCTAGCTGTCTCTAACACTGCCACTTCCACTGTGGGATCTTTGAGAATAACATGGGCGCTATGAGGCCCTGTATTATCCCCTTTTTCAACCAAATATTCCCCAATATAAATGCCATCGGTGGTGGTATAACCGACGATTTTGCCCGTTTGACGATAGATATGAGCCGTTAGACGGGTGGTAGTGGTTTTTCCATTAGTTCCGGTCACACCCACAATAGGAATACGAGTAGGACTGTCTGGGGGAAATAACATATCCATCACCGGGGCGGCCACATTGCGAGATAATCCCTGACTAGGGGCCACGTGCATCCTAAACCCTGGAGCAGCATTTACTTCCACAATAACCCCATTAACTTCTCGTAATGGTTTGCTAATATCAGGTGTTACCACATCGATTCCGGCGATATCTAAGCCAATCACCTTGGCCACCCGTTCTGCAATCCAGAGGTTTTCCGGGTGAATCTCGTCAGTACGATCAATAGCACTGCCTCCCGTACTTAAATTAGCGGTTGCTCGCAAATAGGCAATCTCTCCTTTGTTGAGAATGGTATTGAGACGATAACCTTGACGTTCGAGTACCCCTAAAGAGAGTTTATCTACCGTAATCTTCGTCAGAACCTTATCATGGCCTTCCCCTCGATTGGGGTCTTTATTAGTAATCTCAATTAATTCTTCAACGGTATGTTTCCCGTCTCCAATCACATGGGCCGGAGTTCGTTCAGCCACCGCCACTAATTTCCCGTTTACCACTAATAAACGGTGATCATTTCCTTGATAATAACGTTCAATGATCACACTACGGGTTTTTGACTCTTTAGCGGCTAAATCATAGGCTTCTTCGGCTTCTTCCCAATTGCTAATATTAATGGTGATACCTCGTCCATGATTCCCGTCTAAGGGTTTAATGACGATGGGATAACCTCCCACATCGGCGATCGCGTTTTCTAAATCTTCAAAAAATTGGATAGTGGTACCTTGGGGAACAGGGATTCCTGAGTCTTGGAGAATAGTTTTAGTCCCTTCCTTATCACAAGCGAGTTCTACCCCTAAAATGCCTGACATTTGACTTAAGGTAGCTTGAATGCGTTTTTGATGCACTCCATATCCAAGTTGTACCATTGCTCTGGCACTTAGTACCATCCAAGGGATTTGACGGGCTTCTGCTTCTGTAACCAGGGTTTCTGTACTGGGGCCCAGGGACGCATTGGCCCGTAGATCTCTTAAATCGGTTAAATCTTGTTCTAAGTCTTCTTGAGGATAGGTTCCCGTATCTACGATTGATTGACAAAGACGAACAGCGGCCCGTCCTGCGTAACGCCCTGCTTGTTCATCTACATATTCAAAGACGACGTTGTAAGTCCCTGGGGTATCAGTTTCCCTAGTGCGACCAAATCCCACGGGCATTCCCGTTAATTCTTGTAATTCTAGGGCCACGTGTTCGATGATATGGCCCATATAAGTGCCTTCTTTGACTCGTTGTAAGAAGCCACCCCGATATCCTGGAGCGCAAAAATGTTCAACCAAGCTTGGTAATACCTTGATCAAACCATCATAAAATCCGGGTATATCGTTGGAGGGCTTCTGTGCGAGTTCTTCCAAGTCAAGGCGCATTACGATGAGTTTTTTGCGCCGTATACTCCAGTAGTTGGGGCCGCGTAGAGTCAGGGTTCGTATAATTTTCATGGTTGCCGTTTTTCAGATCCACACTGGGAAGCACAAAGAAGCCGTTTATTCTCAATTGTCTAGTCTTTTAGGACTAACTGACTGTTCATAATGAACAGTTTATCTTTCTTAAGTTAAGTTGATTCGATGGGAACACTTACTTTAGCAATAGATTGGTGTTGATGAAGATGATAACCGTCCCCGTGGGATAACACATGAAGTCGCAGGTTATGTAGACTTAGGGGATCATTCGCTCCAACTTCACTTTGATTGGTATAAGTCATTTCCCGTCCATCTACAATGGTAACGGTTCCTCGTCCCACCACACGAATGATGCCATCTCGTTCAAACATGGCACAGGTATCTTCGTCTATACCGATACCAAGACGTTCAGGATGACTTGATAAGGCACTTAATAACCTGGCCATGCGGTTACGATTATGAAAATGCTGATCTACAATCATTTCAGGAATTATCCCTAGTCCCATGGCCATATCTACTAGGGCCCGATTAGGAGATTCCCCACTGCTACCTCCTGCTATCATATGATGTCCCATGACGGCTGCTCCAGCACTGGTTCCTGCTAAACTAATTTCTCCGAGTTGGACTCGTTGACGAATTCGTTCCATTAGGGGAGTATCAGCTAATAAACCGCATAATCTGAGTTGATCTCCCCCTGTCAGGAAGACTCCGGTACATTCTTCGATATATTGTTGGAAGAAAGGTTCTTCTCCTTGGGCGCGATCGCGTATGTCTAGGACTTTGACATATTTGGCTCCCATTTCTTCAAAAATCTGCTGATACCGTTCTCCAATGAGAACGGGTTCTCTAGAGGCTGAGGGAATAATGGCAATGGTAGATTCGGTTCCCCCTGATCGGAACCAAAATGTTTGTAGAATTTCTCGGCCGTGTACTTTATCTTCGGCACCGCCGATGACTAAAATAGCAGTTGTTGTCGATTGGAACATGGGGCTTTCGTGGGATTGAGTCTCTAGATGCAACATGATATCGTTTTTAAGCAAAAAGAAAAATTCAGATTGTCAGGTTAACGTAATAATCTTTTTGATAATGTTAATATAAGCTGACTTTAAATCCTTTTACCTTCTCTTGTTTGCCCCTTTAGCCTTCAGCTAAGCCTTATTTGGCTCATTTTTCTTGCTGATTTTTCTTGGCTTTCCCAAGTGAAGTTTTTGTTAGTCCCAGTTTGTCTGTTGAGTCGTGGCAACTTGCTTAGATGTTTGACTTTGACAACTTATCCGAATTGCTTTCGGTCTCTGGGATAGTCCAGTTTTCTACTGGTCTAAACCTAAAGTCTTAATAATTATTACATATTGACACTGCTACATAAAAATGTTTTAGCGGCATTTTAGTCTTTGTTTGTGTTTGCTGTTCTTTCGTCTATTTTAAGCTATAATATTATCCTAAACCTAAAATTTAGATTATATTTCCTGACAGTTTGAGTCATTCCTGTGCAAATTGACGTTATCACTCTTTTTCCTGATTTTTTCGCTTCACCTCTTGAGTCTGGACTTTTAGGAAAGGCAATCGCTAAGGAAATCGCTAAGGTTAATTTAGTCAATCCTCGACAGTTTGCTCTCGATAAACACCATCGGGTTGATGATATACCTTATGGAGGTGGGGTAGGAATGGTTCTTAAACCAGACCCCATTTTTGCGGCTGTTGAATCTTTGAGTGTTCTTCCCAAAAGGGAAGTTATTCTGCTTACGCCTCAAGGTTGTCCTCTCAATCAATCTATTTTACAGGAATTAGCCACACAAAAGCAGCAATTAGTCTTGATTTGTGGACATTATGAAGGAGTTGATGAGCGTATTCGTTATTTGGCGGATCGGGAGATTTCTTTGGGGGATTTTGTGTTAACTTGTGGGGAAATTCCGGCTTTAGCTTTAATTAACGGAGTGATTCGCTTGTTACCTGGAACGGTGGGTAAAGAGGAGTCTCTTAAGGCGGAAAGTTTTCAGGAAGGTTTACTTGATTATCCCCAATATACTCGACCTGCGGTTTTTCGGGATTGGGAAGTTCCAGAAATATTGCGTTCAGGTAATCATCAAGCGATCGCTAAATGGCGACTAGAAGAACAAAAAAAACGTACTCAAAAACGTCGTCCTGATTTATGGGAAAAGTTGTATAGTAGCAAAAAACCCTCTGGCGGCCAATAGACTTAACCCCCAGAGGTATCCAGCGATTCTTGGTGACAAGAGCATTCTCCGCAAGGGGCGAAGAACGTCTATTCTTGAAAAGAAGTCAATCGAGAGTCAATAGTTCCGAGCTTTTTTGCTTAATCAATACTAACAAGTCAAAAAAAACGATGAAACAATTAATTGTTGCTACCAGTAATCCTGGTAAATTAGAAGAAATAGCCGAGTATTTAACGGTATTAGATTGGGAATTAGAATTAAAGCCAAAAGAATTAGATATTGAAGAAACAGGCACAACTTTTCAGGAAAATGCCGCTTTAAAAGCCTCTCAAGTAGCTAAATCCTTAGGAAAGTGGGCCATTGGGGATGATTCAGGGTTAGCAGTAGATGCACTAAATGGCGCACCTGGTATATATTCAGCGCGATATGGTCAGACAGATGAACAAAGAATTGAACGATTATTAAAAGAATTAGGCAATAATCAGAATCGACAAGCTCAATTTATTTGTGCCATTGCGATCGCGTCTCCTGATGGTTCAATTGTCTGGGAAACAGAAGGTATTTGTCGGGGGGAAATTTTAGCGGAACCGAGAGGAAAAGGGGGATTTGGCTATGATCCGCTCTTTTTTGTTCCCCAATATCAACAAACCTTTGCCGAAATGAACCCAGAGATTAAACGGGAAGTGAGTCATCGGGGGCAAGCATTTGCCCTGTTATTGCCTCAATTACGAGGAAGTGAAGTATAATAGGGGCCAATGGTTATCCGCCCCTACGAAGTTAAATGGCTTCGAGATCGCTTTCTCCGGTACGAATACGGATAGTTTGATCCACAGGAGAAACAAAGATTTTCCCGTCACCAATTTCACCAGTTCGAGCAGAGGCGATCAGTTTTTCGATGACCATCTCGACTTGACTATCTTCAACAACTATTTCTAGTTTTAGCTTTTGCAAAAATTCAACGGTGTATTCTGACCCCCGATAACGTTCTTTTTGTCCTTTTTGACGACCAAACCCCCGTACCTCTGAAACTGTCATCCCAACAATTCCCGCGTTGACAAGAGCAATTTTAACTTGGTCTAATTTAAAGGGTCGGATAATTGCTTCTACCTTTTTCAAGTGACTTACTCCTCATGAAATATAGCTATTCTTGAAGTCTCCATGCTTTGAAAAGCATAGATTCTAATCGTCAAACCTCGGCGTAATAAATTGACGCGAAGATCCATTGATAGCTTACTCGATTTGCTACTTTTTGTCTAGGTATTACAGCTTATCCAAGGAGAAAAAATAAGTAGATTTGAGCCGATTTTTCCCTTCTGTTTTTATCCCTAAAAGCTAGTTTTGGCAAGCTAAGCTGTTAAGCATATAAATTGCTAGTTGAGATTGCAGGGGAGCGCCGGAGCAAAGGGAGCACCGGAGAAGGAGTTTAATCTTTTGTACTAAACAACCAAATACCCTGTTTAAATGCGTCTTAGCTTAACCACTTAACCATTGACTCCGATAGAGGGACTCTTTGACGGCTAGTTGGGTTAATACAAACGTGCCGAGTTTTAGCTTGGGCTATAGATTTATCATCAGAGGATGAGAGTAAAATTTTATAACTAATCTCAAATTCTGTCTGATTTAATTGTACCGCAGTTAGGTCAATTTTGAGGCGATCGCCAGACCAAAGAGGTTGAAAAAAAGTAATTTCTGCGTGAACGATGGGAATGACCATCTGAGGGTCACGAAAAAAGGTTTTTAGGTCAATTTCTGCCGTTTCTAGGGAGGATTCGTAAGCTTCATGACAAATAGACAACAGGGAGGCAAAATAAACGACTCCTGCGGCATCAGTGTCTGATAGACGAATGGTTCTATAATAAGTCAAAATAACCGTCAATTTTCTTTAGGGTATCATTAATTCAAAGACAATGGTTAAAATTATTAGTTCCAAATCTTTAGGGTTTCAATCTGTTTACGATATTGGAGTCGAAACAGATCATAATTTTTTGTTAGTAAATGGTTTAGTTGCTTCTAATTGTTTCAATAAATCTCACTCGACAGCTTATGCTTATGTCACATATCAAACCGCCTATTTAAAAGCTAATTATCCAGTGGAATATATGACGGCTTTATTGACGGCAAGTAGTGATAATCAAGATAAAGTCGAAAAATATCGAGAAAATTGTCAAAAAATGGGTATTGATGTCCAACCTCCGGATATTAATCATTCTCAAAAAGATTTTACCCCTATTGGTAATAAGATTTTGTTTGGTTTATCGGCGGTGAGAAATTTAGGAGAAGGGGCGATTGAAAATATTTTAAAAGCGAGAGAGGAGGCCAAAGGAAAATTTAGTTCTTTAGCTAATTTTTGTTCTCTTGTTGATTTGCGAGTGGTTAATCGACGGGCTTTAGAAACTTTAATTTATTGTGGAGGATTTGATAAAATTAATTCTAACCGACAACAATTAATTAAGAATTTAGATCTAGTTATTCCTTGGAGTCAAAAACGAGCAAAAGAGAAAGAAAGTGGGCAAATGAATATTTTTGATATTGGTCTAAATAATGATAACCAAAATAGTGAGTTTGATCAAGCTCCAAGTGCGCCATCAACTGAGGATTTTTCTTTACCAGAAAAACTAAAATTGGAGAAAGAACATCTAGGATTTTATGTTTCTGAACATCCTTTAAAAGCTATGCAAAAATCTGCTCAAATTTTATCCCCTGTTAATTTGAGTACCTTAGAAGAGCAAAAAAATAAACAAAAAATTAGTGCTGTTGTTATGATTACTATGATTAAACATCATACAACTAAAAAGGGAGATCCTATGGCTTTTTTAACTTTAGAAGATGCTTCTGGTCAATCAGAAGGCGTAGTTTTTCCTGAAACTTATCAACGCATCAAAGATTTACTTAGAGAAGATATTTACCTAATTATTTGGGGTAAAATTGACATGAAAGATGAAAAAGTACAAATTCTTATTGACGATGCAGAAATGATAGACAATATTAAAATGGTGATGATTAATTTAACACTTGAACAAGCAACAAATAGAGTTTCTCAAAATAGTTTAAAAGGGATTATTCAGGAACAATCAGGGGATAAAAGTAAGGCGAAAACCCCTATAATCGCTATTATTGGTAAGGGTAAACAACGACAATTTGTACGCTTAGGTCTAAACTATTGGGTACAAAATGAGACTACAACAGTAGATGCTCTTAATCATGCTGGATTTGATGCTTATCAGCTTCCTTTAATGTCTGGTTTATCTTAGATGTCAAAAATAGGTCAATTAATTTATGAATTCTTTATTTTCTCGTTCTCAAAAAATTTTAATTACTTGGTTACTGATTTTAGTGACGGGTTGGTTAACGGTAAAAACTCTTAGTTATATTGGAGGATTAATTAGTTTAATTCTAAGTGCTTCTTTAATTGCTTTTTTACTTAATTATGCTGTCTTAGCGTTAAAACCTTTATTCCCTCGTCCTTTGGGGGCAGTTATCGTCTATTTAGGAGCAATTTTTCTCATTGGTTTCTTAGCCATAACTTTGTTACCTCCTGTGGTTAATCAAGGTAGTCAATTAATTATTCGTTTACCAGATTTACTGGAAGAAGGACAAGGACAATTAATAGATTTTCAAGCCTGGAGTAAGGCACGAAATTTACCGATTGATGTTCAATTTTTGACTTCACAACTATTAGCTAAAATTGAAGAGCAAACAAAGGCTATTGCTTCTACGGGTTTCGGATTAGTCGTTGGTACAGTTAATTGGTTTGTTGATTTAATTGTTCTCTTGGTTATTTCTTTTTATATGTTATTAGATGGAGAAAGAATTTGGAGAGGAGTAACGAGTTTTTTCTCTCCTCAAATTCGAGATGTTTTAACCCGTACTTTAGAGAAAAATTTACAACGGTTTGTTACAGGACAATTATTATTAGGTTTGTTTATGGCTACTACCCTAACAATTGCTTTTAGTCTCTTAAAAATTCCTTTCTTTTTACTATTTGCTGTCTTTATTGGGGCTATGGAAATTATACCTTTTATTGGAGCAACTTTAGGCATTGGAACTGTGACAATTATTTTAGCTTTTATTGATTGGTGGTTAGCGATTCAAGTGTTAGGATTAGCCATCGGAATTCAACAAATTAAAGATAATTTAGTTGCCCCTAGAATCATGGGTAATTTAACGGGACTTCCCCCAGTTGTGATTTTTATTGCCCTTTTACTTGGGGCTAAAATTGGAGGACTTTTAGGGGTAATTTTAGCTATTCCTGTAACGGGTGTTATGAAAGGATTAACAGAAGTTTTAGGTGATCCTACTTTACCACCACAAACAGGTTCTCTTTTTCATAATCCTTTTTCTCAAATTAATAATCATGAGATTAATTCAACTTTTGATAGTGAATCACAATAAAAAGTCAGGGTAATACTAAACAGGTAAACAATATGGTTCTATGGGACTTACTGGTAGTTGCTATAATTTTGCTGAAGTAATGTTAGGAACAATCTAAACAAAGAAAATCTAAGGTCTGAGACTCATTTTCTAAGAGATTTATTAAAAATTTATCTCCTTGAGATTGAGCAACTTTGAGTCGATGTTCTAGGCTATGGTAAATATTTTGAAAATGAGTTTTAGTCAGATCATTAACAGCTACTTTTTCTGAATTATTTACCGGAACGGAACACATTTCTGCTGGTGCTATATATTCCATTTTAGGGATACTTTCTGTTATTTTCATCGCAGAAAAATCATAAGCAATGTTTTGCTCTTGACGAGATAATCTAGGTTGTGCTTGGCGCATATGTCTAGGATAATGATGGGGTAAATTTTGCCCCTGATATCGTTCTAATGCTTTTGTTCCGTTATCATAATTAAAACCGTAGTCTAATGATTGCATGGTGATATTCCCTAGATTAAAGTTGGTCAGTAAGCTAAAAAAAATTGCGGTAATGATTCCTGGACTAAAAAGTAGTTTCAAAGTCTCAAAATTATGTAAAAATCACATTTTTTAACTTTGTATATAATGAACCCCTCATTTATTTCCTGATCCCTGTGATATAAGATGAGGGGTTGATAGTCGTAACTGATCCCACAAAATAATACTGTTAATTTGCGGTTTCCCCTCATTGCCCAACTGTGTTAGTTCGGTTAAGCAGGACAAAAATCCAGAATGCTAAAAAGCATTTCTGTATCTATTGTTACACTTTTGTTGAGCAATTGTCATCACTTCATAAAAATTTAACTGTTTTGACACTCTGCGCGCTAAAGCGACGCAGATTCTGGCACAGCCTTAGACCAAAATCTAATTCTGATGGGCATTGTCAAGATGCCTCTAATAACTCTACTCAAATCTAATTTAAGCATTGCCTTTACTTTTCTTAGAATATTTGCGCTACCGTTACAATCGGCGTTGACTAACCAATTATCAGCACTACGATACAAACCGCGCTTAATTCGTTTTCCTGAAGACTGCCACCCGTCGGGTTTTTCACCATATTTAGGTAGCTCATCGTTGTCTAAAAAAGAAGCTTTTGAGGTATAACTTTCTTCCGTCTCAACAAACTTAATACCATATTGTTCGCAAAGTTGAGCAATTCTTTCTTTAAGTTTAGCTGTGGGAATTTGTACAAACTTTTGATTATTTTTTGTTCCCATATTTGACTCGTTTTTCTGACCTTGATTCCAGCCAAAAACAATAGTGCCGATGCCATTAATAAGACAATGATTGATTACTATTCTTGCTGCTTTATTAACGGCATCTCTCATTTGCCGATTACGTTTTTCGGTAACATGAGCTAAAGTTCTTGACCAAAATCCTTTTGGTTTCCCTTGTTTTAATGTCGCTACTTGTTTGTTATACCATTGGTTAATCGATTTAAGATGTTTTCCATCAATAATAAAGCTGGTTTCGACGTTAGAAACACAAGTTAACCAATTATTTAATCCGTGATCTATCCCTAGCACCGCCAGTTCCTCTTGGGGGAAACCCCCAAGACCGGACTGGCTCACCTTAGTTGCGTCAACGGGTTGTATTTGTCGGTATTCAAGTATTTGTTTATAAACAAATTCTGCATAAAGACAACCATTTCTAGGAACTATTCTGACTTCTTTGATTGACTCCCATTTTAAATTGATAGGAAAAGGAAGAAGGAATTCCGTCAGTTTAAACCATACTTTGACTTGATTTCCTAGTGGAAACCTTACGTTACCGTCTATTAACTTTAACCATTTTTTAGGATAGGTAACAGTAAATAATCCTCCACTTTTACGGTACTTGGGTGCATTAGGTTTTTGATTTAACTCTCCTTTAAGAGATTTTTTTAACAGTTGCTTAAAAGATTTAAAAGATTCACCGACATTTAAACAAGTCTGCTGCATTGATGAAGCATATCCAGCCCTAAAGTGAGGATTAGATTTCATTTCTTTCGTTAAATCAAATCCAGTAACAATCTTCCCCGTCTTAAACCAGATTTGACGGGCATAATAAACAGAACAGTTATATAAACTATTTGACTCACGACATAGATATTCAATAATTGCTTTTGTATCTTTGTCTGTTTTAATTAAAACTTGCTGGCATCCAAACATTTTGATTTACTAAGCGTTAATGGGATAATATTTATGTTAACGTATTGGACAAAAAGCTATTTTTATGACACTTCTGGTAAAGTTAGTACAGCAAAGGTAATGGCTTATATTAATGACCCACATCATGACAGACACTGAGACGGCGGATAAATCCGCTCGCGTCGCTTTTCCGCCCCGTGTTGAAACGACGGGGCGGAAAAGCTCCCGTCTTTTTTCGTGTTGGGTTTCGTTCCTCAACCCAACCGACGAAAATATCCCACGAACAATTATCCATTATCAATGACTAAACAAGCTATCATGACCCAAATATATCTAATTCGTCACGGAATTGCGGTAGAACGCAACGAAGATATTAAAGATGAAACCCGTCCCTTAACTGACAAAGGACGACAAAAAACCACAGAAATTGGGCAAAAGTTAGGAGAAATGGGAGTCAAATTTGATATAATTTTAAGTAGCCCATTAGTCAGAGCCTGGGAAACCGCCGAAATTTTACAAAAAGCCAAACTAAGCGAAAAAATCAGCGAATTTGCTCCCCTTGCGCCTGGTGGTTCCCTCCAAGCCTGGGTAAATTGGTGGTTAAACTCCTGCTACAATAAAGATGAACATAGCCTAGCCCTAGTCGGTCATCAACCCGATCTCGGTGAGTGGGCAGAATTATTGATTTGGGGCAGTTCTAGAGACAAAATTACGGTTAAAAAAGCAGGAATTATCGGACTAACCCTACCTCAAACAGTCACACCCATTGGTCAAGGGGAATTATTTTTATTAACTTCTCCAAAATGGTTACTCTAAGTCAATGATTAAAGCATTTGGGCGAAATTGGGAACTAGGGGCGAAATTAGGGTAGGTTAACTTTCAGACAGTTGAAGTTGAGTTTCGCAGGTAATAGGGAAGAACAATGAATGCATGTGAATATATACCAGGGTTGGAGAATATCCCCGCCGCTAAATCGAGTATTAGTTTTGTTGATGGCCAAGACGGTATATTAGAATATAGGGGCATTTCCATCCAAGAATTAGCCAATAAGAGCAGCTTTCTTGAATGTGCCTATCTATTGATTTGGGATCAACTCCCCACTCAAAGTCAACTAGAAGCCTTTGAATCAGAAATTCGATATCATCGTCGCGTCAAATATCGTATCCGCGACATGATGAAGTGTTTTCCTGAGACGGGACACCCTATGGACGCACTACAAACTTCAGCGGCCGCTTTAGGGTTATTTTACGCCCGTCGGGCTTTAGATGACCCTGAATATATTCGACAAGCAGTTGTCCGCTTATTGGCGAAAATTCCGACCATGGTGGCTGCTTTCCATCAAATGCGTAGGGGAAATGACCCGGTTCAACCCCATGATAAGTTAGACTATGGGGCGAATTTTCTTTATATGCTAACGGAAAGAAAGCCCAATGCTTTAGCCGCTAAAGTGTTTGATGTCTGTTTGACTCTACACGCTGAGCATACGATGAATGCCTCAACCTTTTCGGCCATGGTAACAGCTTCTACTTTAACTGATCCCTATGCGGTGATCGCCTCAGCCGTAGGAACCTTAGCGGGGCCGTTACATGGGGGGGCCAATGAAGAAGTGTTAGTCATGTTAGAAGAAATTGGTTCAGTGGAAAAGGTGAGTCCTTACATCGAAAAACGTGTGGCTAATAAGGAAAAAATCATGGGGTTTGGACACCGGGTTTATAAGGTTAAAGATCCCCGCGCTACCATTCTACAAGGCTTAGCAGAACAGTTATTTGAAGAGACAGGGCGTGATGAATATTATGAAATTGCCCTGGAATTAGAAAGAGTGGTTGAGGAAAAATTCGGTCAGAAAGGGATTTATGCGAATGTAGATTTTTATTCTGGGTTGGTATATCGTAAGTTAGGCATTCCTACTGATTTATTTACGCCAATTTTTGCGATCGCACGGGTAGCCGGATGGTTGGCACATTGGAAAGAACAATTAGCGGTTAACCGTATTTTCCGTCCCACTCAAGTATATGTTGGTTCTCATAATATGCCTTATATTCCTATAGAAAAGCGGGTTGGGGCTGAAAATAACGAACACTGACAGGAAAGTTGGTCGTAGGGGCTTTAAATCCCCTATCTTTCTTCCGCGAAAGTTTTATGTAGCAGTTCACAGTTCACTGAGTTTTAATGATGTCTAAAAATAACAATAATAGTACTTTTATAGTAGGAATGGTCTTTGGGGGTCTTCTCGGAACGGTAGCAGGGATCTTGATGGCCCCGCGTTCAGGAAAAGAAACCCGACAGATCTTAAAAAAATCAGCCGATGCACTCCCAGAAATAGCCGAAGATTTATCGACTACCGTGCAGTTTCAAGCTGATCGTTTATCTGAATCGGCCCAGACCAACTGGAATGATACTCTGACCCGACTGAAAGAAACCGTCTCGGCCGGACTTGAAGCCTCTCAAAGAGAGATTCAAGAAACTTCATCCCCTCGTGAGATGACAGTCAAATCCTCGTCCTCCCCAAAACCATCTTGAGAGAAAAAACCTGTGAGTGACCCTCTATTTTGGCTTGGATGCTCTTTGCTACTGGTTGCTGTTAGTTTAACTGCTGTATTAATAGCTGCTGTACCTGCGCTGCAAGAATTAGGGCGAGCATCTCGTAGTGCGGAAAAGCTTTTTGATACCCTACGACAAGAATTTCCCCCTACCTTAGAATCTATTCGCTTAACCGGATTAGAAATTACTGAATTAACCGACGAACTTGATCGAGGGGTCAAAAGTGCCTCGGATATTGTTAAACAAGTCGATCAAAGCCTTAATAATACTAAACAACAAGTTAATCGGGTGCAACGGGGAACTCGTCGAGTAACAGCCGGACTTAAAGCTGCTTGGGAGACATGGTATGGCTATCCTTACAATCGACGGAGTTTAGGACAAAACCTAAAAGATGAATCGTGATCAACCAAAGCTTAATTTTAATGTAAATAATTGTAAAGAAATCTAATATTGATTATATTAAGGAAACGGTTCACTATTATTATCGGTCAGCACGATTGCTATGCAGAAACGTTGTCTTTCGAGTCTCCTAATGATTCTTGTTACCTGTTGTATAAGTCTAACCAGTTGGATGATAGCTGTTCCTCCTGCTTGGGCAGTCAATAATCCTGAACTTTTGCCGGAGAAAGTCACCCCTGTGGTAGATTTAGCGAATTTTCTCCCCGATGTCCAAGAAGACTCTCTCATCAAAGACATCAAAGATTTTGAGGAAGAAACAGGATGGAGATTAAGGGTCTTAACCCAATATGATCGTTCTCCTGGTCGTGCGGTGATCAATTTTTGGGGATTGGACGACAAAAGTATTTTATTAGTGGCGGACTCTCGTGGTGGTAATCTCTTATCCTTTAGTATTGGGGATGATGTCTATAATTTATTACCTCGAACTTTTTGGATTGAACTACAATCTCGTTTTGGCAATATGTATTATGTGCGAGATAATGGGGACAATAAAGCTATTATGGATTCCTTAAACACCATTAAAGGTTGTCTGGTCAAAGGGGGTTGCGCTGTTGTTCCTGGATTACCTAAAGAACAGTGGATTTTTACATTAATCACCTCCATTGTCGGCGGTTTAGTTTGTGGTTTTGCGGGGATTCCTCGTAAAAAAGGCCAAGTTTTTGCTTGGCAATGGGCTTTAATCATGTCACCTCTTTGGGGCATCTTGTTTATCTCTTTTGGTATCGGGCCAGTGGTAACTCGTACTTCTGATTGGTTGCCCTTGTTTCGCAACATAATGGGTTTTGCTTTAGGGGTACTGGTGGCTTATCTTTCTCCTCTACTTAATCAACCAAATACCTCCAATACTTAGATTATGGAATGGCATCTGACGGACGCTCAAAGTTTGGCCATCATTGACCATGAAATCGGTGATACTTCCTTTTCCCCGGCGGAATATGAGATTATCCGTCGGGTTATCTATCAAACGGCAGATTTTGAATATCTTTCCTTGCTACGGTTTTCTGAATCTGCCTTTTCATCAGGGGCCGCGGCTTTAGCAGCTCGTTGTACTATTATTGTTGATGTGCCAATGGTACAAGTAGGAATTGTGCCTAATTTACAAGAAACTTTTGCTAATCCAGTCTATTGTAGTACCCAAACTATTACCCGGCCACAAAAAACTAAAACTAAAACCGCTTGGGGAATGGAAACTCTTGCTCAACGTTATCCTGAAGCTATTTTTGTTATCGGTGACTCTCAAACTTGTTTAACATCATTGGTAGAGTTAGTAGAAGAAGAACAGATTAAACCGGCCTTGGTCATTGGAACACCGGCCGGGTTTATTGGGGCGGATGTGGCGAAAGAACGACTTCAAGACTCTCAGATTCCTCATATTACGGTTGATAGTCGTAAAGGGAGTGCGGTGGTTGCTGTGGCTATTGTTAATGGTTTATTAGATTTAGCTTGGCAAGCTTATGGACAGACTGGACGAGGGGTTAATATTTCTTAATACAGAGTCGTTTATTTATGTCCGACTACTTAGCTCTGATATGCTATATATATATATAAATTTTAATTTCGCTTTCCACTGTTATGTTGATGGCCTCAAAAGTAGAAAATTGTACAAAGCCGACAAATGGGTTCAATGAGGTAATTATATCAATGGACATGGCAAGTTATTTGATTCTGGCTAGAAGAAAAAAATCTCAAACTCAAGAAAATTTAATAACTACAGAAAATTTAATAACTACAGAAAATCTAATAACTACAGAAAATCTAATAACTACAGAAAATTTAATAACTACAGAAAATTTAATAACTACAGAAAATTTAATAACTACAGAAAATTTAATAACTACAGAAAATTTAATAACTACAGAAAATTTAATAAATATACAACTAACATCAACAACAATTGAACCGGAGTTAATTCAAATGCCCAATTCATCAGGAATAATGACAAGTCAGGAATTACAGGAAAAAGCAGGATCTCCAACTTTGTGGGAGAAGACTAAGGGAACAATCTATTCAAAAATCGTGAAAAAACTAGAATATTATGAAGCACTATTAAAGCAAAAGAAATCAGTAATCAAAAACATAACGTGTTTAATGGGCGTTAATGATGGAATAAGTGAATGGCTGAATATAGATGATAATCTTAACAAAGAGGATAGAAGAAAAGCACTTGAAGAGTTACGGATACAAATCGCGGATGAATTGCCAAAATTAGCTATGACAGAAGAGGCAAAAAAGAGCTTAGACAAAGAAATATTACAACTTTTGCTGCAAGGAGATTATTATCTTAAATCACCAACCATTCTGTTTACTTATCTGATGGAGAAGATAGTTTCGATCTACGAAGTAGATCAAATTACACGGGAAAACTTTAGAACAGAAATGAGGAATTTCTTGGTAGCCGATAATGATCTTATTGGTTTAACAAGTTTAGCGATTCAAACTTCAGGGGGAAGTTGTGGGGTAAAAATTGGTATTGATGCAGGTACTTTTATTCTGCCTTGCTTTAAATTAGCTATTGATATAGAGCCTAATGCTAAAGTCACTGCTGATCGTCTGATTATCACGGAATGTCAATCTAAGCTTGACGAAGTATCTCCTAATGCTCTTAAACGATATTGCCTAATGAATATGAATGGGCGAAAGATGGAGGGGAAGATTAAGGTAACTGTCAAAATGGGAATAGAACCTATCCCTAAATTTGAAGGTAAAAGTGTTGAAATTCTGGAAAATATTTCATTGAACGCTTTTGCTAACATAGAAGGCTATGTATCTGGTGCAGCAGATGTAACAGGTATTTTTATGCAAGTTATCGATCCCAATCCAGTTTACTTCAATCTGTTTGGAGAAATAGACAAGATAATCATTGATCTAGTGACGAACAAGAATCAATCAATTAAAATTAAACTTCCTAAGGAACCAGTCTTTTTCTCTTTATCTTCTAATGCTTATAGTGCTGAAGCCGAAGTTGGTGCTGAAGCAGGCATTGGTGTTGAAGCCAAGATTGGTACTGAAGACGAATCTTATGGTGCTATGGTAAAAGCCGAACTCAAGGGTGGAGTATATGCGAGTGCTAAGTTTAGTACCTATACTTATCAAAATCAGTTATCTAATGGAATTTTTAAAACCCAAAGAACCACAATGTTATTCAAACAAGTTTATCTTGCGGCTGAAGCCACAGGCTCTGTTCTATTGGGCGAAGAAAACGTTGTGGACAAAAACAAAAGAGGGCAATACGATGTTGTCAACTCTTTATCTTATCAATCGGGATTTCTTTACTGGAATCAAAAAACAAAACAACTCAGAAAAGAAGAAGTATCAGGTTTTTCTCTGGGTCATTCCCTTATTGCTCAGCAGTTAACTTATAATTACTATCTTGGAAAGGAGGAACAAAAAACGAGATATACAAAATCTTTAGCCACACAATTGAAAGTTGATCAAAACATTATCAAACAATTCTTAGACAATCATAAAAGTTTAGTCTTAGACATCCTTGAAGTACAGAAAGAAGGGCATTTCTTGGAAGCAACTTTTATTGCACCAGAAAGCATAGATTTTCGTTTAGATTCTCAGTTTCTTGTCCCTGACAATGATACTTTTGAGCGGCTTTCAAGTAAAAATAAAACCCCTATTCTTCAATCTTTGCGCTTCCGTACAGCACTTCAAGATAGCAAGGATGCTAGTAAATCTTGGTTTAAGTTAGGGTTGAACCTAAAGGTTGTTACATTGGGAATTAATCTCGGTAAAGTAGAAGAAGCTAGTAGCCTTAAACTGACGGACTATGCGGTTGAGTGGTATGATTCAAAAGGGAACATAAATAAGCAACCTGATAAATATGTTCCTAGTTCATTCTTGTTTTATTAGCTGCTAGATAGGGGGGATGGGTAAGCTGTCACGCATCTAAATTGGTAGTTGAGACTGCAAGGGAGCGCCGGAGCAAGGAGAAAGAGTTTGAACTTTTGTACTGAAATTATCTATAACCATTTTAAATGCGTCTTAGCTTATTCAATACCCCATTACAAGCCTTTACTATTGCGGCGTTAAGAAGTTCCAGCGTTGCTTTGAAGGTCTTTTTTGGAAATCGCCTTAATTACAAGGTTGGAAGGCACTCAATTGTAAAACCATTTTATCAATGGAACCGACTAACGCGGAGCCGGATACATTCGAGTTATTAGCTAGTATACTAAATACAAGTAATCCCAATTGAGGATGGTTTACATAACCTGACAAAGCGCGAACCCCTCTCAATGTGCCTGTTTTAGCGGATACTGTTCCCTGAGCAGATGTTCTTTTCATACGGTTTGTCAAAGTTCCTGTGATTCCCGCAATGGGTAAGGAAGAATAGAACATATCCCTAGCAGGACTATAATACATCGCTCGTAAGGTTTCTACTAAAGCCCTTGGAGTTGCTATATTGTTACGAGATAATCCTGAACCATCCACTTGACGAAAACTGTTAGGATTAACCCCAAGTTGAGCTAAAGCTGCTTTAGCTGCGTTTGGCCCTCCAATGTGACGTAAGAGGGTATCAGCATAATAATTATTACTTCTAATATTGGTTACATTAACCCAATTTTGTAGAGATTTTGAGCCAATTTTTGAGTAGGGATTTAATCTTTGTAAAGCAGCAGCAGTAGTAAATATTTTGTTATTAGAAGCAGGGATAAAATATTTATCAGCGTTGTGATTATATAATAGAGTTCTATCCTCTAATTTTTCGACTAAAATACCCCAATTATTTTGATAACGACCGATAATATTATTAATAATTGGTTCAATAGAAGCGGCACAAGCACCAGATGGGTTAATATCTGGTGGTGTTACCTCAATTTCAATAATTTCTTCTTCTTGAACCTGATCAGATTCTATCGTTATTGAGTTTGTCTCGTTCGCCAAAGCAGGGGTTCCCAAAAATAGGGTAGCCGTGGCAATAATTGCTAGAGGATTAAGCCAATAACGGGTTGGTTGCATGAGTCTAAATGTTTCCTTTCACTACCTCACTCAATCTCTTGATTAAATCAAGGGACGGACAAAGATTAATTAAAAATAAAGTCGATGTCGAGGTTAACTGTATCTCATCTTTCTCAATATGTCAAGCTTAATTTTAAGATACGGGAAGTTTATATTCAATCAAGGTTGCTTGCTGACCACGCCATTGTATTAACCCATATTTGACCTGTCCCATGACTTCTGGTAATTTGCCTAAAACACAAAAAAAGGCATATAGTCGCGCGTGAGAGGGCAAATCTCCACAACTGAGGCGATATTTATAGATACGCCATCCTAGAACTGGATAACCGAGTAACAATAACAAACTTAGTCCAGAGGTTGGCCAGGCAAAAATTAGGGAAATAAGGGGTAGAAACACTCCCCAAAGCCAATTTCTCAAAGATTGACGTACCATATATCTTTCAGGTGATGAACCATACATGGCCCTACCTTCTGCGGTGGCCCAACCTGAACGTACCATTCTTGACCACCATTGACTAAATTTGGTCATTGCCGCATCATGAAGGGTCATATCAGCTTCTAAGCGCAATATTTTCCAATTTTGACGACGCAAACGGACACACATTTCCGGTTCTTCACCACAAATTAAAGTATCATTGAACCCATTAACTTCTTGAAGTGCTTGTACTCTCATTAAAGCGTCACCACCACAAGCGGTTGTTTCTCCTGTGGGAGTATTCCATTCCATATCCGCTAAGCGGTTATAGGGAGTAGCATCGGGAAATTTTTCTGCCCGTCGTCCACAAACAATAGCAAGACTTTTATTATTATCTAATACATTGATCGCTTGTTCGAGCCATCCTGATATAATCGTACAATCTCCATCGATAAATTGAATATATTTTAAGTTAGGATATTGCTCTATCAGAAACCTAAATCCCGTATTTCTGCCTCTAGCGGCAGTAAAGGGACGGTATGAGTCTAATTCGATGACTTGAACCCCTAGAGATTTTGCTGTTTTAACGCTATCATCAGTTGAGCCTGAGTCTACATAAACAATGGGAATTTTGCTAATATCGGTAAGCTCAGTAATTAATGATTGAAGGCAACTAATTAGACGTTCTCCTTCATTTCTGCCAATGATGACTATTCCTAAATTATTCATATTCTACTCAAGCTAAAAAATTTGCCTGAAGATTATCATAAACCATCTGGTAATACCTGTAGAATCAATTCATAAATTTACTCTGGCAAAATAGTCTCTTTCTCAAGGAATTGTGTAAGTTTTGCTCATCTGCTATTGTATACTATTAAAGTGTCTAGTTTGTTCTTATCTCCATATTCTAAAATAAAGAAACTTTAGCGATATAATAGCATGAAAATTGCTTACTTAGTTAACCAATATCCCAGTATTAGCCATAGCTTTATTCGGCGAGAAATTTTGGCCATTGAAGCTTTGGGTGTTCCTATTACTCGATTTTCTTTACGTTCATCTGTTGGCAAAGTTGTTGATGAGGCAGACCAACAAGAATTAGACAAAACAAATGTTGTTTTAGGAGTGGGAGTGATTGGTTTATTAACCAGTCTTCTCAAAGTTTTTTTGACTCGTCCTAACCGTTGGTTACAAGCTTTTATCTTAACTCTAAAACTCGGTTGGCATTCAGACCGAGGGATTTTATTACATTGTGCTTATTTAGCAGAAGCTTGTGTTTTATTGGATCGTTTTTCTGAGTTAAATATCTCTCACTTTCATGCTCATTTTGGCACCAATTCTACAACTGTTGTTTTGTTAAATCAAGTTTTAGGGGGCCCATCCTATAGCTTTACTGTCCACGGCCCCGAAGAATTTGATAAAGTTGGGGCAATTTCTTTACCAGAAAAGATTAAACGGGCAGCTTTTGTGGTGGCTATTAGTTCTTATGGAAAGAGTCAACTTTATCGTTGGTGTGAGTTCACAGACTGGTCAAAAATTCATCTGATTCATTGTGGACTAGATGATTCATTCTTTTCTCTGCCTTGGCAACCTATTACAGATGAACTTCGTTTGGTTTGTGTGGGTCGTTTGAGTGAACAAAAGGGACAATTATTATTAGTTGAAGCGGCTAGTAAATTAGTTGCTCAAGGCTATAAATTTAAGTTGGTTTTAGTGGGAGATGGCCCCTTAAGAACACCCATTGAAGAAGCGATCGCTTATTGGCATTTAGAGGATACAATTGAGATTACAGGATGGGCAACTCAAACACAAGTTCAACAACAAATTTTAGCATCACGGGCGATGGTTTTACCAAGTTTTGCGGAAGGACTGCCCGTTGTTATTATGGAAAGTCTAGCTTTAGGTCGTCCTGTAATTAGCACTTATGTCGCAGGAATTCCTGAATTGGTAGTTCCTGGTGAGTCAGGATGGTTATTTGCTGCGGGTTCGGTTGAAGCTTTAGTGACGGCAATGCAAACTGTCTTAGAAACTCCTGTTTCTCAATTAGAAGAAATGGGAAAAATAGGAGCTAAAAAAGTTGCACAACAACATAATATTATTCAAGAAGCACAAAAGTTAAAACAATTATTTGAGTCTGTCCATCTATCACCTGATTCTGACCTATGAATTTAATTTTAGAAGGATTATTATTCCTAATTTCCCTCATCCTTTCTATCCCTTGTGGGGTATTATTTATGGAATGTTTAATGTCCCTTTTTCCTGGTTCTACTTCTTTAGATATTAAGTTAGAGAATGAACCTAATTTCAAAATTTTAATTCCGGCTCATAATGAAGATATGGTCATTGATAAAACTTTGATATCTTTATTATCTCAGGTAAAAACACCAGAGCAAATTATCGTTATTGCTGATAATTGTACTGACAAAACAGCCGCGATCGCTCAAAATTTTGGAGTAACAGTTATTGAACGCCAAGATACAGAAAAACGGGGCAAAGGTTATGCCCTAGATTATGGGTTAAATTTCCTCAAAAATAATCACCCTGATATTATTATTTTAGTTGATGCTGACTGTTATGTAACATCAGGAACTATTCAACTTTTAGCACAACAAGCACAAATAAATGGTAGACCGATACAAGCTTTATATTTATTAGAAAAACCAACTAATCCTAGTCCGAAAGATCTAATTTCTGCCTTAGCATTTTTAGTTAAAAATCAAGTTCGTTCCACAGGGTTAAACCGTTTAGGACTGCCTTGTTTATTAGCAGGAACAGGAATGGCTTTTCCTTGGTCAGTATTACAAAAAGTCTCTTTGGCAAGTGGTAATATTGTTGAAGATATGCAATTAGGCATTGATTTATCTTTAGCTGGATATTCTCCTCAATTTTGTCCTGATGCTAAGGTAACAGGAATTTTACCTCAAGAGTCGGGTGCGGCGAAAACTCAAAGAACTCGTTGGGAACATGGTCATATTAAAACTCTTTTAACTCAAGTTCCTCGGTTATTAAAAGAGGCAATTTTTCAAAGACGTTTTGATCTATTTGCCCTAGCTTTAGAAGTAAGTGTACCACCTTTATCTTTATTAGTAATGCTTTGGATGATAGGAATGAGTATGATGGTAACAGCCGGATTGTTAGGATTTTCTTGGTTATCTACTTTTATTTTAGGCATAGGTGGTGTATTCTTAATTGTGGGTATTTTAAGTGGTTGGGCTAAATTTGGACGGGAAGAAATTCCAGGTTCAGCTTTAATTTCTATACCTTTTTATTTACTTTGGAAAATTCCTCTCTATTTTACTTTTTTAATTCGTCCCCAGTCACAATGGGTTAGAACTAAACGGGATTTATCTTAGAGATATTTGATTGATAGATAATGGATAATTAATAATTAATTATCCATTATTGAATTAATATTCTAATATTTAAGTTAATTTTTCTATATTTTTAACGGGTTTATTCTTTGTCGTTATGTTCGTTATTCTAAAAAATGTTATAATGGGTTACAATCAATTTACAAGCATGGAGAGATATACATGATATCAACGAAGTATTGTTTATCTACTTTAGCAATTGGTTCACCTTACCGATTAGCCGCACAAAGACTAGCTCAGCAAGTACAAAATTCTGGAATTGATCTGGTCATTGCAACTGATGTTCCCCAAGATTTTCAAAAATACTCGAATGTTATTGCTAGAAAAATTCGTAGAAGAAGTATCTTTTATGTCTACAACGATAAGCGTTTGGCTATAAGTATGGCACTTGAAAACCATGAATGTACTGTATTTGTTGATGCAGATAGTCAAATAATCGATCCACTTCCGAAAGAACTAAATGTTAGTCCAGGATTGACAGCAGAAACACCCACTAAATCTTTGGAAGAATGCCTGATTAAATATTATCCACACAATGCAGAAAAATTCTTTGAATTAGCTAACAAGCTTAATATTAATGTAAGTCAAGCAAAGTGGGTTTGTGAAAATCTGATGATTATTAGAAAAGATCAAGGAAGAGAATCTGAATTTTTAGAAGCATGGGAACTTAGTGACCGATGGTTAGGACTTCGCAAAGTTTTTCAGGGAGATGGTTCATTTATTGGATTAGCAGCAGCTAAAGCAGGATGGAAAATTCATGACAATTTAGAATTGTCTAATCTTAGAAAATTGATTATACACGAAGGACGAAACAGCTTAAAAATAACAGCAAGAGATAATTCGCATAGGGATAAAATTTTATTTAAGATAAATAATAAAATAGGATTATATTGGCGAATATTAATCGCTTATATAATTACTTTTAAACAAAGTATATTTACTAAAAAATTTTAAATTATCTAGAAATGTCGGAGGATTAAGATAATTTTATTCATATTATCTTTAAAAAAAGCTAGAAAAAATCAAAATAAAATTCATCTTCTAACTTGGCAGATTTTCGCAAAAAAATAGCCTCTTTATGTTAAACTATTAAAGAAAAGTAAAACAAATCTTATTTTATCCCGCTTAATCAGCTATTTATGGGCTGATTATATTCTTTTTCTTGTTTTTAAAGGAGTTCGTTCCCTTATGACCACCCCTCAAGATCGGATCATTCCCACAGACTTGAGTAATGAAATGTCTCGTTCTTATCTAGAATACGCCATGAGCGTCATTGTGGGACGAGCATTACCCGACGCGAGGGATGGGTTAAAACCAGTCCATCGTCGCATTCTCTACGCCATGTACGAACTGGGTTTGACCCCTGAACGGCCTTTTCGTAAATGTGCGCGTGTGGTAGGGGAAGTCTTAGGTAAATACCATCCTCACGGAGATACTGCCGTCTATGATGCGTTAGTCCGCATGGCCCAGGATTTTTCCATGCGAGATCCCCTCATAGCTGGTCATGGTAATTTTGGTTCAGTGGATAATGATCCCCCTGCGGCCATGCGTTACACCGAATGTCGTCTGCAAACTTTATCTACTAATGCTTTACTTAGAGATATTGAAGCAGAAACGGTTGATTTTGCCGATAACTTTGATGGATCACAACAAGAACCCGTTGTTCTGCCTGCGAGAATTCCTCAAATTTTAGTTAATGGTTCTTCTGGTATTGCTGTTGGAATGGCCACCAATATTCCCCCTCATAATTTAGCAGAATTAATTGACGCAACGATCGCTCTTATTCATAACCCAGAATTAACTAACCAAGATTTAATTAAATTAATACCTGGCCCTGATTTTCCCACGGGAGGACAGATTTTAGGTCGCTCTGGCATTGAAGACGCTTATAATACCGGACGGGGTTCCATTACTATGCGGGGGGTCGCCACCATTGAAACCCTAGAACAGCGAGGCCGTCCTGATCGAGATGCTATTATTATTACTGAATTACCCTATCAAACTAATAAAGCTGCTTTAATAGAACGAATTGCTGAATTAGTCAATGATAAACGCATTGAAGGTATTTCTGATCTTCGTGATGAAAGCGATCGTGATGGAATGCGGGTGGTGATCGAACTCAAACGGGATGCTTATCCAAGAGTCGTTCTTAACAACATTTATAAACAAACTCCTGTACAAGCGAATTTTGGGGCCAATATGTTGGCCTTAGTCAATGGAGAACCCCAACTCCTGATACTTAAAAAATTTCTTACCGTTTTCTTAGACTTTCGGGTTGAAACTATTACCCGTCGTACCCAATACGAGTTACGCAAAGCAGAAGAACGAGATCACCTCTTGCAAGGTTTACTCATTGCTTTAGAGAATTTAGATGCAGTTATTGTCCTTATTCGTGGGGCGGCTGATAGTACCACCGCAAAAGAAGAATTAATTGAAGAATTTGGCTTATCTTTAGTTCAAGCAGACGCTATCTTACAAATGCAGTTACGTCGCTTGACAGCTTTAGAAGCAGAGAAAATTCACGCCGAACATGAAGAACTACAAGCTAAAATTACGGATTTACAAGATATTTTAGCCCGACGAGAGCGCATCGAAGCCATTATTGTAGAAGAACTCACTCTAATTAGGTCTATTCATGCTACACCCCGTCGTACCCAAATTGTCCATTATGACGGGGAAATTGTCGATACTGACTTAATTGCTAATGAACAGGCTATCATCCTCTTAACAGAACAAGGATACATTAAACGGATGCCTGTAAGTACCTTTGCTGCCCAACAACGGGCCACTAGAGGTAAAGCAGCAGCCAAAATTAAAGAGGATGATGTCGTTGAACACTTTTTGACCTGTTGTGACCATGATCATGTCCTCTTTTTTAGCGATCGCGGGGTCGTATATGCGGTCAGTGCCTATCATATCCAGGCCGCGTCTCGGACTGCAAGGGGAATGCCGATCGTACAGATGTTACCTATTCCTAAAGATGAGAAAATCACCTCTATTGTGGCAGTGAGTGAGTTTAGCGAGGATGTCTTCTTAGTGATGTTAACCCGCAAAGGATACATCAAAAAAACTGCCCTGTCTGCTTTTAGTAATATTCGCACCAACGGGTTAATAGCTATTTCTCTAGGAGAAGGAGATCAACTACGATGGGTGCGACTGGCCAAAGAAGAAGATAGTATTATTCTCGGAAGTCGTCTAGGAATGGCTATTCATTTTTGTGCTAATAGTCAACAACTGCGACCCCTGGGCCGGGCCACCAGAGGGGTTAAGTCCATGAAATTCAAGTCTGGGGACGAGTTAATAAGCATGGATATTTTGCCAAGTCAGGTGACAGCGAGTATTGCCGATGCAGGAGAGGATGAAGATGAAGAAATCTTAGAAAATGAAACTGAGGAGTTGATAGAAGAAGATACCACAGACCAAGGCCCTTGGATCTTGGCTATTACCAATGGGGGTTATGGAAAACGGGTTCCTATCTCAAAATTCCGCTTACAACGACGGGCCGGTATGGGAGTTCGGGCCATTAAGTTTAAGTCTCCAAAGGATCGTTTAGCTTCTCTCCATGTGGTTAACCCAGGAGATGAGTTGATGATCGCTTCTAACCGAGGGATCATTATTCGTCAGGTGGTTGATGCTATTTCTTTACAGTCTCGCAGTGCAACCGGAGTACGAGTACAACGGTTAGATGAAGATGATGCGATCGCGGCTGTGGCCTTGGTTCCTCCTGCTGCAGAAGGGGAAACCTTAGAAGCAGAAATAGCAGAAGCAGAAACAGCAGAAGAAGCACTAGAAGTCACAGCAACAGCAGAAGAAGAGTAGGAGTTTAATAATTTAAACCTGTCCCAGTAGGGGTTAACGACCGTTGACCCCTACCATCGCAAATGGGTTCTAATTTTGAAAGAGGGTATGAGAAATATAAAATACCCTTTTAGTTTTTAAAAACCTAATTAGGGTTTGCGATCGCAATTTTTAGGGCTTGGAGTTCTGCGTCAATGCCTAAATATCCAGATTCTAAATCAGCCCATTTTCTTTCATCTTCATATTCTCTAATAATGGTGGCTAAAAATTCTAAATTTCTGTAGATTTTGCTATCTCTAGTGCCATCGCTAACAATCTTGGTTAATCCATAGATTCCTAATCCGATGATACCTCCAGCAGCCGCCATTGAAGTCATTCCAAGGGCAAAAGCCGTACCTCCGACACTTAAACCCATACTCCCGACAGTAGCAGAGATTCCCACTCCTCCTAGTGTACCTAATCCCATCGCGGCCAAAGCTGTAGTATCTTCTTCTATGATGGCTGTCAACGCGCCATAAGTGGCAGCACCGATCATGAGTCCTGTTGCTGTCATTGTACCCAAACCTAGACCAATACCGCCAAATTTGCCCACTAATCCCATCCCGCCAATCATAGCCGATGTACTAACACCAGCTAAGGCCCCGCCAATAACAAAACCTACACCCTCTACCGAGATATCTTTCTGAGTGTCGATTAATAGCCCTTCAGACAAGGCAGGAGAAGGGGTATAGGAGACAGGAAGGAATATTTTTTGCTGTTGTTGTATAAGTTCTTGACGATCGCGTTCAACCTTGGCTATAATTTCTTGTTGTTGTTGTATAAGTTCTTGGCGATCGCGTTCAACCTTGGCTATAATTTCTTGTTGTTGTTGTTTAAGTTGTTGGCGATCGCGTTCAATCTCTTGTTTTAATTTGAGGAAATCGCGTTCTACCTTGGCTATAGTTTCTTGTTCCTCTTGTTTAAGTTGTTGGCGATCGCATTTAACTTGATGTTGATAATTATACATGTTGTCTATGGATTTTTTTGATCTAGATTTTTAATAGAGTTCCCATAAATCTTGAAAAGTTTGCACAGGCAAATAATTTTAGGACTGATGCAACTTTAATGACTTTGATTGTTTACGATATTTGATCTATAAAATCCCAATTTATAATTTATAATTTATAATTTATAATTCATAACATCTTGGTATAAAATGTATAATCAGCTACAATACTTAATATGGTGGGTTACGACGCGCCTTAAAAGTTATGCATTTTTCATCAAAATCATAGCCGCGTCTAACCCACCCTACGAATTATAAGCTTTACTTATCACCATAGGTACGGGAGAGCCTAATTTTAGGACTGATGCAACTTTAATGACTTTGATTGTTTACAATATTGGGTCTATAAAATCCCAATTTATAATTTATAATTTATAATTTATAATTTATAATATTTTGAGCAATGCTAAACTTTTCTACATTAATGGGAATACTAAACCTAAGGGAAATATTTAAGGAACTCAAAAAATGTTAGCTAGGGTTTGGAGTGCTTCATTAGTGGGCATTGACGCGCTTAAAGTTGGGGTAGAAGTTGATGTTTCAGGGGGACTTCCTGCTATTACCATTGTGGGACTTCCTGATACTGCGGTACAAGAATCTAGAGAAAGAGTTAAAGCAGCATTAAAAAATTCAGGATTTGCCTTTCCCGTTCGTAAAATTATTATTAATTTAGCCCCCGCAGATCTTCGCAAAGAAGGCCCCTATTTTGACTTACCTATTAGTGTAGGAATATTAGCAGCTTCAGAACAAATTGATGGCCATTTATTGGGGGATTATTTATTTTTAGGGGAATTATCCCTTGATGGTAGTTTGCGCCCCGTTGCGGGCGTTTTACCCATCGCTGCGGCTGCCCAACGCTTAGGTATTACCGGATTAGTTGTACCCTTAGATAATGCGCAAGAAGCCTCAGTTGTCAATAATTTAGCTGTTTATGGCTTTAAACACCTCACAGATGTTGCAGACTTCCTCTGTCACCCTCAAACTCATCAACCCGTCCAATTTAAACCTATAGAAGTTTTAGGGCGATCGCCTATTCCCACCCCTGACTTAAAGGACGTAAAAGGTCAAAATCACGCCCGTCGCGCCTTAGAAATAGCAGCCGCAGGGGGTCATAACCTCATTTTTGTGGGGCCTCCAGGTAGCGGAAAAACCATGTTAGCAAGACGTTTACCGGGCATTTTACCGCCTTTATCCTTCTCAGAAGCGTTAGAAGTCTCTCAAATTCATTCTGTCGCCGGATTACTCAAAAATAGAGGCTCATTGATCCAAGAAAGACCCTTTCGCAGTCCCCATCATTCAGCTTCTGGCCCTTCTTTAGTGGGAGGTGGCAGTTTTCCTCGTCCTGGCGAAATCTCTTTATCTCATCATGGTATCTTATTTTTAGACGAATTAACTGAATTTAAGCGTAATGTCTTAGAATTTTTGCGTCAACCCCTAGAAGATGGTTATGTCTCCATTTCTCGTACTCGTCAGTCTGTCACGTTTCCAGCTAGATTTACCTTAATAGCAAGCACAAATCCCTGTCCCTGTGGTTATTTTGGTGATCCAATTCAACATTGTACTTGTTCTCCTCGTCAACGGGAACAATATTGGGCTAAATTATCAGGCCCATTAATGGATAGAATTGATTTACAAGTAGGTGTAAATCGTCTGAAACCCGAAGAAATGATCGCCGAAGGAATAGGAGAAGATTCTAAAACCATCCGAGAAAGAGTAAAACTCGCCCGCGATCGCGCCCAAAATCGGTTTAAAATGGAAAAGTCGGTTTCTTGTAATTCTCAAATGCAGACATCTCATTTACGCAATTTTTGTCAATTAGATAAGTCGAGTCGTAATTTATTAGAAGGGGCAATTCGTAAGTTAGGATTATCAGCAAGGGCCATGGATCGGATTTTAAAAGTATCTCGTACTATTGCTGATTTAGGTAATGAAGAAATCTTAAAAAGTCATCATGTTGCTGAGGCGATTCAGTATCGAACTATTGATCGAATGCATTAAAATAGTAGGAAGTAAAGCTTATAAGTAGGTAGACAAAATTAATTACACAAAATTTGTAGGGGCAGGTTTTTGTAGGGGCGGGTTTTTTACATAAATCAATTATTCTCACCAAAAAATTAAATAAACCAGCCCTTACCTTTGTCACTCAACCATTACGACTATATCAAAACCCGCCCTAGTTGTGCAATTAATTTTGCGCGCGGTACTTAATTCGTAGGGTGAGTTAGACTTAGAATTCGGGTCTGTTGGGTTTCGTGCCTCAACCCAACCTACAATAAAAGACGAAACAAATAATTGGGTAGTTAATCTAATAATATTTTAGTTCAAGAAAACTGTCTTTAAAATATAAGATAATAATTAAAGGCACTTGTTTTTTGTCCTATAGTATATAAAATCTGTTTTTATGACAGAATCTTCTTCTCATCAGATGCCTTATTTTCCTCTAAGAATCAGTTTACTGATAGGGGGAGGATTGTCTGCGATCGCCGCTTTAATGGTTGGGTATATAGAACTAAGCATACAACAAACCAAGTTTCAGACACAAGCTTTGCAGCTAAGGCAATATTTACAGTACCATCTTAATGATTATACAGAAGTTACCCGAACTGTGGGACACTTTTATGAGGCTTCAGATGAAGTAACACAAAAAGATTTTGAGAGATTTTCCCGTCCTTTTCTGGAAAATTATCCAGGAATTATGGGTATGACTTGGGCGAAAAGAATCTCTATAGAAGCCTTAAACACTAAGAAAAAACCTCTCAAAGATAATGATTTTTCTAATTTTAATATTGCCACAAAAAATGATCAAAATACAGTAGAAAAACTTGACAAATTTCCTATTATATATGAAGAATTAAAACAAAATAATCAACAAATTATGGGGCTAGATTTAGGGGCTAATCTTTTATCTCGTGTGGCATTAGAAAAAGCACGAGATTCAGGAAAAATTACCACCAGTGGCCCCATTGAGTTAACTAATGGAGATAGAGGCTTTGCTATATATTACCCAACTTATAGTCCTGGATTTTTTCCTAAAAATCTCTCAGAAAGTCGTCAAGAATTGAGGGGAATTATCTATACTTTATATGATATTAAACAAATATTTAACAACACATTAAATAAGTTAGAAAAAAAAGAATTAAGTTTCTATATTATTGATTTACAAGCTAAAGACAATCAGGGTATTCTATTTAGCTTTGACAAAAAGCCAGAAATCAATCAATCATTAGAATTACCTTTAAGCTGTAGAATATTGTTTGAATGTAAGAAAATTTTAACCGTAGCTGATCGTCAATGGTCACTGGTAATTTTACCGGATATCAAATTATTACCTATAATTGCTAAAGCGTTAGCTACTTTTATTTTAGTATTATCTTTAACCGGAATATTAATAGTTTATTTCTGGAAAATCATCGACAATAAAAATAAAATTGAGCAATTAATTAAACAAAGAAATGCTGAACTTGTTAAAACAAAAGAATATTTAGAAAAGCTTATTGAAGAAAGCAATATACAACTACAAGAAGCAAAGCAAAAGAAAACAGAATTACTCGGACAAATGAGTCATGAATTGCGAAATCCTTTAAATATTTTATTAGGATTTCTTGAAGTGTTTAAACGAGAACAGACTCTAACCCCAGAACAACAAGATAATCTAGCTATTATGTGTCGTAGTGGGGAATATTTACGCAGCTTATTTAACAATATTTTAGAACTGTCTAAATTAGAAATAGGAAATATTTCTCTCAAAGCAACTACATTTAACTTACGAGATTTAATTAATTGGGTCATTGAAATGTTCCGATTAAAAGCAACAGGCAAGAATTTACAAATCATGATTTACATTGATCCTGATGTTCCTCAATATATTAAAACTGATGACAATAAATTACGTCAAATTCTGATTAATCTCTTAGACAATGCCATTAAATTTACTGATCAAGGAAGTGTTACCATCAGATTAGCAAGTGATAATCAAGATTGGAATTTAGAAGACAATACAAATGACTGGCAACCCCAACAAATTCTCTTTTTTGCAATCGAAGATACTGGTAGGGGTATTGCCTTAGAAAATCAGGTAAAAATCTTTGAACCATTTGTTAGAGAACATGAGCGTGATGGAGCAGGATTAGGATTAGCAATTACCGAAAAATTAGTAAATTTAATGGGAGGAAATATTCAAGTAAAAAGTCAACTAAACAAAGGAACATTAATTCATTTTAACATTGGTTTTAATCTTCCTGAAGAATCAGAAATTCCTACCAGACAATCAAGGTATAATGTCATAGGATTAGCTCCTAATCAACCAGAATATCGTCTTTTAGTCGTAGATGATCAACGAGAAAACCGTCAATTACTTATTAAATTATTAAGACCAATAGGATTTCAGATAAAAGAAGGGGAAAATGGGCAAGAAGCGGTAGAAATTTGTAAAAATTGGCAACCTAATTTGATTTTTATGGATACTCGGATGCCTATTATGGACGGTTATGAAGCCATTGAAAAAATTAAAGCCTTGACACAAATTAATCAACCCGTGATTATTACCATTACCTCAGAAAGTAGGGAAGCACAAAAAAATAAAAGATCAGCTACAATAGGAGATGATATCCTTCGTAAACCCTTTGAAATCCAACGGGTACTTGATAAGTTAGTCACTCACTTAGGAGTTAGTTATCGTTATGAAAGTCAGGCAATAGAAGCGGTAGAACAAGACCAAGAATCAGTTGTTTTAAACAGGGAATCTTTAGAAGTAATGTCATCAGATTGGATTGTGCAAGTTCAGGGTGCAGCTAATGCGGGAGATGGTCAACGTCTATACCAATTAATTGAGGAAATTCCTGAGCAGCATTATTTTTTAATTCAGTCCATGATTGAATTAGTCAATAATTTTGATTATCGTCAAATAAGAAAACTTAGTCAACCAAATATTAATGATTAAAAACAGATGAACCTTCAGTCTTGTGAAAAAGCCGATATTTTAATTATAGACGATCAAATTGATAACTTAAGATTGTTATCAAATCTATTAGCTAAGCGAGGATATCGAGTACGACAAGCCGTAGATGGAGAAATGGCTTTAATTGCTATTGACACCGAAACACCTGATGTTATTTTACTAGATATTAAAATTCCTCGACTGGATGGATATGGAGTTTGTAGTTATCTAAAAAAAAACGAGAAAACCGCAGAAATTCCCGTTATTTTTTTAAGTGCATTTGATGAAATATTAGAAAAAACAAAAGCCTTTGAAGTCGGAGGAGTAGATTATATTACCAAGCCTTATCATACTCAAGAAGTATTAGCCAGAGTTGAAACCCAAGTTAAACTTAGTCTATTACATCAGAAATTACAAAGTAATAATCGTTACTTAAAACGACAATTAAAATTAAGTGAAGCTGCCCAAGAATTTCATGCTCAACCTCAAATAGATGCTTACTTACTTCATCAAGCAATCGCCGCGACTTACAACGGAATTATTATTACAGATGCCACCCATTCTGATAATCCTATTATCTATGCTAACCCTGGATTTGAAAGAATGACAGGGTATTCTTTAGAAGAAGTAAAAGGAAAAAATTGTCGTTTTCTTCAAGGAAGTGATCGAGAGCAATCCGGCATCTTAGAATTACATAATTGTATTCAAGAAAAGAGAGAATGTTCTATTACTGTTCGTAATTATCGTAAAGATGGTATTCTTTTTTGGAACGAGGTATCTTTATCTCCAGTCAAAGATGAGTCAGGACAAGTTGTCTATTACATTGGGGTGCAAACCGATGTCACACAACGTAAACTAGCAGAAGAAGAAAGACAACGTTATGAGGCTTCTGTCCATAAAATGAATCGTGAATTACACGAACTCAATACTAAATTACATCGTTTAGCCAACCTAGATGGGTTAACCGAAGTAGCGAACCGTCGTTGTTTTGATGAAACCCTCGAACACGAATGGCGGCGTTTGAGTCGAGAAAAACAGCCCCTATCCTTAATTTTAGGGGATATTGACTATTTTAAATTGTATAACGATAATTATGGACATTTATCAGGAGATGATTGTCTCAAAAAAGTAGCCCAAGCTATCTCTAGTGTTATTCATCGTCCGGCTGATTTAGTTGCCCGCTATGGGGGTGAAGAATTCGCCATTATCTTACCTAATACTCCCACATCAGGAGCCATGCAAGTCGCCCAGAAAATTCTCGAAGAAATTCGACAGTTACAACTTCCCCATAAAGCCTCAAAAGTACAATCCTATGTCACCATGAGTTTAGGGGTAGGCACAGTGCTTCCCACTTTAGGAATATCAGAAACCACTTTAATTAATCAAGCTGATGAGTTCCTCTTTCAAGCAAAAAAAGAAGGCCGCGATCGCGTGGTTAGTTATCCAGTCTAACCCCTTTGGGGAATTCTTCAACAATTGACAATGGACAATGGACAATGGACAATAGAAAATTACCTCTACCTAAAAGGTAGAGAGAGACTTAAATGCCGCTAAAATGTTAGCGAGTAAGGCGGTAGGCTATACCGTCTGACGCCTGTGGACAGAGTGCCGCCGACGGTTCTGGTTGAAGCACCGAAGTAAACTTCAATGTGACGTAATATACCACGTTGTATCAGTTTTATGTAGCAGAAATAAAGGAGAAAGTACCGTTGAGGTTTTAAACCAAATTAACCAATTGTCAATTATCAATTGTCCATTGATAATTCATAATTTATAATTCATAATTCATAATTTTTATCCATGTCAGAATCTCGCTCTTTTGAGCCTCATCTAACCAGTTATAACCCCTATCCTGATTGTGTTTCTCTGAATTTGAAGGTCTTACCTTTGAGGGTGGAGACAACCGTATTAGAACAATTAAACCTAGAATTAACTATTCGCTTCAATGAACAAGAAAAATCCTTACTCAATGGTCAGATTAAATTTGCTTTAAAAGGAGGTAAACTGAAACTTAATCTCAAAAATGGGCAAATAATAGAACCAAAACGCTCTTTTAATGATGCCTGTCAATTACAAACTTTGACCCCGGTTGAGGCTGTTTGGCAATTTACCCCTCAACTTGGACAATCTTACCTTAAGATCCCTTCTATTTCCTCTCAAATAGCGATAATTGAGGTAATACCTGATACCTCCTTAAGTGTTACCTTTGAAGTTAGTCCCTCGGATGTTTCTATCACTCAAACTGAGGGGTTATGGCGACATGATATTCATCCTAATCAACATAGCATTTTAGAACGGGTCTTAGCTCAGTTTTTGTGGAAAAATAGACTAAATCCCTATTTATCTCAAATTCAAGTCAGCTTGGACGGATTAGCCTCGGAAAGTCCAGATGACCAACCGACTCAAGGAATTAATCCTCATAGTTTAGCTCAACTTCATCAAACCATTGAGACTATTTACACCGCTAACAATCATAATTTACTCGAATTAGCCCAATTAGCCCAATTAAACCCTAAAGTTGACTTATGCGGCGGAAATTTTCTGGCGACAGAATTAAGTAGTATTGAGTTAAGTGGGGCGAATTTGATTCGCAGTAATTTTCGGGGTGCTAATTTAACGGATGCAGATTTGAGTGAGGCTATACTATGTTATGCTAGATTTAGCGGTGCAGACTTAAGCGGAGCCTATTTGGGTAATGCCAAGTTAAATCAGGGGGACTTTTACCGTGCTAGTTTGGCGTTAGCTAATCTCATTGGGGCAGATTTAACGGACGCTAATTTAGTAGAAGCGAATTTAAGCCAGACCAATTTTAGCGGTGCAGTAGTAAATGGGGCTAAATTTGGTGAAAATCCCGGAATAACTGAAGAAATGTCCCAAAGTTTGAGGGAAAGGGGCGCGGTTTTTGTCGGTAATTCCTGACGCAAGACAATCACAAAAAGGTGCCGAATCGTGTTATGCTAAAACAGATTATGGACACGTAGCTCAGTGGATAGAGCATCAGGTTCCGGTCCTGAGGGTCGGGGGTTCAAATCCCTCCGTGTTCGTTTTAATTGTCGTAGCTCAATCAAGTTTAGTTAATACCATGATAGGTACTACTTTCTAATCTCTAGTTTATGATTTAAAATCATTTTATCAATTTCGTCGTGAGAATGATGTTGTTCAATTTTTAGAAACGCATCCCAATCTATTATCAATTTTAGTATTAGGTAAAAATTTAATAAGCAAATATTTACCTGACTCAAATGTATTTCTTGATTGTATTTTAGATCCAGAATTAGCTGACTTCCAATTGGTTGTTTACCTAACAAGAAAAATTGAAGATACAGAGAAAGCAATTGAACAAATTGAAAAACTTTATGCTGAGTGGTTAGGAAACTATAATAGTGATGTCCGCAGTCAAATTTATGTCAGATATGATTATTTATGACTTTTGATTGGTTGGATTATTTAACCTTAGCTCAAAATTTAGCGGGAGAAACGGTTAACGTTAAAAATTAGTCTGTTGATAGTTTTTCAGGTATAGTTCCCCAAGACAAAAAAAGCCAGACTATGAGATGATAAATAAATGATCATTTAGATTTAACATAAGGATAACAAGGATGGCTGAAATACAATTTTCTCCTGGTGTGACTGAATCTGTCGTTCCTGAAGTTCGTCTGACACGCGGAGTTAAGGGAGACAGTGGAACAGCAACTTTCCGGTTTGACTCTCCTAACATTCTCGATGCAGGAAGAACCGATGAAATCACGGGAATGTACCTCGTTGATGAGGAAGGAGAAATCCTTACCCGCGAGGTTAAAGGCAAATTTATCAATGGAAAAGCAACCTCTATAGAAGCTATTTTAATTATGAACTCTCAAGCAGAGTGGGATCGTTTCATGCGGTTTATGGAACGTTATGCACAAAAAAATGGAATGGGATTTTCTAAAGCTTAATCTATCTTGCTCTCCTGTATCTGTGGTGATAAGTTAAGCTTATAGTTCGTAAGGTGGGTTAGACGCGGCTATGATTTTGATGAAAAACTAATAAGTTTTAAGGCGCGTCGTAAGCCACCATCTTAACTATTGTAACTCAGATATACATTTTACACCAAGATATCGGGAGAGCCGATTTCAACAATCCCAATTTATAATTTATACTTCACATAAGCATATTTATAGCCTATTCCTAACACTTTTAATCATGACCCTTCCCCATCCTGATCAAGACTTTTTATCTGTTTGTTGTGCGATAATTACCATAAGTGACACCCGAACCTTCCAAACTGATAAGAGTGGCCAATTAATTCAACAACGTCTTACGGATGTTGGTCATGTCATCGGTGCTTACTTGATTTTACCTGATGAACCTCATAAAATTCAGTCCCAGTTACAAGAATTATCTCAAAATAATATCATAGATGGAGTGATTTTTAACGGGGGAACTGGAATTTCTCCTAGAGATACTACCTATGATGTTTTATCTGAGTTATTAGACAAAACTTTACCAGGATTTGGGGAATTATTCCGTTTTTTGAGTTATCAAGAAATTGGGTCGCGGGCCATGGCCTCAAGAGCGATCGCGGGAATTTATCAAAATAAGTTAATCTTTTCGCTTCCAGGTTCTTCTAATGCTGTAAAATTAGGGTTAGATAAGTTGATTTTACCGGAATTAATTCATTTAATTAAACAATTACGAGGAACTTAAATCATGATTTTATTCAGCCTAAAGGCTGATGCTATACATACAAAGCCTGTCTTCACAGGCTTTTTTTCTAATAGTTAAAAAGAGAGACTTAAATCATAAGTTTATTCAGCCTAAAGACTGATGCTATACATACAAAGCCTTTCTTCACAGGCTTTTTTTCTAATAGTTAAAAAGAGGAACTTAAATCATAAGTTTATTCAGCCTAAAGACTGATGCTATACATACAAAGCCTTTCTTCACAGGCTTTTTTTCTAATAGTTAAAAAGGAAGACGAGGAATTTGATTAACAACTCCTTGAATTTGTTTATAAATTTCCGCTAAGCGATCGCCATCAACATGAAGTTCTGAGGTAGGATAATTTTCTAAAATTTCTACTACCTGAATATTACGATCAGATACAGCAGAAGTCACTAAAGCACCTCTTAATGATTCTCGACTAGCGCGTTTTGAGGGAGTATGAATAATTTGCCCTACTTCATCCAGAACATAATTTCCAGCAAAACTATTAAGAACCTTAGACAAAATAACCGGATCAACATTAACACTTTGGTTTAAAACATTTCGCAAATCTTCTGGATTTTTATTAGCTAATTTTAAATAAGATTTTAAAGCAGGAGAAACACTTCCAGTTTTGGCTAAGTCACTTAATTCATCAACAGATACGGACTCTCGGAGAATACTATAAGTTAATATAACTTGCTCAGCCGCTTGAACGGGAATAACCCAAGAAAAATTAGCAAAAATTCCGCATATTAAGGTTAAACTTAGGGAAAAATTGAGATTTTGTCTTATAATCATTAATAACTCCTGTTTGGTTAATTTTGACCTTATTGATTATTATATCTAAAATTAGCTAAATTATATATGGAGCAAGCAGCCTCGTAAAATTAAGATGAAAAAAAATGAATTTTATTTAAGTAATATTCAAGAATGTATTGCCAATATTGAAACTTACACTCAAGAAGGACAGGAGATATTTACACAAAATCGCATGATTCAGGATGCGGTTATTCGTAATTTTGAGATTATTGGGGAAGCCACTAAACGGTTAGAAAATGAATTCAAAGAGGCTTATCCTGATATATAATGGAGAAAAATAGCAGGATTTCGAGATGTCTTAATCCATGATTATCTTCGAGTTGATTTAGAAGAAGTCTGGCTAATTATAGTCAATGATTTGCCAGACTTAAAACAAAAAATAAGAATGATTATGGAAAATTTGTCAACTTAGCTTAATGATTTTTATCCCAAATATTAACAAAAAATTTCCACTATCCCTAAGAGTTGACTTTATAATAGAAAATAGAAAAGATTAAAGGAAAATACTGCCATGACTCCTAAACCTGAAATCATGACATCGGTTGAAAAACTAGGCTACCGTGTAACCGTTGGAGACGTAGCCGCACAAGCAGGACTTAAACTTAATTTAGCACAACAAGGATTACTCGCATTAGCTTCTGATGCAGGGGGACATCTACAAGTTGCTGAATCAGGAGAAATTGTCTATCTTTTCCCCCAAAATTTTCGGACAATTCTACGTAATAAATATTGGAAACTACGCTTACAAGAAACTTGGGAAAAAGTCTGGAAAGTTTTATTTTATTTGATTCGAGTTTCTTTTGGTGTTATTCTTATTGCTTCAATTATCTTAATGATGATTACAATTGCCATTATCATTATTGGTATTAATTCAAGTCGTAATGGAGATAGTGATTCTCAAGGAGGAAATGATAGAAATTCTGGTGGTTTAAACTTCTTTTTCTTTCCTAATTTTTCAGATTTGTTCTGGATTTTTTATCCCAATCGTTACGATAATCGCTATGAATATCAATCTCAAGAAATTCCTAAAAAGGGAAAAGCTAAAAGCGAGATTAATTTTTTGGAAGGTATTTTTTCTTTCCTCTTTGGAGATGGTAATCCTAATTATGATTTAGAAGAGCGTCGTTGGCAAGAAATAGGGTCAGTTATTCGTAATAATAAAGGAGCCATTGTGGCCGAACAAGTTGCACCTTATCTCGATAATATCACACAATATAATCAGGAAAATGAAGATTACATATTGCCTGTATTAATTCGATTTAATGGTTCTCCTGAAGTGTCACCTGCAGGGGGAATTATTTACTATTTTCCTGAGTTACAAGTTACGGTACAAAAACAGACTAAAAAATCAGTTGCTAGTTATTTAGAGGAGAAATTTTATCGGTTTAGTCGAGCCAATAGTGGGCAAATTATGCTATCAATTGGATTAGGAGCTTTAAATTTTATTTTAGCCTTAGTATTAGGCTCATTTCTCAAAGATCCTGCTTTAGTAGCTCAATTTGGAGGATTAGTTGCTTTTGTTAATTCAATTTATTGGATATTATTGGCTTATGCAACTGCATTTTTAAGTGTTCCCTTGATGCGTTATTTTTGGATTCAATGGCAAAATAGTAAAATTGAATCTCGTAACATTAAACGACAACAACAAGTAGAGAATTTACAACAAATAGAAAAATCACTTCAAGAAAAATTAGATTATGCTCATCAATTTGCTGCCGAAAAATTCATTACTCAGTCTGATATTACTTATACTACAGAAAAAGATGTATTAGAACAAGAAATAGAAAGATCTGAGCAGATTGACAAAGAATGGCAGAGACGATTAATGGATAATGAATAACTGATAACTGATAACTGGTAACTGAAATGACTTATCATGTAATTTACGATGGAAATTGTAATCTTTGTGCCACATTTACCCAACTATTAGAAACCTTTGATCAGGGTAAATTATTTGATTATATTCCCATTCAAAATCAAGACACTTTACAACAGTTTGGCATTACTTCTGAAGACTGTCAAATGGGTATGATTTTAATCGATGGGAATAGTTCTCAAAATCGTTGGCAAGGTAGTGAAGCAGCAGAAGAAATTATCAATCTTTTACCGTTGGGACAAGCTTTTATCATTGCGTATCGAGCATTACCAGGCATGAAAATGTTGGGAGATAAAACCTATGAAAAAGTAAGAGATAATCGTTATAAGTTGTTTGGAAAAAGAGAAAAAACTTATAATTCTTCCTATCCATTTGGCTGTCATGATGAATTGATCTGTTAACCTGTATTGAAAAAAATAACTAATTGGAGAATAACATTATGTCCCTAACCATCGAAATAGATCTTAAAGAAGCTTTAGATAAGATCAATCAGCAATTAGAAAAAATGGATCAAAAATTTGAGGTAAAATTAGACACCCTACAAAAAGATGTTAATGATTTGAAGATAGGACAAGTCAGATTAGAAGAAAAATTAACAGGAGAAATTAAAGCACTTGATGCAGAAGTCAAAGGAATTAGTAAGCGGTTAGACTCTCAAGAATTCATCAATCGTTCGGTGGTAGTTGGCTTTATTTTAGCAATTGGAACAGGGGCAGTTAAGTTATTCTTTCCCAACTTCCCTCATTAATAATACTTACCCACAAACCATATCTGTAGGGGTAATTTATGATCACATTAAATAATTTTACCAATAGCCCCAATTAACTGTTCAATTTCAGCCGGAAGTGTAAAATAATGAACACAAGCACGAATACAATTAGGATCACGAATTGTTCTCACAAAAAATCCTTGTTTTTCTAATTCCTGAACTGCTTTATCATGAGAAATATCACGATTAATTGTAAAAGAAACTAAACCCGCTTCTGGAGGAGAATTCTTTAAACATTGTATGCCATCAATCTTAGATAAACCTTGCCATAAATACTCACTTAATTGACAAATTTGTTGATAACGTTCTTCCGGGGTTCCCCAATCTCGATGAACCGCAATAGCTGCCCGTAATCCTTCGTACTGAGGATAAGCTGAACTAGCCACTTCAAATCTTCTACCATCTTCTTTCCAACCCGTCGGTTGACCCATTGCATTCATATTAATTCCTCGCCAACCAATAAAGGTAGGATGAACAGATGAAAAACTTTCTGGACGTATATAAAGTCCTCCAACTCCGGCTGGCCCACAGAACCATTTATGACCAGTAAAAGCATAAAAATCAACCCCAATTTCTGGTAAATTTAAAGCTAATGATCCGGCTGATTGGGCAGCATCTACTAATACTTGAACCGGGTGATCGCTATAATTATGACAAACATGAACAATATCACCTAAAGGTAAAACTTGCCCCGTATTCCATAGTAAATGACTTAAAACCACTAAGCGAGTTTGAGGAGTTAAATGTTCCTTAATAATAGCAACAGGATCACCTTGATTAAGAGTATTAAGAATGGGACAAATATCAATACCAACCCCAAAACGTCGAGCAATTTCTTGAACAATGGCAATGATTCCAGGATGTTCACAATCCGTCATTAAAATGCGATCGCCTTCTTGCCATTCTAATCCCCACAAAACAATATTACAGCCAGCCGTCACATTTTCAGTTAAAGTAATAGTTTCAGGAAATACCCCTAATTCAGAAGCAATTTCTTGTCTGAGTAAGCAATTTTTTTGTTCCAACCAAGCATTAACTTTTAAAGAAAAAGGCCCTTGTTGTTGAAGAAATTTATGAGCATCAAGAATAGCTTCTAATCCAGCACGAGGTAAAGTTCCTTGTCCCCCAAAATTAAAATAAACTTTATTGGTCAGTCCGGGAAACTCTTGTCGTTGTTTTTCGACAGAGGAAGAAATCGCTTGGGGATGGGTCATAGGTTACTCAATGGTTAACATTAGAAAAATCTAGGAGACAAACGGGAAAGACCCCGCTAACGTTAGAATATTCTCAATCGCTTTTATCTATCCTATCTCACCTATTTTAGCTTTCCTTGCGGGTTATTTTGGCTCCCAACGTTGTAAGCTTCAACATTAAAGAATGCTATTAACCGACTTCCTCTTACTTAATTATAAACGCTGTCAACGACGGGCTTTTTTAGACGTTTATGGCAATCCCTCACAAAGGGATGCAGAACGGGATTTTCTGCTCAAACTCCGACAAGAAAATCAAATCCATATACAATCAACCCTAGAAAAATTTTATCCTCATTATCAACAAGTGCGCCCTCTTGCTAATGACTGGGCAAGTAAAGCTCAAGCTACAGAAGCGTTGATGAAACAAGGGGTACATTGTATTTATCAAGGGACAATTTTTTTGCAGAATCTTCCTACTAATCGGATTTTTCCGACGGATGAGTCATTTTATTGTCTGGGAAACCCTCATTTATTAGTCAGACAACCAGGAGAGTCTAAATTTGGTGATTGGTTCTATCGTCCAGTCAGTATTCATTTAGGCCGTCGTCCTAAACCTGAATATAAAATAGTCGCGGCTTTTTATTCTCATCTGTTGGGTTATCTCCAAGATATCCCACTTCCTATCCCGATCCTGATTTTACGAGAACATAATCCCTATATAGTCGATTTAAGTCAATGGTTCGTCAAACTAGAAGATACAGTGATTGAATGTGTCACCATGTTATCTCAAGAAGAAGAACCAGAAGTTTTTATTTCTCGTCAACGTTGTAGTTTATGTCATTGGCATAATCATTGTTATACCATCGCCCAATCTCAACAACATCTGTCTTTAGTCCCTGGAGTTACCCCTAGTCGTTATCAATCTTTACAAGAAATGGGACTGATGACGGTAGAATCTTTAGCCGGTGCTTGTCCTACTAATATGGGGGAAGTGATAGGAACAGAAGTGGCTAACCAGTTACAACAACAGGCCCAAGCTATAGTAGAAAATCGGCCTATTCGTAAATCTCAGTTTAAAGACAATATTCATACTTTAATTCCCACCGCTAAAGTTGAATTTTATTTTGATATTGAAGCTGAACCAGAACGAAATTTAGATTATTTATTGGGGATTTTACGGGTAGAAAGACCATCTCAAACTCAAACATTTCATCCTTTTCTCGCAGAAACCCCCGAAGCTGAAGGAGAAATTTGGCTCGAATTTCTCAACTTGGTTGAAAGTGAAGAAAATGCGCCCATTTTTCATTTTTCAGAATACGAAGTGGAAACGATTAAACGACTGGGTAAATTATACAAAACTCCTCCTAAACAAATTGAGCGTTTATTGTCCCGTTTTGTTGATCTTCATGCAAGAGTAATCACCTGTGTAATTCTACCTGTGGAAAGCTATTCTCTCAAGTCCTTGGCTAACTCATTAGGATTTCATTGGCGTGACCCTGGTATGGGCGGGGATCAATGCGTTTGCTGGTATGACCAATGGTTAAAGACAAGTGATCAGACTTTCTTGGCTTCTATTTTGCGTTATAATGAAGATGATTGTCGGGCCACGTTTCACCTGAAAAACTGGCTCCTGGAATTTTTAGGGTAAACCCCTTTTTATTCTTGCTTGCAAAGTCAATAAGAAAATCGCAATTTTCCTCAACATTTGTTTACCGAAAATTTGGGTTTAAAGCCTCGCCCTTTTAGGGCGACTTTATATGATGTATCATATTTAAGAATAGCGGGCAGGGTAAGTAACCGCTTTAAAAACCCAGTCATCTCAAGATGAACGCACCTTGAAAACTAGAGTTATGGGGTTCTATGGGGGAATGCTCTCATAGGTAAAAATTCTAAGCACCAAGTACCAGAGAAACCAAGTATTTTCAAGGTTTTGAACTGTATCGTGGGGCACACGAAAACAGGCTTCTGTAATGGAGCGAAAAGTCTGAGAAGAAAACCACCTCTGGATTGGATTTCGCAAGGAATCTAATTCAAGTGGACTCGTTGAGCCAGAAATTCTAAGCAGTGATGCTAGAAGAATCCACGTCCGTTTACGGCGTGGAGTATGTCAAACAACTACCCTAATTATGACAATCACCGGAGACAGATTGAAGTTATGCAAAGATTTTTTACAATATCTCCAGTTTGTCATACAGAGTAAGGGATTTTGCCAAATCAGAATGTTATCCTGAAAAGAAGACATTCGTTAACTACTGACCCTCAATCAATCAATAGTTAATATCTTGGCCAACCCCGTGACCCAAAGGTGATTAATATGATGCTCCCCCTTTTCCCTCTTTTATTCCTCATAACCTCTATAGGGAGTATTCTCTGGTATCAACGGACAGAGAATGATATTTTTGGGGCATTAGCAGTGGCCAGTGCCTTAGCTTGTGTCATCTGGGGTTTAGTCATTGCTCATTGGTCAATTCATTTGCTCAGTTTAATTGTTTTACTAAAATTTAGAACCCCGATTTTCAGTGCTATTCAAGTTAGAGTCAGTAATAAATCAGAATTTTAGCGATCGCTATTAACGAACTTCAGGGTAGCGAGACCCAACTCAGGTTATGTACAGAGCCGTCAAAGTCAGAATTTATCCAACTCCTGAGCAGTCCCAAAAGCTAAGTCAAGTTATGGGAGCGGCAAGATGGTGTCGGTCTTGGGAACCAGGACTGCTGCTGAGGGAGGGAAAGTAAGACCAAAAGGCGGGCGTAGGTCTGTCTTGAGGCATTCCCCTGTGAGTTCAGAAGCCCCATCTATACCGATAGGTTAGATGGGGTAGTTCACTCCAACAGCTTTGAGTTATTAGGTTATTAACTGAGCTTTTGGCTTAGCCTTCACCACCTTCGCCACCTTCGCCACCTTCACCACCTTCATCCTTGGGGGAAGTTTCCTCAGTAGGTTTTTCAGCGTCTTTATCAGTATCTCCTTTATCAGCAGGGGAAGCTTCTTGGGCAGGGGAAACTGATGGTTGTTCAGTCGGTTGCGTGGTTTGTCCTGCTTCACCCCCTGAAGTTCCCTTATCTGCTGTACTGCTACAAGCTCCAAGGGTAGCAGCTAAACCAAGAGCTAAAAATAATTGTATTGCCTTTGAGTTCATAATTTTCTCCTATTGGGGGGAAGGGCTTTCAACAGGGGAAGTTCCTTCTGCGGGGGAAGTTCCCTCAGCAGGGGAAGTCCCTTCAGCAGGTTTTTCATTAGCTTTATCAGCAGGGGAAGTCCCTTCAGCAGGGGAAGCATTTTCAGCAGGAGAAGGTGATTGAGTTCCTGCGCCGCCATCAGGAGCATTACCTCCACCACCGCCACAAGCTGCTAGGGTAGCGGCTAAACCAAGAGCTAAAAAGAGTTGTATTGTCTTTGAGTTCATTAATTTTCTCCTCAATTAATGTTAAAGCCTTTATTGTAGATATAAGTTATTCAAATTGCCAACAAACTTATCTTATTAGAGATAATACGATAGGAAAAGCATTTTTTACCATAAAAAACTATTTTTGTCAATGATTTTAACGATTGATTCTTTGCTAACGTTACCCGAACTAAAGGAGTTAACTGAGAGTTTATCCCAGGCTGAGTTTGTGGATGGTAAAATAACGGCGGGCTGGCACGCCAAACTAGTCAAACATAATACCCAACTTGATAAACAAGCTCCTCAAGTCCAGAAGTTACAAAATTTAGTCATAATGGCCTTAGAGCGCAATCTGCTAATTAGTATAGCAGTTCGTCCCAAAAAGATACACTCCCTGCGATTTAGTCGCTATGACATCGGGATGTCTTATGGTACTCATACTGATAATGCCTTGATGGGAGGGGGGGAATTTTTGCGTTCTGATGTGTCGTTTACCTTATTTCTCAGTTCTCCTAATAATTATAGTGGGGGAGAATTAATTATTGAACAGTCTCAAGGAGAAGTATCTTATAAGCTCGAAGCTGGCTCAATTATACTTTATCCTTCGTCTTTTTTACATCGTGTTGAACCTGTTACCGAAGGAACTAGACTGGTTGTAGTTGGATGGATAGAAAGTTTAGTTAGAGATGAATATAAACGAGAAATTTTGTTTGATTTAGATACAGTCCGCCGCTCTATTTTTGCGAAAGAAGGCAAAAGTATTGAGTTTGATTTGCTATGTAAAACTCATGCTAATTTATTACGCCAATGGGTTGATTAATTTAAGCGGTGTTAACGTTAAACAAACAGCCCAGTAATGGCGTTCTGGCGGGGGCTATTGCAGTCTAGTTAAGAGTCTATATGGGAATCCACTCGCCTAAAGGTGCGTGGAGGTTCAAAGAGGATCACTCTAATTTTAATCATAATTTAGCAGATTTAGGGTAAACTGAGATCTGGCCACCGATCGCAACTAACATACAAACCATGAAGATTTCCGTTAACTGGCTGCGAGAACTCGTTAACGTCACCCTACCCCCCGAAGAATTAGCCGATATTTTAACTATTGCGGGGTTAGAAGTCGAAGAAATAGAAGATCGTCGCCAATGGGCCAATGGGGTGGTCATCGGTAAAATTATTGATCGCCAACCCCACCCCAACGCCGATAAATTAAGCGTCTGTCAAGTCGATATTGGGGCTGAAACTCCCTTAAATATTGTCTGTGGGGCCTCGAATGCTAAAGCGGATATAATCGTTCCTGTGGCTACGATGGGAACCTATTTACCCAAAATTGACCTCAAAATTAAACCGGCCAAACTGCGGGGAGTCAAGTCAGAAGGGATGATTTGTTCCTTAGCAGAAGTTGGTTTAAGCAAAGAATCAGCCGGAATTCATATTTTTGAGGAAGATAATCTACAATTAGGCTCAGATGCTCGTCCTTTCTTGGGTTTAGATGATGTAATTCTAGATATCTATCCCACCGCTAACCGGGCCGATGCTATGAGTATGATCGGAGTCGCTAGAGAAGTGGCGGCCTTAACCGGAAGTAAATTAAACCTTCCTCAACCTCCTAAGATCGTTTTACCCAAAAAACAGACTTATTCCCTCAAATTAGCCGTTGCTGATAAAAATGCTTGTCCTGCCTACATGGGAACCGTTATTGAAGGGGTGAAAATCGCCCCCTCTCCCGAATGGTTGCAAAAACGACTACAAGGGGCCGGGGTTCGTCCTATTAATAACGTTGTAGACATCACTAATTTAATTCTCCTCGAATGGGGGCAACCTCTCCACGCTTTCGACCTTCAACGCTTAGAAACCGTCGCAGGGGGCAAAAATTTAACTGTTGGGGTGCGTTTTGCTAGGGATGAGGAAACATTGAAAACCCTTGATGACCAAACCCGAACCCTAAAAACCGTTAACCTCTTAATTACCGCTAATGATACCCCTGTCGCCCTCGCTGGTGTCATGGGAGGAGAAGAAACAGAGGTCTATGAGGGAACCAAAAATATTCTCCTAGAAGCGGCCTTATTTGAACCTGTAACTATCCGTCGTTCCTCTCGTACCCAAAGTTTACGCAGTGAAGCTTCCACCCGTTATGAAAGAGGTATTAATCAATCTGAGTTAGAATTGGCCTGTCAACGGGCGATCGCTTTAATTGCTGAATTAGCGGGGGGAAATCCGGTCACTCAGGCGATTGCTGATAACCGTCCTGATTTATCAACTCAATCCATTATGCTACGGCTTGAGCGTGTTCAGCAAGTTTTAGGCCCCGTCAAAAAAGGCGATAGTATTAATCAAATAGCGGCAGTAGACGTAGAACGGATTTTAACCGACTTAGCTTGTCAATTAACCCCTATTAAGGGTAAAATTGATGTTTGGATGATTACTGTTCCTTCTTACCGTTATCGAGACTTAGAGCGGGAAATTGACCTTATTGAAGAAGTGGCCCGTCTCTACGGTTATGATCATTTTTGTGATGAACTCCCGGACAAAACTGAAGCAGGAGGACTCTCCTTTGAGTATCAGGGACAACGCAAAGTTAGGGAAGTGTTTCGGGCAGTTGGATTAACAGAATTAGTGCAGTATTCCCTCGTTAAACCGGAAAAAGCCGAGGTAGTCATCGCTAACCCCCTATTTGCGGAGTATTCTGCCCTCAGAACTAATCTCTTAGACGGGTTGATTGATGCGTTTGTTTATAATCAATCTCAGGGTAATGGGCCCCTTAATGGCTTTGAAATTGGGCGTATTTTCCGACGAATTGACGGAGAAATCCATGAACATGATAATTTAGCGGGAATTTTTGGGGGTGACTTATTATCTCAAGGTCGTTGGACAAGAAGCGGTAAACCTGACCCTATGACTTGGTATGAAGGGAAAGGCATTTTAGACAGTGTGTTTCAAAGGTTAGGGTTAGTTGTGGAATATCAACCCGATACTCAAGACGAACGGTTACATCCTGGCCGAACTGCTTCTTTATGGTTAAAGGGACAACGGTTAGGTGTGTTTGGGCAAATTCATCCCCAATTACGACAAAAACGAGATTTAATTGAGTCTATATACGGGTTTGAATTAGATTTGAATCTGTTATTAAAAAATATCAAGCAAGATGAGTTAATGACTCCTCGTTTTCAAGCTTATTCTACTTATCCCGCAGTCGAACGAGATTTAGCTTTTTTTGCCCCTCTTAAAGTGTCGGTAGTTGAGTTAACTAATACGATTAATAAAGCGGGAGGACAATTATTAGCGGGTGTAGAATTGTTCGATGAATATCAAGGAAAAAATGTGCCTGAAGGACAACGAAGTTTAGCTTTTAGTTTAGCTTATCGAGTTAGCGATCGCACTTTAACGGATGGGGATGTTGAACCCGTTCATGATCAAATTCGCCAAACTTTAGTTAAGCAATTTGATGTCACCCTTCGTAGTTAAATAAAGTAGGGGTCAACGGCCGTTGACCCCTACCACAATGGCTGTTATTAGTTTATTTATCATTCTTTACCCTTCACCGATAAACGGATTTTTAAGTTTTAAACCAGAAATATTCATAAATAAAAATATTGGTGTCATAGACGTATTTCATTCACTCCACTCCCGACGAACAGACTCTAGATGATCCAGTATTGCTGCTTTTTTATTCTTAAGAATACCCTTAGCTTTAATCACTTTTTGATAGTCTTTTTGCCAAAGCTGAAGCAACGATTCGGGTACGTCTACTGTGATAAAATTTTCATCTTCAGTAATTAGATAATTCTTGGGGATTTTAATCAGTGGCATAGATTTTCTCCTAATACTAATTAACGTTTTGGCTATATGTTATGTATTTGTATCTTTTTAAAAAAAATCAATACCTACAATAATTAGTAATCCAATAATTACTACTAAAAATCCTTGTACTTCTTGAGAAATATCAATATAAACATAGAATTTATAGGTACTGCATCATCATTTACAGGAGACTCGCTCATTTTGTTTATTTTATCATAGATTAATCTATGATAAATCACGAAGGTGTTCCTAAACAAACCTTAATCTAAATAGATTAGGGTTTTTATGTGAAAACCTAACCTTTTTTGGAAATATGCCAATTAAACCGTTATTCCCTTTGTTATGGAGTTCCTTAATTCTATCTAGTTTAATTCCTAATGCTGCTCAAGCTGTCTCTTTAGTAAATACCATTGTTATTCCAGGGGATACGACTGATTTAAGTGGTCAACCGACTGGTGCAAATGGAAATCGTCTGGGGGGTTTCTTTTCTGATTTGTACTATGATAGATCCAGTAACTTTTATTATGGTTTAAGCGATCGCGGCCCTGGTGGTGGTGTTCTATCTTATGATACTAGAGTGCAAAAATTTACCCTTAATGTTAATCCTAATACGGGAGCAATTAGCAATTTCAACTTAGTTGATACGATTCTCTTTACCAAGGATGGTCAAAACTTCAATGGATTAAATCCTCGACTCCTAAATGGTAATAGTGCAAATCTCGGCTTAAGTTTTGATTCTGAAGGATTTGTTGTTGCTTCCAATGGCAATTTTTATGTCTCTGATGAATATGGCCCTTCTGTATATGAATTCAATCCTCAAGGAAGCTTTATCAGAGCATTTAATACTCCAAATGCTAACGCTAATACTAACCCCATTAATCTAATTCCTAAACAAAGTAATGGGACAACTAATTACGTTGATGGTAGAGTAACGAATAGTAATCCTAATGGTGTTAGTAATGGTCGTCAAGATAATCGGGGTTTTGAAGGATTAGCTATTACTCCTGATGGCACAAAATTATTCGCTATGTTACAAGATCCTTTAGTAAATGAAGGACAAAATCCAGGTAATAGTAATAATGATGGTCGCTACAGTCGTAATCTCAGAATCGTTCAATTTGATACGGCTACTGGTAATAGTACCGCTCAATATATCTACCAATTAGATGATATTGCTGCTCTTAATGTTGGTAATTCTTCTCCTTTTGATGCCAATCAACAAGGGCGCAGTATTGGTATTAGTGCAATTACTGCTATTAATAACAATGAATTTTTAATCATTGAAAGAGATAACCGAGGTATCGGGGTTGATGCTCCTGCTTCTCCTACCGTAGCGGGTGTTGCTAATAATCCTGTTGCCAGTAAAAGAGTTTATAAAATTGATCTTACAGGAGCAACAGATGTTAGTAATACCTCTCTAACTGGAACTAACAATTTAGGAGGAATTACTCCTGTTGCTAAAACATTGTTTTTGGATATTCAAAGCCAGTTACAAAATGCTGGCCAAGTAATTCCCGAAAAAATTGAAGGATTGACAATTGGCCCTAAATTAAATGATGGTAGTTACACAATTTTGCTAGGATCAGATAATGATTATAGTGTGACTCAAGATAATCCGAATGGCATTCAAACCAATGTCTGTACTAACTTAATCGATAATGCCGATCGTCAGGTTGCTCTCAATGCTAACTGTCCTTCAGGACTGGTTTTAATTCCTACTTATCTCTATTCTTTTAAGGGAGACGTTTCTAATTTTGTCCCACGGCAAACTGTTCCAGAACCGAGTGCTATAATCGGATTAATTAGCTTAGGTTTAGGGGGATTAAGTCTGAAGCGTCGCCGTTAATTCTGGATAATGTTTTCTATCCTTTACTTTCCATACATCAAGGGTAACATTAGGTTATCCTGTAGGGGCATAATATTATTATGCCCCTGATAAGTCAGTGGTTATTATTATGCCCACTATTCATAAGGGTTTAACAGTGTTAAACCCCTACAAAAAACCTAAACTATTTCATTGAGATTTAATTATGCCAAAATACATCTTATTCGGTAGCTATTGCGAAAATGCCTTGGAAAAACGGACACCTTACCGTCAAGCGCATTTAGACGGTTTAAGTAAACAAAAAGAACAGGGAATTTTAATTACCCTTGGCCCCACGAAAGATAACACAAAAGTCTTTGGTATTTATGAAGCTGAGAACCGAGAAACGATTAAAGAATTAATCGAAAATGATCCTTATTGGAAAAATGGAATCTGGACAGATTATGAGATTAAGGAATGGATACAAGCATTTTAATTGAGTGGGTTTTTAAATCAGTGAACACCTGAACAGTTATCAAAACTTTTTACTGATAACTGATAACTGTTAAATTAGCTTCTCCACCGTAATATTCTGGGTTCCACAGGATTTTTAAAGGGTCGGTTTTCAGCTTGAGCTTTTTGATATTCTTGTTTAAGACGAAAATACCATTTTGCTTGAGTATCCGCATCATCAATTAACATTAAAGCCGGATCATACATCAACCCTTCTTGTTGTTGAATCACCACATCTCGATCTTGGTAGAGAAATTTACGGGTTAAAAAGCTTAATAACGGCTTGAATGCACCCATCCAAGGAATTGTCCAATACATACTTTGAAATGCCTCACATTGGGTTTCATCAATGGGAGTAATAGTCGTCAATAAACAAGCAGAATAGCGATCGCCTCTTAAAATTTCTGTACGAACACTGGGCAACTCAAACACAATCTCAATAGAGACCTTATTGCCTAAAATCTTATAAGGACGCGCACTGACGGGCATATCATAGGGAACTAGACGAAATCCTTGGGGTACAGGTTCATATAGCTTTTCTTTTACTGTAAACTTACGGCGGCCACTACGCCACCACCAAGAACTATGAATATAAGGGCCATGAGCAGGGTCCATTAACCCAATGATAGCATGATCCATATGACAATTAAAATGGATAATTTCCGAGATTCCTGGCTCAATTTTGCCAAAATCAGGAATAGTCGGCACTGGAGGAATAGTTGCAAGATCAATTTCTTTTTTGGTGTCTTCGGCAAAATAAACCCAAATATTCCCTTGAACTTCTCGACAGGGATAAGTAGGAACCCGAATACGACTAATATCTAAGTCATCATATTCTGTTAAAGAAGGAATTAGGCTACAACGTCCATCATTTGTACTAAATTGCCAACCATGATAACGACAACATACGTCATCTCCATCCATCCATCCATACTGTAGGGGTATACCTCGATGGGGACAAATGTCACGCATGGCAAAAACTTCCCCATCCTTACGCCGTCCCACTAAAACGGGTTCGCCTAACATTTTTTTATGAACCATTTTACCTGGTTTCAGTTTTTGGCTAGGTAAGGCAACATACCAACAGTTACGCAATAGGGTTTTCATGCAGCAGTTTTCCTCCTTTCAAGGCTTTCGACGGAGTTGTCTTGGGTTTTGTGCCAAGTCAACAATGTCAGATCATACAGGATTTAACGGTGTTAAACCCCTACCACAATCGATTATAGGGACATAATATCATTATGTCCTCATCCTATTGACTTCAATACTTTTCCTTATGTTGCCTCTTTTTCCCTAGTTAACTTTTTTATTCTTCTACTAATTCAAAGTTAACTCGTTGATATAAATCTTTTAAAGAAATTTCCCAATCAACAGAAGATAATTTTAAAATTCCATTTTCTCCGGTATAAAAATTCAGTGACCATTTATCTTCAGATTGTTTAATATATTGGTCTACTGCATAACTATATTGATCAATTAAAATATATTCTTGAAAAGTAGGTAGGGAACGATAATATTGAAATTTATCTCCGCGATCATAACCTTGAGTAGATTTAGATAAAACCTCAATAATAATTAAAGGATTAGTAATATTTGAAGTTCCCTTTCCATGATAAATAGGTTCACCTTTAATCACCATGACATCAGGATAAGTATAAAAGTTATGTTCAGATAACCATAAACGCACTCCTTCCATATAAATATCATAATCTTGATTATTAATAGTCAAAGGAAACCGTTTGTAAAAATTTCCAGCAATTTTGTTATGATTAGTTGTTCCACCTACCATCGGAATAATTTCTCCATTGAGATATTCATTTTTATATTCGGCAGTTTCTTCTAATTCTAAATATTCTTCGACTGTGTAATATTTGGTTTCAGTTTGAACTAGCATTTTATTGATCTCCTTTGTTCTTTTCTATTCTTCTTCTATTAATTCAAAGTTAACTCGTTGATATAAATCTTTTAAAGAAATTTCCCAATCAACAGAAGATAACTTGAAAATAACATTTTCTCCGGTATAAAAATTTAGTGACCATTTATCTTCAGATTGTTTAATATATTGGTCTATTGTATAACTATATTGATCAATTAAAATATATTCTTGAAAAGTGGGTAGGGAACGATAATATTGAAATTTATTTCCGCGATCATAACCTTGAGTAGATTTAGATAAAACCTCAATAATAATTAAAGGATTAGTAATATTTGAAGTTCCCTTTCCATGATAAATAGGTTCACCTTTAATCACCATGACATCAGGATAAGTATAAAAGTTATGTTCAGATAACCATAAACGTATCCCTTCCATATAAACATAATAATCTTGATTATTAATAGTCAAAGGAAATTTGCGGCAAAAATTAAGGCAAATTTGATTATGATTGGTTGTTCCACCTACCATCGGAATAATTTCTCCATTATGATATTCATTCTTATATTCAGCAATTTCTTCTAATTCTAAATATTTTTCGGTTGTGTAATATTTGGTTTCAGTTTGAGTCAGCATTTTATTGCTCTCCTTATATTCAAATTTAGAGTAATATTTTTAAGGCTAAAGTAAAATCTGGAATCACATCTTCTCCCTTTAAAATTGTATCGGAGAGTTTTTTATTTATTCTTTAATTATAAAGGATTTAACTCTGTTAAATCCCTACGATAATCAATTGTAGAGACATAATAATTATGCCCCTGTTCCCATCTTAAAGATCAACCCGTATTACGCATTCCCGCAGCAATACCATTAATAGTTAATAATGCCCCTCTGAGTAACTCTTCTTTAGAGTAACGAAAGTGAACAACTCCCGACTCAGCTTGTTGCGTATACTGACGTAACCGTTTCAACAAAGAAACTTGTAAAAATCCTAAAGGCACAATAGTTCCATTTCGTAGTTGAACCGAACGTTGTAAGCTAGGATCACTATCAAGTAACCGTTGATGAGTCGTAATATTCAGAATGATATCACGAGTCCGATAATATTCCTCAGAAATTTGTGCAAATACTACCTCAAATCGTTCTAAATCTTCAGGTTTTGACAATTCTCTGACATAATGATGCGCTATTTCTAAATCTACTTTAGAAAGGGTCATTTCCACCTTAGAAATAACCATCTTAAAAAAGGGCCATTTTAGATAAAAATAACGCAACAGGGTTAAATTTTCTTCCGGTTCTTGTTCTAGAAACTTCTCTAATGCTGTTCCTACTCCATACCAAGCAGGTAAGAGAAAACGACTTTGTGTCCAACTAAACACCCAAGGAATAGCCCGTAAAGTGCTTAAATCGCCTTTTCCGCTTTTTCGCCGGGCCGGTCGAGAACTAATCTGTAACTGGCTAATTTCGGGGATAGGGGTCACAGATAAGAAGAAATCGAGAAAATCCGGTTGTTCGTAAATCAGTCCCCGATAAGCTTGACGGGCCAAACTGGCCAATTCCTCCATAATCTCATTCCAAGGGTCAATATCATCAAACCCACTCCCTAATAAACTCGCTTGTATCACGGCGGTTGTAGCGGTTTCTAGGTTATAAAGAGCTAATTCTGGTAAAGAATACTTTGAGGCTAATACTTCCCCTTGTTCCGTAATTTTAATACGGCCATTGATCGTTCCTGCTGGTTGGGCTAAAATCGCCGCATAAGCTGGGCCACCCCCACGACCAACTGATCCTCCTCGTCCATGAAACAATCTTAAATCAACGCCATAAGGTTGGGCCACACTTTGCAGGGCTTTTTGTGCCTTGTGAATTTCCCAATTACTACTGAGAAACCCTGAATCTTTGTTACTGTCAGAGTATCCCACCATAATCTCTTGAAGATCTGTCGGGTGAAGGGTGACGATCGTCATAGGATGAGATGGGATATTTTTTTGACTTTCTGAGAGTTTGTCGTAACCTCCAGCTAAAGCGGCCCGATAAAGAGGTAAAGCAAATAAAGCCTCCATAATTTCTGGGGCCCGTCTTAAATCGTCTACGGTTTCAAATAGAGGTACAATGCGAATAGAAATGCTACTAGTAGCAGGGTCATATAATCCCGCTTCTTTGGCTAATAACAACACTTCTAAGACATCGCTGACATCATTGGTCATGCTGATGATATAAGTTTGACAAATTTCTAAGCCAAATTCTTCTTGCAAATAACGCAACATCCGTAGAGTTTCAATGGTTTCATCTGTTTTCCCTTCAAAGGGTTTCCCCATAGGGATCAAAGGACGACGGGTTTGTAGTTCTTGGACTAACCAATTGATTTTTTCTGCCTCTGAGAGTTGACGATAAGGTTTAGGCAAAATGTTTAAATATTTGGCGATTTCTTCGATCGCTTCGGCATGAGTGGAAGATTCTTGCCGAAAATCTAATTGAGTGAGATTAAAGCCAAAAATCTCAACCTGGAAGATTAAATGATCTAATTCTTGACAATTTAGTCCAGTTTCTTCGAGATTTCGTTTAATCAGTTGTAATTCTTCCCAAAATTCTGCCCCAGACCGATAGATATTCTGTTCTGTTTTCTCAAACAGTAGTTGTCTTTGTTCCGGGTTGGCTAAACGATTATTGCGATCGCGGGTATTCTCTAAGCGTTTTTGAATATACGCAAGTTTCAAGCGATAAGGTTCTTGACGATAACGGATAGCCAGTTCATCATAAATATCGGGCATTTTGACGCGATCGCGTTCTAAAGAATCAAGCAAATCTTGAGACACATTACTCCAATGAAGAGAAGGACTCAAAACTTCGCTGAGTTCAAACATCCTGTCTAAATATTTCTTGAGAATCATATTGCGCTGATAACAGGCCGTTTGCCAACTCACCTCTGGAGTCACAAAGGGGTTGCCGTCGCGATCACCTCCTACCCAAGAACCAAAGCGACAAAAGGTACTCGTTGGGGAACGTAACCAAGGAAAAGAGGCTTTTAAAGCCTGTTGCAGTCGTTTGGACAGTTCCGGTAAGGCCTCACATAACACCTCATTAAAATAATGTAGGGTGTAATCTACTTCATCTAGTACACTGGGTTTAAATTGATGTAATTCATCGGTACGCCACCAAAGACGAATTTCTTCTGTGAGTTGTTCTTTGGCTGATTGAGCCTCCCAAGAGGAAGTTAAGCCCATACCGCGAAAAGCTTCTTCAGCCCGGTCTAAACGCCGCAGAATATTGACAATACGCCGTTGTTTGCGTCGAATGGTATGGCGCACAATTTCCGTAGGATGGGCCGTAAAGACCAGACGGATATCGAGTTGATCGAGAAGTCGTTGAATTTGTTGTGGGGGAACATTAAGTTGTTTGAGTTGGGGAAATAGCCAATGAAAGGTTCCGGCGGTTTCTTGGGTCGTATCCCCACCCACAAAGCTTTTTTCCAGTAAATTTACCCCTATAGAACCATTAATAGTTGTTTCTGGGGTTTCTTGAGTATTTTCTATCTCGGAATCTTGGTAGGTGGCCCGCCGAGTCAGTTGTTGATCCCGTTGTTCATAATGTTGTTCAACAATATTAATTAACTGGAAATAAAGAGCAAAAGCCCGGGCCGCCCGAATGGCCTCATTAAGTTCTAGTCCTTCAATGAGTTCATTAATGGAGGTTTCTGTGATATCGGTAACTTGTCCTTCAGGAGAGCAAATTTTCCGCAAGCGTTTCAGTAAATTAACTAATTCCGGTCCACATTCAACTTGTAACACCGCTTCCCATAAATCTTCAACTAATTTGAGACAGTGGCGCAAAAATAGATCGGATGTGGAGAAAATATTAACGTCTTCAACAATAGATTGAGATGATTCAAGGAGGGGACTCATAGCGGCCTCAAGGACATTTTTAGGGTGTCGTTGCTGATTATTCTAGATTAATTAATCTTGTTATTCTCTAGTCATTTTTTCTTGGGAACAATGATAACTAACGAAGAACTCACCAGAACGAACTTCATCATTTTACCGATTCTTGTTTGGTTTGGGAGTTATTCACCCGATAATCTTAATAAATTTAAGAATACCTTAAGAAACTTATGGGTTTGAGCTAGGCTCAGGAAAGTTGAGAATTGGTAAGCGATCGCCCCGAAACACTTCTTCACTCGCTTGTCCTAGTTCGAGCAGTTCGCGTCTTAGAGACTCTACCACCAACAAACCACACAAAAAAGGAACTGTCAACAAACTTAAACAAATAGGGACATAATTGGACTGATTCAAGGGATTAACTCCTTTAATTAACTTTTGACTTTAATTTTAGCAAGACAGATAAATTTTAACAAAATTGAGACAAACCAGAGATACCTTGATAAACTAGCTGATAGACTTAATTTTTAGCGAATAAACAGCCCTTAAACCATAAACCCTTAGATTAAATAACCAGCCCAACCCTTAATGATTTCAATTTATATCCTGACCTATAATGAAGAAGTTGATATTGCTGAGTGTATCGAGTCCGTTATCTCTCTCTCAGATGATGTCATTGTTGTTGATTCTTTTAGTAGCGATCGCACTGTAGAAATTGCTTCACTTTATCCGGTTCAAATTTTCCAAAATAAGTTTGAAAGTCATGGAAAACAAAGAACCTGGATGTTAAAAAATATATGTACTAAATATGAATGGATTTATCTTTTAGAAGCTGATGAACGCATGACTCCTGAATTATTTGCCGAATGTCTTAAAGCAAGTCTTGGAGAAGAAGCTATTGGTTATTATGTAGCTGAACGAGTTATGTTTATGGGAAGTTGGATTCGTCGTAGTACGCAATATCCTCGCTATCAAATGCGATTATTTAAAAAGGATCAAGTTTGGTTTGATGACTATGGCCATACAGAAAGAGAAGTTTATGCAGGTCCGGTCAGTTTTATTAAAGAAACTTACCCTCATTATACCTGTAGTAAAGGCTTAAGTCGTTGGATTGAAAAACATAACCGTTACTCTACTGATGAGGCCAAAGAAACCCTTTATCAATTAGAAAAAGGGGGGGTTAGTTGGAAAAAATTATTATTTGGTTCTTCGGAAGTAGAAAGACGACGTGCTTTAAAAGATTTATCTTTACGGATACCTTTTAGACCTCTAGTCCGTTGGTTTTATATGTATTTTATTTTAGGAGGGATTTTAGACGGTAAGGCCGGATTTGCTTGGTGTACCCTTCAAGCTTTTTATGAATATCTTATACTTTTAAAAGTTGAAGAATTTAAACAACCTCAAAACTCTGTATCTTCTGAATTTAAGACTTTTTCTGATTCCAAAAGTAAGGAATCTCATTCTGATTCAGAATGGGTATCTTTTGGAGGTAATAGATAAATTATTCCAGAGACTAACGTTAGTATAACTGATACCCAAAACATAATTATACTGGGCAAATTCCAACTAGAAGGACGGGGAGCAATTAATATAGTAATAGCGATAATTTGACTTACTGTTTTTAATTTTCCCCAAATATTTGCTCCTTGAATGCTGGTATTTCCACTTAAATTAGGATTGACACGCCATCCCGCGATCATTAATTCTCGACCTAAAATTAAAAAGACTCCCCAAGGAGAAATTTCTCCTAATTGAAGTAAACTCAATAAAGGAGCTAAGACAAATAATTTATCTACTAAAGGGTCAAGAAATTTGCCTAATTCTGTGACTTGATTGAGTCTTCTGGCTACATAACCATCAACCCAATCCGTTGCTGCTCCTATTAAGAAAATAGTAACACTTATCCAGCGATATAATGGAGTAGGATGATTTAAGAAATAAAAAAGAAAAGGTAATCCTAATAAACGGGATAAAGTAATCCAAGTAGGCAGATTCATTTAAGTACCTTAAAAAACGGTTTAAACTTATGGTAACATTACAACTCAGACAACTAAATATTCCTCCTGGACAACGAGTTTTATTAGACAATATAAGTTGGACTGAATTTGAAAATATTGTAACAGAATTAGGAGAACATCGGGCATTTCGTTTAACTTATGATAATGGAATTCTAGAAATTATGACACCCTTACCTGAACATGAAGATGATAAAGAAATTTTAGGAGATTTAACCAAAGCACTTTTAGAAGAATTAGAAATTGAATTTAGAACCCTTGGTTCCACAACCTTTAAAAATAAGAATATGAGTAAAGGGATTGAACCTGATCAATGTTTTTATATTCAAAATGAAGCAATTATTAGAGGCAAAAAAAGAATTGATCTAAGCATAGACCCGCCCCCTGATTTAGCGATTGAAATTGATATAACTTCTCGAACTAATCCTCTAATTTATGCAGCTTTAGGAGTAGCAGAACTATGGAGAATTGAAGGAGAAAATATACAAATTAATGTATTAGAAAATGGAGAATATATAGAAGTTTCACAAAGTTCTATTTTTCCAGATATACCGATTTCAGTAATAATGAGCTATTTAAGAGATAGTAAAATAATAGGGCGAAATAAAGTTATCAAAGCTTTTCGTCAATGGATAAAAGAAAGAATTTCAAAAATAAATTAAATAAAAAGATTATTATTAGTAACAAACACAAATTGAAACAAATTAGTATTTAATTAAACTTCAAATTTTTCATAGGCTTCTACAATTTTTTGTACCAAAGAATGACGCACCACATCCGCTTGAGAAAATTGACAAAATGCGATTCCTTCCACTGATTTTAAGATTTTTCTTGCTACTACTAAACCAGACTCTTGATGACTTGGTAAATCAGTTTGAGTAATATCTCCTGTTACTACCATTTTTGAGCCAAAACCTAAGCGAGTTAAGACCATTTTTAATTGTGCTGGTGTGGTATTTTGTGCCTCATCTACAATGACAAACGCATTACTTAAAGTTCGTCCACGCATATATGCTAATGGGGCCACTTCTATTTGTCCTCGTTCCATTAAATCGGGAATTTTTAGTGGATCAATAAATTCATATAAAGCATCATATAAAGGGCGTAAAAACGGATTAACTTTTTGTTGTAAATCTCCTGGTAAAAAGCCTAATTTTTCCCCTGCTTCAACTGCTGGACGAGTTAAAATTAACCTTTCATAGTCATCATTTAATAAAGCTTTGACTGCTAAAACTGCCGCTAAAAAAGTTTTACCAGTTCCGGCTGGCCCAATACAAAAGGTGATATCATGAGTTTGAATAGCCTTAATATATTGTTGTTGACGAAAGGTTTTTGCCCGAATTAATTCACCGCGACGAGTACGAGCTAAAATTGATGTTTGTATGTCTTTATATTCTTCCACTCTACCTGTATCTAAAGCTTGAAAAGCGGTCATTAAATCAGGCCGAGAAATGCTTTTTCCTTCTTGCCAATAAGGTTGCAGCGATCGCACTACTTTTAAGGCCCGTTCGACTGGTTTTTCAAGTCCATAAATACGCAATTCTTGACCCCGTAATACTAAATTTGCCCCCGTATGACGAGACAAAAATTTAAGGTTTTCTTCGCCTATTCCAGCTAAAGATATCGCACTTTCATGACTTGGTAATTGAAGGGTTTGAGAGGTTTCGGTCATATATTATAATGAGCAAATTATTCAAGTAAATCCAAAGCAATTAAGAGAGCTAGATTAAGTTGTTGCATTACCTCATTACTAAGGGTTCCTCGTAACAGACTCAAGCGAGTTTTCGAGAGAACTCTTACTTGGTCAGCCATAGCAATGGAATCTTTAGTTAATCCCCCATCATTGGCACGAATCAAAGTCTGAGTTGGATAGACTCGTTTTCTTGGTTGATAGGTGGTACAGGGAATAGCTAAGACGACCGGACTGTAGGCGTTGATAACATCACGACTAACAATAATAACGGGACGAGTCCCCCCTTGTTCAGACCCTTCGACGGGTTCGAGACGAGCATCATAGACTTCTCCTCGTTTCACGATTGAGATTCCCCTAATTGAAATGCTTCCCAACTGGCTGTGGTAAATTCGGCTTCCATCCTTAATACTTCTGTATGATAATCGGGATCTTGCGCCATTTCCGCCAGTGCTGCGTCAATTTCAGCTTGTTTGAGAGCAGCTAATTCGTGTCGTAATGCCTGAGCAATAAATTCATTGCGACTCTTGACTTTGCCTTGAGTGATCATTAAATCAGTCGCTTTTAAGAGTTCTTCAGGAAGGGTAATGGTTGTGCGAACGGTTGGTTGGGTCATGATGTGATGATTGATGTCACTATCAGCATCAATCATAGCATTTTGCAACAGCTAAGTAGTTGGACAAAATTAAAGTTAACGGTGAGGTTAGGCAACAGGCAATAGGCAACGCCAAAACGCTTTGAATCTCCTTAATATCTCTTAACACAGCATTCTTTATTTATGTCCGACTACTTATAGTGTCAAAAAAGATAGAATATTGCAAGTAATTTAAATCGATAGGGAAATTTTAAATTATGACAATTAATTTAAACGTCTACACCACAGACTAAAGTCTGATGCTATATGAACAAAGCCTCCCGAAGGGGGCTAAATTAAACCCGCGTAGGCGGGTTTTGTCTTTATAGCTTAACCATGAGCGGGTTTAAACGTATAATTTCTAATAGTTTTATATTCTAGGTTCGGTAGAACCTTAATTAATTTAAGTAGGGGTCAACGGCCGTTGACCCCGAAAGTTTTTTATTTAGGCAAAAAAAGAGAGGAATAAATCCCCTCTACTACCTAATTATGAATGGTCAATCGTTAACGGTCAACCGAACCCATAATAACATCAATGCTGCCCAAAATAGCCATAATATCCGCCACTTTTACCCCTTTAAGTATGTGAGGTAAAATTTGCAAATTATTAAAATCAGGAGCGCGAATTTTCCATCGCCAGGGGAAAATATCATTATTACCAACTATAAAGATGCCTAATTCTCCTTTACCACTTTCCATGCGAACATAATGTTCTCCGGTGGGAATTTTAAAGGTAGGGGCGACTTTTTTGGCCACATACTGATACTCAAAATCATTCCAGGAGGATTTTTTGCCCTCCATCATCCGTTTAGCTTCCAAGTTTTCATAAGGGCCCCCTGGAATGCCTTTTAACGCTTGATAAATGATTTTAATTGACTCGCGCATTTCCCGAATACGGACGAGATAACGAGCAAAACAGTCTCCGGCGGTTTCCCAGTGAACTTCCCAGTCGAAATCATCGTAACACTCGTAATGATCGACTTTTCGTAAGTCCCATTGTACCCCAGATGCTCGTAACATCGGGCCAGAAAGTCCCCAGTTAATCGCTTCTTCGCGGGTAACGGTTCCTACTCCTTCAACCCGACGACGGAAAATGGGGTTATTCGTGATTAATTTCTCGTATTCATCAACTTTAGGGAGAAAATAATCACAAAAGTCTTCACATTTATCAATCCAACCGTAGGGTAAATCAACAGCTACACCACCAATGCGAAAATAATTATTATTAATTAAACGCATTCCTGATGCAGCTTCCCACAAATCATAAATCATCTCCCGTTCTCGGAAAATGTAGAAAAAGGGAGTTTGCGCCCCCACATCTGCCATAAAAGGCCCTAACCACAATAAATGGTTAGCGATGCGGTTTAATTCCAACATGATCACCCGAATATATTGGGCCCGTTTAGGAACTTCAATATCCGCCAATTTTTCGGGAGCGTTAACGGTGATAGCTTCATTAAACATTCCTGCAGCGTAGTCCCAGCGACTAACGTAAGGAACGTACATGATATTGGTGCGACTTTCAGCAATTTTTTCCATCCCTCGATGGAGATAACCAATTACGGGTTCACAGTCGATTACATCTTCCCCGTCTAGGGTGACAATTAGACGTAATACCCCGTGCATTGAGGGATGATGAGGCCCCATGTTGAGTACCATGGGTTCGGTTCTAGTTTCAATTTTTGACATAGGGTAGTCACTTAACCGTCATCTTTAATTAATCATTATAGGGATATTAACGGGCTGTCGGGACAGAATTACACTTTTTTCTTTCTTAACAGAATTCTCGGAGAAGTCCCTCTCCCGTACCTGTGGTGATAAAATCTTATATATCGTAGGGTGGGTTAGGCGCGGGTCATAATTTGTGAATTATAATCTAGTTTTCCTGTCCGCGCCGTAATCCACCTTCCGAGATTTTGTAACATAGCATACAGTTTACCCTTTGAAATAATAGATTTTTATCACAGAATTAGCTGATTTGTCTTTAGCATTTTCTGTTAATTTTCTATTATTTCTTAACCTTAATTTAACAAGAATAAATTACAGTAACCCCACAAAATGTAAGGGGCCATGTCCAGTAATTAACTCAATTAAAAGTCCGATAAAACCAAGCATAGCGAGTCTTCCATTCCAGACTTCAGCCGCAGTTGTCATACCCCAGGCCCAACGTTCTTGAGGATACATTTTCATGTTCTTTTTGGGATGGGTTACAGAATCAAAAGTAATAGGAGGTTGTTCTAGGGAATTAATTACTAATTGAGCCAAAGAATCAATAAAAATCGGGTGAGTATTCAAAGCTGGAACCCTTTGAAAATTGTGAATTCCTGCTTCTTCTGCCACTTCTCGATATTCAATATCAATTTCCTGTAAGGTTTCGATATGTTCCGAGACAAAACTAATAGGAACCACCAGTAAATCATTAACTCCTTCTTCACCTAATTCGTGAAGTGCTTCTTCGGTATAAGGTTTCAACCATTCTACTGGCCCGACACGACTTTGATAAGCCAAAGTATGAGGATTAGGACGGTTGAGAGTTTGCATAATTAAACTCGTACAACTTTCAATTTCCGCCTGATAAGGATCTCCAGCTTCATCGACATAACTTTGGGGGACACCGTGCGCGCTAAAGAAGAGATGAACTTGGTCAGGATGTTCAAATTTTTCTAATTCTTGAACAATTAAATCACTCATGGCTGCTAAATAACCAGGATCATCGTACCAAGAGGGAATTAAAGTATACTCAATTTGTCGCAAAGACGGATCAGCTTGCCACATTTCCTCAATCACGCGGAAACTAGAGCCACTAGTACTGATAGAAAATTGAGGATATAGGGGCAAAATAACGAGTTTTTCCACTCTTTCCCGTTTAATTCTGGCTATAGCTTCTTCTGTAAAGGGATGCCAATAACGCATTCCAATATATATATGAGCAGCTTGGCCAATATCTGACAACCGTTGTTCTAAGGCTTCCCCTTGTGCTTGAGTAATTTTCAGTAAAGGAGAGCCACCCCCAATTTGACGGTAGTTTTCCTGAGATTTACTGGATCTTAAGCTAGAAATCAGCCAAGCTAAAGGCTTTTGTAACCAAGGAAAAGGCAAGCGGATGATTTCTGGGTCAGAAAACAGGTTAAAGAGAAAAGGGCGAACGTCTTCTAACTGTTCTGGCCCCCCTAAATTTAGTAATAAGATCCCAACGCGACCCATAATTTTAATAGTATCGTTAACATTATTAGAGTTCTTTACTAAGTTTAACAATATATGGGTTCGCTGATTGAATCAAAAGCCGTTCCTTTTAGGGATACCCTAAGCTTGTGGAAATGACAGGGTTTTAAACCCAAATTTCTGATAAACCAAGGGATAACCCCCTAGGGTTTATTATGGAACTAAGGAACAAAAAAAAGAATCAGCAAAGCAATTAAGGAGATAAGCCTGTGTTTCGGTTTAAATTGCGATCGCAACCTATTCAATCCCTATGGCTATGTGGCTTGCTATTTTTCCTCAGTTGGGGGTTAATTAGTTGTAGCGACCGCTTACAAGCATCGGAACCCTTAAGCGAACCTATACCCCAAGTGGTGATCACAGGGAAACTAGCTGAAGTTACACCACCACCTGTCATTCAAGAACTGCGTCAAGTCTTAGAACAATATTCGCCTCAAGTAAGTATTGTCAGTCCTAAAACCGATCAAATGTTTGAGGAAACTACTATCTCTGTCAAGCTACAAGTCAGAGATTTACCTCTATTTAATAATGCTGAGTTTCAAATGGGGCCTCATATTCATCTAATTGTAGATAATGAACCCTATCAAGCCGTTTACAACGTAGATAAACCGATTATTTTAGAAAATTTAACGCCTGGAACCCATACCATTCGCGTATTTGCTTCTCGCCCTTGGCATGAAAGCTTTAAAAATGAAGGAGCCTATGCTCAAAGTACTTTTCATATTTTAACGAAAACAGGAGAAAATGCCCCTAATCCTTCCCTTCCTCTCTTAACTTACAGTCGTCCCAAAAGGGATTATGGGGCCCAACCAATTATGTTAGATTTTTATTTAACCAATGCCCCGCTTCATGTAGTCGCTAGAGATAATAATGAGGATGAGATTGTAGACTGGCGCATTCGAGTCACAGTTAATGGGGAAAGCTTTTTATTAGATACTTGGCAACCTATCTATCTGACTGGGTTTGAGGAAGGGAAAAACTGGGTACAGTTAGAATTTATAGATGAAAAAGGAAATTTAGTTGATAACGCCTTTAATAATACGGTTCGACTAATTACCTATACTCCTAATGGTCAGGATACTCTATCAAAAATGGTTCGAGGAGAACTCTCGGCCCAAGCTGTCCGTTCTATTGTTGATCCTAATTACATCGCTACACCTATCTCTCCTACCCCTGAACTGTCCCCCGTTGAAGAAACCGCAACAGAACCTGAAGAACCTATAACAGAAGACAGTTTAACTGAAATAGAACCGAGTGAACCTGTTACAGAAGAAATTGTCCCAGAAGGAAGTTTAACTCAAGAACCCGAAACTCAACCAGAAGAACCTGTCAAGGTTACTGAACAACCGCCCGTTTCAGAAGAACCCCTCACCCAAGAACAACAAGCAGATGAGGTTAAACCCGAAGTCATTCCGATTTCGTCTACAGTTGAAAAGGAAACTCCACTCCCAGAAAAGTCTACAGTGCTGGACTCCTCGGTGGTGAACTCCACTGAGATTATCCAACCAACCCTAGAAAATCCACCTTCTCAGCCATCTTCGATACCACAGAAAAATCAAGGGCTTGAGAAATTAAAGGATTCTTTTAAGCAAATTAATGTTACTCAGATTACTCAGTATTGGGACAATTTGAAAAATAAATTCTTTCCGTAAACTAAGTAACTTTTCGTAAAAATACCATAAGTTTTTTCTCTTTTGAAACTTTATAAATTTATTTTTAAATTTTGTGGCATAACCGTGGGAACTAAACTATGCTTATAAGTGTCAAAGGATAATTTACCCAAAAAAAGATGGAGTGAGGTTATCGTGTTAAATGCAAAGTCTACTCTACTCGCCGGTCTAGCTATAACCCTTTCTTGGTCAGCGATCGCTGTGACTCCTGCTCAAGCAGAACCCGCGCAAAATGAAGTGTTAATTAGCCAATTACGTGGCCACAAATTAGAAGATCCCATTGAGGTCTATCGGGACGAGTGGTTAAAATTCAAATTTGAAGATTTCGCCATTGGTCGTATTCGTGGTGTCACCGGAGATGTGGCTCAAATTCAAATCATCTCTCCTTCTTCTGTCAGAGTTGGCGATCGTGATGTTACCGTTGTTTCAACCTCAATGCCTACCTTCTGGCCTAATCTCAAACCCGGTGATGATGCCATCATGAGAGTTGTTGATGGTAAATGGGTTATTGTTAGCGATAAAAGAGCCGATCTTAAGGCATACCAGGCTTTTGCTATGCCGGTATGGGTATCTCGTCTAGATCTCAAAGAAGTTGCTTTAATTGAACGGACAGCCATTAATTGGAGTCGTCCTGATGTTACTATTCCTCCTTTACCACCTAATACAGCAGTTCTAGAACCCGCTCCTGCTCCTGAACCTGTACCTGGTCTGTGGTAGATTAGTAGATTCAGAAAGTTAGAGAATTCGGTGACAAGAGCAAGATTTGATTAACTGAATAAAGGGCGATGCTAACTAAGTATAGGTTTTAAGCATCGCCCTTGTTTTTTTGGGCTAAGATCGGTTTTTTTTGAAGCTAAAGGCTTGTTTTGCTTGCGTAAAAAACCCTTTTGGCAAAAAATTTGATTTGAATTTTTTGAATTCTCCTGCATCAAACCAAATACCTTGACATTGGGAACAAATTTCATACCAGATGGGATATTGATCAAGATCGAGCATTTTGAGCATGGTAACTTGACAACGGGGACAAAAGATGGGTTTAGTTAAAGGATCACTGAGACTTTTTTCGTTAAGATCTCCCTTATCAATACTTTCTGATCCTTGACAATTTTTCAGTTCTTCTGCTTCTAAGGAATCAAACCAAATTCCTAAACAATCATCACACCGATCAATTTCAATGTTTTGATATATAATTGCCTTGAGTGTTCCCTTGCATTTGGGACAGGCTAACGGATTCATGTTCCTTTATGATTAATATTTGCTATTACAAATCTAATCTTAATCTATTTTTTTATCTCAGGTAAAGACGGTGCATAAATAGTTAATAGTTAATAGTTAATAGTTTAGAATTTTTGTATAAAATCGCACTATCAAACATCATCATAACCCGTAGGTTGGGTTAAACGAAGTGCAACCTAACACACAACGTCGGTTCTCTCAGGATCATGGGGTACAATGTTTATTAAGTACCGCGCGCAAAATTAATTGCACAGTCAAGGCGCGGGTTTTGATATAGTCGTAATGCTTGAGTAACAAAGGTTGTAGGGGCGGGTTTATCTAGTTTTTTTGTGAAAATCATTGATTTATGTAAAAAACCCGCCCCTACAAATTTTGGGTAATTAATTTTGTGTACCTACTTATGTTACAAAATCTCAATAGAAAAGTTCGTAGTGATGGCTTTAGCCATTATTATACAAAGCTTTTAAGCCCTAAAGAGAACCTACTATAAACGTTCGTTTATATGCTAGTTTTATTAAACTAATTGGATAAATAATGTGAGGCGTATTATTGGTTTAACGGGTGGAATTGCTACAGGTAAGACAACCGTATCTCGTTATTTGGGGGATACTTATCATCTGCCAATTTTTGATGCTGATATTTACGCTAGAGAAGCGGTTAATCGGAATTCTCCTATTTTAACTGCAATTTTTAATCGTTATGGTTCATCCGTTATCTTGGGAGAAGGTGAGTTAAATCGTCAAGCTTTAGGGGACATTATTTTTAATGATTCTCAAGAAAAATTATGGCTAGAATCTCAAATTCATCCCTATGTTAGACATCAGTTTGAAGAAGCTATTCAGGAATCAGAATCATCTACTATTATTCTAGTTATTCCTTTGCTTTTTGAGTCTAATCTGACTCATTTAGTCACAGAAATTTGGGTGGTATCTTGTCCTTATGATCAACAAATTAAACGGTTAATGACGCGCAATAATTTAACGGAAGAACAGGCTATCATTCGTATCAATAGTCAATTACCATTGAGCCAAAAAATTGCGGCTGCTGATGTGGTTTTAGAGAATGATTCAACCTTAGATACATTATATCAACAAATTGATCAAAGCTTAATTAATGATAACATTAAAAGCCTGCGAAGGCAGGCTTAGTTTTTATAGCCTCAGTCTAAAGACTGAAGGAATCTAAAGCTATATTTAATGAGTAACCCCATTAATATAATAATCCCTGGTTCCTTTTGCATCTAAAGCTTCACTTAAACGGTTTAAAGCATGAATATAAGCCCCCGTTCGCATAGATACCCCGTATTCTTGACTAATAGACCAAACTTTTTGCGCTTCAGTCACCATTTTTTCTTTCATTCTTTCATGAACTTCTGTTCGTGTCCAATACAAACCACTGCGGTTTTGTACCCACTCAAAATAACTGACTGTTACCCCTCCTGCATTGACTAAAATATCAGGGAAAATATAAATGCCTTTTTGATCTAAAATGTCATCAGCCGCCGAAGTAATTGGCCCATTAGCTACTTCAAAGATATATTTTGCTTTGATATTATGGGCATTATTTTCAGTGATTTGGTTTTCTAACGCGGCCGGAATTAAAACATCTACATCTAGGGCTAATAATTCGTCATTACTAATACTTTGATGTTCCCCAATATTACAGACAGTATCCTCACAGTAAATTGCCGCAATATCTCGGTGTTGTTTTTTATAGCCACGAATACTCAAAATATCGAGTCCTTTTTCCGCATAAATTCCTCCTTTGGAGTCACTTACTGCTACTACTTTATAGCCTGCTTTTGCTAATAATTCGGCAACAACGGCCCCCGCTTTTCCAAATCCTTGTACGGCAATAGTTGTATTTTCTGTAATTCGTTCAAATTTAGGCAAAATAGCCTGTATTACATAAAAAGCTCCCGTTCCTGTGGCGGTATCTCGTCCCTGACTTCCCCCCATAGTTTTGGGTTTTCCTGTCACTACACCTGGGGTAATTTTGCGTTGGATAATGCTATATTGATCCATCATCCACCCCATAATCATGTCATTTGTATAAACATCCGGGGCTAAAATATCAATATCAGGGCCAATAAAATCTGCGATCGCTTCAATATATCCCCGACTTAATCGTTCTAATTCTTGTTTGGATAATTCTTTAGGATTTAGGGTAATCCCTCCTTTTGCACCCCCAAAAGGTAGGTTTAATAAGGCACATTTAAAGGTCATCCAAAAGGCTAAAGATTGCACCTCATCCATCGTCACATTAGGATGATATCGTACACCTCCTTTACCTGGCCCCCTCGTATCATCATACCGTACCCGATATCCTTGAAAAATGCGTAAAGAACCATCATCCATCCGCACTGGAATTGACACACTTAAACTGGTTTTAGGATGTTTTAATCGTTGACTGGCATCGTCAGAAATTGAGACATATTTTAAAGCTTTTTCTAGTCGTTTACTTGCATCGTCTAATAATTTTTCCATGGTATTTTTATTCCTTTTGATAATCCTTTTTTGCTCATTGAAGGTGATAGTAATCTAGGTCTGCTGTTGTTATTTCTTGGTAAAATGACTGAGGTTAATTTTAAAAGATCCTCAGAATTTAAAGACAAAAAGCCCCCTTTATGATATAATGCTAAAAAGCCTTTATTCTGCGAAATTAAGTTAACACAATTCCTAGTGGCTCTTTTGCCTATCAACACTATTTTAATTCATTAAAGTGGACATTTCCTAACCCATTTTTAGTATTTACTTATCTTAACTTATCCTTGGAGATCAGCATTATATGTGTTATAATAGCGGCTAAATTAACTATAATTCATAATTCATAATTCATAATTCATAATTCATAATTCCATGTCTCAGACGATCGCCATTCAACTTGATCACCTCACTCGCTTAGATCTCTCCCCTGTTAAAACGGTAGTTGATCCTCTGCTGCAACAAGGGGCGATCGCCTCTCAAGAACAAACCCTCACCTTTGAGATTCATTATCCTCGTGATCCGTCCGATCCCAGGGAACTCTCAGAAATTTCCGAGGTTCGTTTATGGTTTGTGCGTCTAGATGCACTTTATCCCTGGATACCCTTTATTTTAGACGCAAAGAGGGGAGAATTAGCCCGTTATACTGCTATGTTAGTTCCCCATCAATTTAGTCGCACAGAAGGTATTCAATATAACCCAGAAGCGTTAGAAATCTTTGTCATGCACAAATTATTTATTCTTTCTGAGTGGTTAAAACAGCAAAAAATTCCTGCTCAATTTCGTCTAAAATCAATGGCCCAATTATTTGGTTATGATATTGATGATAGTTTTTTTGAGCTTATTAAATAAGTTAATATCCTATATCGATTTTTTCAACAATGGATAATTGATAATTCCCTTTACAGAGTAAATATCATGAAAAACTTAGAAGAAATTCAAGAAATTTTAAATCGAGTAAAATCTTTTGTAAAAGAAAAGTATCAGGTTAGTGAATTAGGTATTTTTGGCGATTATGTAAAAGGAGAAGTTAAAGAAGATAGTCAAATTAATATCCTGATAGATTATACAGAACCACCAAGTTTACTAGATTTAGTAGATATGGAATACTATTTAAGTGATTTACTGAAAGTAAAAACAGACGTTATCAGTAAAAATGGCTTAAAAGGGAAAAGGAAAGAAAGAATTCTATCCGAGGTCATTTATGTATGACACAAAGAGATTTTACCGATTTCTTACAAGACATAATAGAAGCAATTTATCAACTAGAAAAAATTACTAAGAATATAAGCTTTGAAGAATTTTTAGCTAGGGTAGAAATCTTCCTATCAGTTGTAAAATTAATTGAGATTATCGGAGAAGCAGTTAAAAATATTCCTGATGGAGTCAGAGTTAAGTACCCTGAGATCTGGCGTGGGGACATGAAACCCTGAAAGCCTTACCAGATGACGAAAAGAGCAAAACATGGTAAAAAGAAAATGTTCTTTTTTTAGCGATCGCCGTCTAAACCCAAAATGTTACCAGAAATTTATAACAACCATTTAACAAAGTATCTGAAAAAATCGGAATATTTAATACTGTTAATCATGATAGAATTAGTGCAAGTATATAGGAAAATTAGGTTTTATGAGTTAGCTAGTTATTTTCCCAGTCCCATTTTATTTGAAAGTAAGAGAAAAAAGTTAAAACGGTTTTTCGAGATTCCTTGTTTGACAATTGAAGGAGTATGGATACCTATCATAAAACAGTGGTTAAAGCAATCATTTAGTACAGGAGATGTCTTACATATTGCCATAGATAGAACCCAATGGGGGTTGATTAATATTTTGATGGTAAGTCTGGTAATTGATAATAGAGGAATTCCCTTATATTTTGAGTTGCTAGATCACATCGGTAATAGTAACTTTGACACACAGAAAAGTATATTAGCCCGAATATTACTCTTTCTAAAAGAATATAAAATAGTTGTCTTAGGGGATAGAGAATTCTGCTCAGTTGAACTAGCAAAATGGTTACATGGACAAAAAAGAGTTTATTATGCACTCAGATTGAAGAAAAGCAACTATATTGAAGTAGAAAAGGAAATGTGGACGCGACTAAAAGATTTAGGATTATCTTCAGGAATGTCTTTATTTTATCAAGGAGTTAAAGTTACGAAAACAAAAGGATTTATAGGCAGTAATATAGTGGCGAAATGGAAAAAGAAGTATAGAGGAATAGAGACAAAAGAAGCTTGGTTTATTATCACAAATTTAACCAGTATTGATGAGACGATTGACGCTTATAAAAAGAGATTTTGTATTGAGGAAATGTTTCGGGATTTTAAGAAAGGTGGTTATGATTTAGAAAGAACGAAATTAACAGGACATCGCCTTACTTCCTTAATTATATTGATTACTCTAGCTTATTCAATGGCAACATTTTCTGGAAAAATTATTAAAGAGAAAGGATTGGCAAAATATGTGGGGAGAGTCAGAAAAAACAAGAAAATGCGACGGAGACACAGTAACTTTTATATCGGTCTTCATGGAAAAGATTGGGTTGACTCTTGTGATTTATTTACCGTTGAAGCCCAGGCATTAATGCAATTAAGCCCCGAAAAACGCGCCTATTATCGACGAGGACGACGGGCTATATCCCTGATTAAGTCTAGCTTATAGATTTTTATGTCCCCACGCCAGCTGACAATTTAAGCATTCGTAATGTTTAATCATTTTAAAATCCCTCTATGGTATCGTTTTCTTTTTCGATTTCTTCTCTAGTTTCTTGTTCTTTAATTAAATCTAAAATTTGTCTAGCGATAGAAATTCTTTCTTTATGGGTTAAACCGTAACATTGTAAACTCCAAAGATAAAACATTATTTGATTGTCAATGTCTCCATAAAAGCAGTGTGACATATTGTTTGCTATAGCTGATTTGGCAATAATTCGTACTTCTTTGTGGGTTAGAACTTTATGCCCATAACATAAGTCATCGTCTTCAAAAACATTATTATAAGCAATCGTCTCAATCAAACTACGAAAGCCTTTTTTTAGGCTATATCCATCCTTTTCTATGAGCATTTAATTAACTCCCTCTTGATTAATGTGTGTAGATTGTTCCCTAACCCGACTAGACGGGTTAGGTTATTTGGTACGTGGGCGATCGCGGTTTTAGATCAAGCTTGGGGGAAAGAAGGGCGCGATCGCGCACCAAACCCCGACCATTCCCCATAGGGCCAATGCTCCATTTTTCGACTGGTTGCAAATTTTTCGGTCGGGTCGGTAATGGCGGTGATGGTCATTTATGATGGCTTTGAAAAGGCGAAAAATTCTTCTATATAGATAGAAATTGTTTGACGCTCTATTCAACTGGGATTTTTCTGGGTTTGGCATAAAGCTCTAAGGGGGCGGTGATGGATCGAAGCGGATTGATGCCAATTGGCACAAAAAAATATAGTCATTAATTTTCTGCCAATTGGCACTGTTAATTAGTTTCTAAAAACTCCTTACCTTTTCAGGACAAATGTTTTTAGGGAACAAATCCGCGATCGCGATCGCTTAAAACAATTTAGGGAACACATGGAACAGTTAACACTTACTAGCGGTTAATTCGTTTGATGGTTGTGAATTGGAATCATCTGGGATGCCTACGGTATCAAGTCCGAAATCATTGGCCAGTGTTTTAAGACTAATCTTGAATACTTTAGCCAGTAACACCACTTTTTCAAAGTTTGGGATAGTCCCTTTTAGTTCCCAATCTGCAACAGTCCGCCAGTGACAATTTAATAACTGAGCTAATTCTTGCTGAGAATAGCCCATCGCTTCACGATAAGCTTTCACTTTTAAGTTAGGTTCTTTGTTGATTTGTTCTTTCATTGTAGACAGTAGACTGTCAACAGTCAACAGTTGACAGGAAGGCCGGTAAACAGTAGACTGTTAACAAGAGACAACACAAACCCCTTCCCTTAAGGACTCCTGGCAAGGTTAAGTCATAGTTAGGGAACAGGTTATAGTCTAGTGTTGTAACGAATTGCTAATTAATTGGGAGGTGTTTAATTAAAAATTAGGCTATTGAGTGACACAAGCAAACTTTTTACCATTACAGTTTCCTATTGTCTTTAAGTCTAAGGGGAATTATTAATAGGCTTGAATTTCCCCTTATTTCTTCCCTCAAATTGTTCCCTAATTAGGGATTGTTCCCTAACTTACTCAACTTTAGGTCTTTATTATGGACGCTAATCCTCAAACTCTCTTAAAAGGGCTTTGCTCTCGTATTTTTCACAATGGACATGAAATAAGTTGTCAGGACTTTTTGCCCCGTGTCTACATGGATCAAGAGGTTTATGAGATTTTACCCAACTACTTACAACACATTCTAAATGTCATTACGGAGCAAGTAGATAACGGTAAATGGCTAGAATTAGATGAGGCCATAGAATTATTTCATCGCTCATCCTTTTCTTGGCTATATATGGGAGCAATCGCACAAGTTGTTAAAGAGTTGAAAATTTATCAAGGTAAATTTAAGACCTTTAAAGATTTTTGTGAAAAAGCCCTAGACCGTAGCAGAAGTTATATAGAACGGCTTATTAAAGCTTCTAAAATCGTAATAGAATTAGCACAGATGGGCTTTAGTAAATTACCAGTTAATGAGGCACAAGCACGGCCATTAACTAAGTATCAGGGGGATGAATTAGCGGATAGATGGAATGAGGTTATTCACACAATACCCTCTCATTTAATCACGGCTGAAATTGTTGAGGAGAGAATGGATGAAAAGAAAGAATATGCCTATCGAAGTATTAAGATACCTAGAAAAGTATGGGACGAATTTGAAGCTAAAGTCTTAGATAAAGGAGGTAATCCAAAAAAGGAACTAGAGAAGCTTTTGGGAGAATGGGAACCCGAAGAAGAAACACAAGATGAGGAGGTATTAGAGGATGAAATAATAGAACCTGTTACGGTTGAACAGGTTAACCGATGGCTAGACGACCTTGAGAATCTCTGCGCAAGCTATGACTTGCAACAATTACAACGCTTGTACAATACGGAGTAAATTATGCCTAAAATGGGTTTTTCGGGTTACTTTACCGCTTATACTAAGCTAAAGTCAGATTTTAAACCTTTACAAAAAATTTTCCCTGATGGAATTCCCGTACTTTTCATCCAAAAAATAGAGGGTAAATCATCCGATGAGATAACCTACTTTTGGGAGATACCAGAGGAAGTATTAACCGAAGAAGAAAAAGTAAAAACTTATGAATTTTTTGCGATTTTAAATGGTTTGTCAATTGAAAAATTGACATCCACACAGCTAACAATTCCTAACACATCTTTAAGAATGGTTCTTTCTCGATCCTTAGAGAAAATTGATATCGAATTGGAATACTTTAAACAATTAGTCTTTAAACAAGCAACGCTTAACAAAGACAATTTTAAGGTCTCTTTCAATTACACTCAATTACACTTAGTTAATGTGTCTTGTTGTCTAGCAATTGCTTCAAAGGCTTTTGAAGAATATCATCTGTGTTTAATAAAAGATGCTAGTGACTCATTTACAGAATTTTTGACCGAAAATTGTGAGGAGTTAAAAACTTTCTATGAGGAGATTAAAAAGGGTACTTTAACCAAGAATTTAACGAGACATAAGGAATAATAAATCCCTCACTGAATTAATTTTGCAAGTTACAGTGAGGGATACTCAAACGTCCTTTCGTTTAATTGTTTAAACCTATTTTGATGATAACACAAAATGACTGATATTAATCTATCCATACCTCAATTTGTTCTAATTCCTTACACAGTTAAAGAGAAGGAATGCTTCACTATGATTAACACCTTTGAGATAGCAGAAGTTAACGATGATGGGGAATTTATACGACTTAAATTAAGAAATGGTTCCCCTCGCATCTTTTCTGACAAAGAACGTCAAATTGTTATTGAACAATTGATGAAGTTTCACATCAATAACAATAAGTAATTACTAACTAAGTGATTGTTACAATTTGAAACAATTCACTAGGGACAAACTTACTGATAAAGTTGAGTGCGATCGCTCTCCCATCTGATGAGACTGGTTAGCTACTAGTTGAAATGTTCCCTAACTTTTGGGGACATAATGGGAAGCTTCCAAACCTTCCCGTCTTTCTGTTTAGGACTGTTTTAGGGCTGTAGGACTGAAGCAGGCTTCGGCTTTTTAAACTTCGTCGGCTCGGACAGTTTTAACGGAATGCTCAAATCAGTTAGCTTGAGTCATGCTTAAGCTAAAACGGCTGTAACAGGGAAATAGGCTCACTTTTTGTTAGGGCTTTTGGGTGATTCATCGGCTTTTGGTTTGGGGTGTTTGGAATATTCACTATCACCTGATTAAAACTATGAGAGTCCTTGGTATGGACATTGGCAACGGAACGGCAGTCTGTTGTCTACTTGACGCGCTGCCGAGTGAACCTAGACAATTTTATATAGATCGAAGTCTTTATCATCATTTTGAGGCTAATTCCGCCGATGTTAAAGCGTTACTTGCCTTAAAACCTGACATTGCGGTTTTAGAACCAACAGGAGTTAATTACTCTAAAATATGGTCAACGGTTTTGATTGATCACGGCATTGAGGTTAGACTGATAGGACATAACGCCCTAACGACGCATCGAGATCATCTGGGTTTACCCGATAAGGAAGACGAGACAGATGCTTTTGCGTTGGCGCATTATGGGTTAAGTAACCTAGAGCGACCGAAGAAATTCTTGATCATCCGAGATAAAGTCACCCAACGAGTTAGGGAATTAAGTTTAAGACTTGAGCATCTTAATCGGGTACAAAATCCGATTATTAATCGAATGCGCCAAGATTTATCATGGCAATTCCCAGAAATTAGTAGTCAAGTAGTGGGTAGACGTGGTTATACTGTGCCTATCTTTTATCGATGGTTAGCGGGTTTAAGACCTTGGAAACGGTACGATAATCTATACTCCAAGACGATAGGGTTAGGGTTAACTGATACGGTCAGAAAGCACGCTAAACGGTTAATTGACCTTCAATCAGAAGAAATAGAAATAGAGCAAGAGTTAACCGAATTGATGCAAGATGAACGGTTTAAACCTTACTTAAAAGTGTTAATTAAGTTTGGATTTGGAAAAAGACAGCAAGCAATTTTAATTGGTCAAATTTATCCGTTTGAGAATTTCTTAGATGAAGATAACAAGCCGATTGTAGTCTTTAAACCAGCGACCAAACGCAGCAAGAATAAATACACTAAAAGGTATTTATCAAGACGTAGATTTGAGAAAATGTTAGGGGTTGCGCCTACTGAGTCATCAAGCGGCAAGAAGCAAGAAAAAAAGGTTAGGTTTGGTTCTGACTTGTGCCGTAAGACGTTGTGGCAATGGATATTACTAGAGTGAACCACAAAAGGAAGAAGAATAATGATGTCTTAAAAAAGACTTTTATGTGGATGCACGACCCGCAAAGGAAAGGAACACCATCAGGTTGTTAAGACTAAAAACAGCATCTAAAGGCGTTCGGATGCTGTTCGATCATTTAGTCTTGGAGTTATGCACTTAATGTCTTAAATAATAAACCCCTAGACTTA